>JBDUAO010000133.1:0-7234 GCA_040004595.1 Candidatus Dormiibacterota bacterium | reverse complement strand
TGCACGACGGGGCTCAACCGCCGATCTGGATCGGCGGGTAACGCTTACAAAGCCGCGTGATTCGCGAGCTTCCTGCCGGCGAGACGCACCTCGCCTACAAAGCCATGTTGGAGCTCCGGCCGGCCGAGGGAGATGAGGCGGCATTCGTCAAGCGCATCGACGTGGTCCAAAGGCTGGAGGGCTACAGGTTGGTGGCCTCATTCGTGGAAGGCGACGAGCAGGCGGCCGCGGTCGCCGGCTTTCGGGTTGCGCACTTTCTCTATTGGGGTGACGTTCTGTACTGCGACGATCTCGGCACGCGCCAGGAGCATCGTGGCAAGGGGCACGCCGGCGCCCTGCTCGATTGGATGATCGAGGAAGCGCGGCGCCTCGGCTGTGGTCAGTTTCACCTCGACTCTGGCACCGGCGCGGACCGCGAGGACGCCCACCGCCTCTACTTCAACAAGGGCATGAGGATCTCGTCTTACCACTTCTCGCGCTCGGTTTGAACGAAACTCGCACTGGCGGCATGCTTTAGCCTTCACCACCGTTGAGCTTCCTGTTGCGCTGCCTCGCTCCGTTCCTGGCCCTCGCCCTGCTCTCCGCGTGCGGAGGTACGGCTCCGGCTTCCTCCCGGTCCCCATCACCGGCCACCTGCAGCGACACGGGGACCGCTTCTGTGGACTGGCCGCTTCCACAGCCCCCCAAGAGCGATATCCCGCCGATCGCCTCAGCTTCAGTGTCCAGTGACACGTTCTCGCTGACCTTCACCAACGGGACGCCGCCGTTTCAGGTGATCACCCAGTCGGGCGCCGGGTTCACAGAGGACGCGTCCGGCAAGGCGGTCACCCTTTCGGGCACCGATGGCGCGCGCATCGTGCTGACCGGCTTTCGTGGCGACCAGATCAACTACAAGGGCGAGAAGAAGTTCAAATCGTCCGGACCCCGCCTGGTCGAGGTCGCCCAGCTCGGAGACTTCGAGGGCACCGTCAGCTGGGGGGTCGGGCTGAGCAGCCCGTCGTGCGCAGTTGTCACGTCGAACGGCTCGACCCTGACCTTTCTTTTCATCCAGGCGTCCTGATCGTCCACCGGCGAACGTGCCAGTAAGCTAAACCTCGTGCTGCGACCCGAGGAAGCCCAGCGTCCTTACACGGTCACGGAGCTCGCCAACGAGATACGGCGTGAGCTCCGGCCGCTCACCGCGCTGCTCGTCAAAGGCGAGGTGAGCGGCATGAAGCGTGGCGCCGCGGGCCACTTCAACTTTTCGATTCAAGATGGCGTGAGCCGCCTTGATGCGGTGCTTTTCGCGGACGAGGCGCGGCGCGTCACGACGCTGCCCGAGGACGGTCAGGTCTTCATCTTCCGCGGCCGCATCGACTTCTTTGGCAAGACGGGACGGCTCAGCTTCATCGTGGACCAGGTCGAGTTCGATGACGTCGGCAAGCTCCGCGCCAGGTTAGAGGAGCTCAAGCGCAGGCTCGAAGCGGAGGGGGCATTCGCACCCGGACGCAAGCGCAATCTGCCATTCCTGCCGAGGGCGGTCGCTCTGCTCACATCGCCGACGGGCGCCGTAATCCACGACTTGCAGGAGACGATCTGGGAGCGCTATCCCAACATGGGCATCGTGGTGTACCCGGTGCAGGTCCAGGGCGCGGCAGCGCCGGCGAGCATCGCGCGGGCGCTGCGCCGGTGCAATGAGGAAGGTCTCGCCGACGTGCTTGTCATCGCGCGTGGCGGTGGCAGCTTTGAGGAGATGTATGGATTCAACAGCGAGGTCGTCGCGCGCGCGATCCTCGCGTCACGGCTGCCGGTGGTGACGGCGCTGGGCCACACGTCCGACCGGACAATCGCGGACCTGGTGGCCGACGCCGAATGCCGCACGCCCACCGAGGCCGGCGCGCGCGTCGTGCCCAAGAAGGCAGACCTGGTCGCCTTGCTGCGCGAGCGCGGCCGGCGGATCGATCGCGAGGGGGGCCTGCGGATCGCGCGCGAGGTCGAGCGCTTGACCGCGAAGCGGACGCGCATTCTCCAATTGCTGCCGGCTCTGGTGCGGAGTCGCTCCGAGCGGCTGGCCCGTGTGGCAGCCGACCTGGCCAGACTCAGCCCCGTCCAGCAGGTGGCGCGGAGAGAGGATGCGCTGCGCGAGCGCTCGAGGCGGCTCACCACAGCGGCGATGGCGCGATTGGCACGCGGTCGTACGACCCTGGCGGGTCGGCGCGCCGCTGACAGGCTCGAGCGAGCGCTGGCCAAACGGTTCGACATCGCCAGGAGCACGCTCGACCACCGCCGCCAGCAGCTGATCGCGTTCAGCCCCGAAAGCGTCCTGGCTCGGGGCTACAGCATCACGCAGGATGCCGAGACGGGCGCGGTCCTTCGGTCATCGACAGACACCGCGGTGAAACGGAAGGTGCGGATCAGGCTCGCCGCCGGCCACCTGGGCGCGCGTGTGGAGGAGGTTGAGCTATGGCCGACGAGCTGACGTACGAGAAGGCGCTGGAGAAGCTGGATGAAAAGCTGAAGCTGCTGGAGGATGGCGACCTGTCCCTGGAAGCCGCCCTGAAAGCGGTAGACGAAGCAAGGGTCTACCTGAAGGTCTGCACAGAACGCCTGGAGGCAGCGCGCCACAAAATCGAGATCAGGCCAGAAACGTCAGAGGAGTAGGTCTCAAGCGCAGCGGCCAATTCCGCATCTTTGTGTCCAAACGTTCGATTCGAGTTGCGGAGAACCACGCCTTTGGCGTCAGACGTGCGTGACACGCCGGGCGCGCAGGGCGCTTCAGGTCGCTGTCTCCTGCGCCTCCAGCTGCTCGTTCATCACCCTGATGCGCTGGCTCAGGTTCCTCACGAACTCAAGCAGTACCTCCGGGTGCTCGTGCACCACCGCTCTCAGCTTGTCTCGCCGCAGCACGCGCACCGTCGTGTCAGCACTCGCCTGCGCGCTCGCGGAGCGTGGCTGCTCGTCGAACACCGCCATCTCCCCCAGCACCATGCTGGGTCCAACCCGCGCCAGCGTCACCTCGCGCCCCGCGTGGTCGAGGTGGACCCTGATCTCCCCCTCCAGCACCACATAAAGCTCCGACCCGACGTCGCCCTTGGTGAAGATTGGCTCGCCCTTCCTATAGCTCCGCGTGACCATGAGGCGGTCGATGCTCGCCAGCTGCTCGAGCGTGAGCGTGCTGAACAGCGGCACCCTCTTGAGCGCTATCAGTTCCTTCATGCGTTCGTCGAGCCCGTTCGAAACCGCCGCCGCGGCCTCCTTGACCCACCTGTCGCCATGATTCGCGAGCGCCTCGATCTCGTGAGGTGACAGCGGTCGCGCCGGCCCCGAGTCGATAGCCTCGGGATCGAGCAGCTGCGCCAGCGGCCCGGCAAGCCAGGCCGGGCCGAAGTTTAACAGCGTCTCCAGACCCTCCACCCGGGCTGTGGGACCAGCGGAACGAATACCACGCTCGACCGTGGCGAAGCCCCGCTTGCCATGCAGCGCCCGCATGGCTGCGAGCCCGGACTCCGCCGCGTGCAGAGCGTAATCCTCGACGGTGATCCGCAGAAACAGATACCGATCGTCCGCGCCGTTCCCGGCATGACTCGCCACCCGGGGCGACAACCTCGCCATGTGGAGCCCTTCGCCCAACAACTTCTCCAGGTGATCGCGGACCTGCTTGAACATGTCGGGGCGTCCGCTGCGGACCAACGCCTCGACTGTCGCGGCAGCCGCGTCGCCACGAAACGCGAGCAGCGGCAGCGTTCGTTCCAGCGCAGCAGGCGCCTGTGCAGCCAACGCTTCCGCGGCCAGGACGCGGATCTCGCGATCGGGATTCATCAGTCCATCGATCAGCGCCTCCGCGTAGTCGTGGCTGTCCTCCGGTGGTGGTGCCCACCGGACCGCCTGCAGCAGCGCCTCGCGCCGGACTCCCGGATTCGCGTCGGTCATGCACGCAATCAGGGGGCCCGCCGCACCAGGCACGTTGGCCTTGAGCTTGGCGAAGCTGCGGATGCCCTCCTGGCGGATGCGCGGCACCCCATCCTGGAGTGCGGCGACCACCTTCTCGTTATCGCCCTTGAACGCAGCGGCCCACACCGCGGCCGCGCGATCTTCGTCGTTCTTCGATGCCCACAAGCGATCGAGAATCTCCCCGACCCGGGCCCACGGCGGCTTGCGCCCTGCCCCTGCCACGGCGGCAGACGCCAGCACCCACCCGTCCGGATCGTCCAAAGCCCCCTCGAGCTGGTCGACGGACACTGTCTCCGGCAGCGCCATCTGGAAGCCCATCCTCCTGACACGACGGTCGTCGGACGCGAGCAGCTCGGGCAGCATGCCGGCAAAGGTGTCGGGTGCCAGCCGTCCGAGGGCAGCGGCGGCGAACTGGCGAACCTTGTCATCGCCCTCGCGGACGAAGCCCTGCAGCTCGTCGATCTCCGAAGGGCTCGGGCGCCCCACCGCCCGCTGGAAGTCGCTCAGGGTCATCGCGTGCGTCCGCAGCCGCGCGTAGATCGCGCTCACGTAAAGGCTGCGCACGCGGAACGCCGCCGCGATGAAAAGGATCGCGACCACGATCCCGATCACCGCCAACACCTCTTCGCTGGCGGCGATGGTGCGCTGCGCCACGAGCAGGATCACGCCGCTCAACACTGCCGCACCGGGAAGCACCAGGTTGTCGAGCAGGAACTTGAGCTTCGGGGCGACCTGCGCCGGCACCGCGCTGCCAAGGACGCTCTCCGCCGGGTCGTCCAGCCCGGTCTGCAGCCCGTTGCGAACGATAAAGAGGAACAGTGAAGTGGCCAACATGGGGCTCGCGGCGACGGCGGCGAAGCCGATGAGCGTGAAGATCGGCAGGGCGAGGATCGCGTTCTTGACCCCCAACTTGTCCAGCACCCACGGCGCGACGAACAGGCTGATCACGAGCTGCACCACATTGCTGGCCAGCCACGCGTTGCCGATCAGGATGGTGAGCGCCTGCAAGTTGTGATGGGTCGAGTTCACGAATATCAGAGCGACGAGGTAGTCGCCGACGCGGCTGGCTATCTGCAGAACCAGGGCGAGCAGCACCAGCGCCAGGACCAGAGGGCTGCTGGTCATGTACTGGATCGCGCCCCTGAGGATGTTGATGGCGCTGTGCCGTCCACGGATGAAGTGCTCGTGCGCGAGGAACTCATCGGCCTCGTCGTCGATTGACGGGCGATACAACGTGCGCTCGAGCCGGAACGACATGACGATTCCCATGGCGGCGCCAAACGCCCAGACGAGTACCAGAGGCTCAATCGCCACCAGGGCGATGAGGGTCGTGGTGAAGCCGGCGAGGATATACCCGATGCTCGAGCCTGCCGCGATGACTGGAAAGATGCGCTTGCCTTCGAGCAGGTTGAAATGCTGGCTGACGAAGCCCCAGAACTGGAGCATCACGAGCTCCCAACCCACCGAATAGACGAGGTACGCGCCGAAGGCAGTGTTCGCGCTCTCGTCGAAAACGAAGACGACGAAGGTCACCAGGGCCGCCAGGCCGTTCAAGGCGAGGATGACGCGGAAGGCGCGGCCCACACCGAGCCTGCGGGTCAGCGCTCCCTGGAGGGCGACCATCGGCCACACGGCAAGTGCCAGGATGACGAAGAAGAGCGGGTAGGCGTCCGGCCCGGCGGTGTCGAGAAAGATGGCCTGCACACCGCTGAACGCCGTGTAAGAGGCCCAGCCGATGACCATGGCAAAGCCGGCAACCTGAAGGGTGCGCGCCAATTCGGTGCGACGAACGTGAAGGAACTTCGCGAGGAGCGGCACGCGCGAAATTATGTGGGCTAGACCTTGCCCTCACGCAACTCGGTCAGAGCCTTCTCGATGTTTCTCTGCCGCGTCTCAGGCGTCTTCCCGTTCGCCACAGGCAGCACCAAGCGCTGCTTCTTGCTGTTCGACAAACCCTCGAACACCTTCTTCGCCCTGCCATCCTTGTCAAGCGCCTTGGCGAAGTCGTCGGGCAGCGCGAGCTCGCGAGGCTCCTTGTCGAGCTCGAGATCGACGTCGACGGTGTCGCCGGCTGCGACCCTCGCATTCCGCCGGTTCTCGTTGCTCACGCCGATCATGAACTTGCCGCCCATCACCGCCACCGCGCTGCGATAGGTGTAGTTGTTGATGGTGACGCGTACCAGCGGCACCTTCGTCGAACCAAGGCCCTTAACCACTCGTGCCGGCACTTCGATTCCGGCCGCAGTTTTACCTGCGGCCAGGATCTTGGTGCGAAATCTCATGGGTCAATTATTGCGTTTCGAATAGCACATTGCCGAATCTCCTTTTCTCAATTGGGCGAACTGCACGTACAGCGTCAACTGCAAGCTTCTTGCTATGGTTTCGTTCTATCTATTTACAGCGATGTGACAAGGCGGCGTCGCATTAGCCGCAAGTCACAAGTACTTCGCTGATTCGTAACCGTCGTTCCTAGCTGCGCATCCTGGAAGTTTTGGCTGACTTCCAAATGTAGGTGTGAGCACACGACGGAATCTTGCCGGGGGTAGATGCTGATGACTCGACATTCGAGCGCAATTCGCATTTGGTTCAAGCGGTTGATCCCAGGGGCTGGAGTTGCAGTGTTGTTTGGTGCCTTATGGGTACCAGTCCCAACGTCCGCAGCCACGCCGCGTCCCGATCACGTGGTTATCGCCATCATGGAAAACCACGCGTACGAGCAAATCATTGGGAGCTCCGCAGCACCCTATGTCAATTCGCTCGCTCAACAAAACGCATCGCTTACGCAGTCATTTGCTATCGGCCATCCAAGCGAGCCCAACTACCACGAGCTATGGAGCGGCTCCAACCAGGGCGTGACCGACGACAGCTGCCCGCACACATTCACAACCAACTCACTGGGCACTCAACTGTTGACGGCAGGCCTCACCGTTGCCGGTTACAACGAGTCGATGCCCAGTGACGGATACACCGGTTGCGGCAGCGGGACGTATGCGCGCAAGCACAATCCGCTTGCCGACTGGACTGCAACTGCGGACGCAGCTCACACCAAGACGTACGCGGCTTTTCCCACGGACTTCACAACATTGCCGACGGTATCTCTCCTCGTGCCGAATCTATGTAATGACACGCACGATTGCTCCATTGCGACCGGTGACGCTTGGTTGCAGGCCCACTGGGCGCCATATGTGGCGTGGGCCAAGACTCACAATTCGCTCGCCATCCTGACCTGGGATGAGGATGACAGCGGCCACGGCAACCACATCGTCACCGTCTTCGCGGGACAGGGAATCGTGGCCGGCCAGTA
>JBDUAO010000132.1:0-7270 GCA_040004595.1 Candidatus Dormiibacterota bacterium | reverse complement strand
AGACATGCCTCCTTGGCTCCTTCCACGAGGTGCAGCGGTCCGATGCAGGATGGACATCCCGCCAGGCACTGGCATTCGTGCACGAGCGCCGCGCTTTGGTCGAGCAGTTCTCGGTGCAGCTCGTACATGCGGGCGGAGTAACCGACGCCGCCGGGGTACATCTCGTAGACGGTCACAGTCGGAAGGCGGGTCGTCACCGATCGCACCTCAGCCACCGCTCCAAGGTCGCGTGGGTCGCACATCAAGCGCAGGCTCGCGACATATCGCAGCGTGTGCGCCATTCCCTGCAAACCGGCCTCAAGGGTCTCGCGACCCAGCGTGTGCCACAGGTCTTCGTCGACGGTGATCCAGTAACCGGTCGTGTGTAGCGTTTGCTCGGGAAGGTGGATTGGGCCCGACCCGATGTTCTCGTGCGTGTGGAAGCGGATCTTCTTGAACATGCTGGCGAGAGCGGTGATCTTCAGCTCGCCGTGGTTTCGCGATAGGCCGCCAGGCTCGGAAATCGAGAAGGTGTCGAGCACCTGCACCGTCACAGCCGCGAGGGCGTCCGTGTAGTAGTCGACCTCGACCGGATGCACGTAGGCCTTCTTCTCCTCCCAGTCAAGGCGCTCGACGTGATACTGCGCGCCTTCGTGGAGATAGACCGCTTCCTCGTGCAGCAACACCGGCGCCGTGAACTGGTCCATCTCGCCGATGACCGCAGGTCGGGGCTGCGAGGTGTCGATGATGACGACGTTGTCCGCCGCGATGCGGCGCAGGTGAATCTCGTCCGCCGGGAAAGCCTGACGGCTCCAGAACCAGCGCCCCCCCGAACGAGAAGCGGAGCCATCCTCCTCGAACAGCTCGAGCAACAGGTGCACATCGGCCCGGCCGAGGCGCTCCTGGTCTTCGAACGGCAGCTCGAACAGGCCGGCTTGCAAGTGGCCTGCGAGCAGCAGCAGGTTGTCAGGATCGATGAGGCCTTCCTCTGGGTCCGATCCGAGGAAGTACTCAGGGTGGCGGACTATGAATTGGTCGAGCGGCGAGCTCGAGGCCACGAAGACACCGACCGATCCGGAACGTCGCCCCGCCCTGCCCAGCTGTTGCCAGGTGGAGGCGATGGTGCCGGGGTAGCCGACAAGGATCGCAGTCTGCAGGCTGCCTATGTCGATCCCGAGCTCGAGCGCGTTGGTGCTGACCACGCTGGTGATCTCGCCGCTGCGCAGGCCGGCCTCAATTTCCCTGCGATGCAAGGGCAGGTAACCGGCACGATATCCACGCACGCGCTGCGCAGCGTCGAGACGCGGCGCCAGATCCTGGCGTAGATAGCTGAGCATCACCTCGACCTGAAGGCGGCTACGGCAGAAGACAATCGTCTGTACTCCGCTGCGAATCCATGGCGCGGCGATGCGACGCGCCTCGAGCATCGAGCTGCGCCGCACGCCCATCTCGCGATTGAGCAGCGGCGGGTTGTAGAAGATGAGCCGGCGCTCGCCGCGTGGCGCGCCGTTGCGCTCGACGAGCTCGATGTTCTCCTCTTCCAACAACCGTTGCGCGAGCTGGAGTGGATTCGCGATGGTCGCGGACGTGCAGATGAACGTTGGGCTAGATCCGTAAAAAGCGCAGATTCGTTTCAGCCGGCGAATGACGTTGGCGACCTGGCTCCCAAAAAGTCCGCGATACATGTGCAGCTCGTCGATCACGACGAAGTCGAGGCTCGAGAAGAGCCGGCGCCAGCGCGTGTGATGCGGAAGAAGGCCTGCATGAAGCATGTCGGGATTGGTCATGACGACGTGCCCGCCCTCACGGATGGCCGTGCGCCGGCCGGGAGAGGTGTCGCCGTCGTATGTGTCAACCCGCAGATCGATGGGCAGGCCATGTTTGAGCGCGCTCAGCTCAGCCAGCTGGTCCTGGGCCAGCGCCTTCGTCGGAAACAGGTACAGGGCTCGTCTCTCCGGCTGCTCCAGGAGACGCTGGAGGACGGGCAGGTTGTAGCAGAGGGTTTTCCCGCTTGCCGTCGGCGTCACTACGACCAGGTGGCGGCCCTTACGCACGGCGTTATACGAGTCAGCCTGATGTGAGTAGAGGCGCTCGACGCCGCGAGCGGCCAGCGCTCGAGCGAGCTCGGGCCGAAGGTCGTCGGGCAAGGGTGCGAATCGAGCTTCAGTTGCCGGGATCAAGTGATCGAGGGTCACGTCTCCCTGGAAATTGGCTGGAACGAAAGCGGGAAACGTGGCCATAGGTCTGACTGCGGACGTTAGCCGAACATGCGTTCGTAGTCAAGCCACCTCTTGACTCAGCCAAAAACGGGTAGTTCGGCGCGGCAGGCGGTCCCTCTGTGTTGACCGGCGCGCATACGGAACACAAATGGCGACGTCGGGTCGAGGAGGAACTGTGAAAGCACTAGTTGGAGGTGGCGTAAAAGCAATTGCCGCCAAAGCAGCAATGGGTTTCGTTGTCGGAGCCCTTGGCGTGGTTGCCGCAGCCGCGGTAACCGAGGCCGCGATCACGGGCAGTGCCGACCCCACGAATTGGGGCCAGCAGGTGAGACTGCAGGTGATTGCCTGCAAGGCTGCGCTGGAGACCGGTGAGCACGGCATCGGGTCGTGTGTCAGCGCTTTCGCGAGCCAGCACGGGCAGCTCATGTCCGGGCACGCTAGCGGCGCGCGACTAAACCATGGCAACGCCAATGCGAACGGCCATGGCAAGGCGAGCGGCGAAACCAATGGCAAGGCCAAAGGCAACGGCAATGCAAACGGGCACGGCCACGGGCAGACGAGCCACAAGCCTGACCACGCTGTCGTGGTCTCGCACGGCGCCGGCGGGTAAGGAAGGGTAGGGGGCGCGGTGGGCCGGACCTCATGTCCGGCCCCCGTCCTTTCTTGCGGCGACCTTCCACCGCTGACCGGATGGAGTGTCGGTGACGATAACCCCGACCTCGGCAAGCTCCGCACGGAGCTGGTCCGCACGCGAATAGTCCTTGGCGTCTCGCGCACGCTCGCGGGCTTCGAGCACCTCCGCTGCGCCCGCCGGTAGGCTCTGAGTAGGCACCGATCGGTCAAGGTCCAGACCGAGCACGCGATCCCACGCCCGTAGCAGTGCAGCCTTGTCTCGTGGAGCAATCGCCGAGCGGGTGAGCTCCGAAACCAGAGCCATCACAGCCGGTAGATCCAGGTCGTCAGCGATCGCAGATCGGAATCGCGTCTCCAGTCTCTCGGCTTCGGCGGTGGAGCCGGCTTCGTCACCGCCCTCCTGCGACCATTCGCGCAGGCGTTCCCTCAGACTGCGCAGCGCCCTGTCGGCGCCGGCAAGGCCATCGGTGCTGAAGTTGAGCTTCGTCCGGTACTTGGCTTGGAGCACGAGGTAGCGAAAGGCCAGCGGGTCGAATCCCTGTTCCTCGAGCTCTCGTATGCGAAAGAAGTTGCCCGCAGACTTGGCCATCCGAGAACCCGACAGCATCAGAAAGTCCCCATGCAGCCAGCAGCCCACGACGCGATGGCCCGTGGCTCCCTCCGACTGTGCAATCTCCGCCTCATGATGTGGGAAGACGTTGTCGGCGCCGCCCGTATGGATGTCGAAACGATCGCCAAGCAACGACATCGACATCGCCGAGCATTCGATATGCCACCCGGGAAAGCCAGGGCTCCACGGGCTGGGCCACACCTGTAGTCGATGCTCGCCTGCCGCCTTCCAGAGGGTGAAGTCACCAGGATGACGTTTTCGCGGATCGACCTCGCCCCGCGAGCCGGCGAGCAGCTTATCGGTGGTGTTGCGCGAGAGCTTGCCGTAGGCGGGAAAGCTCGCTATGTCGTAGTAAACAGTCCCGCCGACCTCGTAGGCATGTCCCTTCTCGATGAGCTTGGCGATGAGCTCGATCATCTCGGGGATGTAATGGGTGGCACGCGGATAGTGCGCCGCCGGCCTGATGTTTACGCTCGCCGCATCTTGCATGAACGCGTCGGTGTAAAAAGCCGCAATCTCCTCCGGCGACTTGTGCTCCAGCTGCGCGGAGACAAGCATCTTGTCCTCGCCTCGGTCGAATGAGTCATCCGTCAGGTGGCCGACGTCCGTGATGTTCATGACCTGCTCGGTTTCGTAGCCGAGGTACTCCAGCGCCCTGCGCAGCAGGTCGGGGAGCATGAATGTCCGAAGGTTGCCGACGTGGACGTATCGGTACACGGTCGGCCCGCAGGAGTACATCCGCACGATCCCGGCCGTCCCGGGGACGAGCGTTTCCTTGGAGCGAGTCAAGGTGTTGTACAGCCGGACCGGCGCAGGAGCTTGCAACCCGAATCTATGCTGCCAGTAATGAAGGCTCATCGACTTGGTCCCGAGGCCACAGAGGGGGACGTGGTCGGCCGCGTCCTCGTCCATGACCTGGGGCCGGACCTGCGCAAGGGCACCGTCCTGACCGCGCAACATCTGGCGCGCGTCCAGCAGGCAAGCGACGTCCATGTGGTCGAGCTCGACGCTGGCGATGTTCACGAGGATGTCGCCGCTCAACGACTCGCGGCCGCGCTGACGAGCCCTGGCCTCGAATCACAACCGCCGGTTCAGAGCCAGACGCGCTTGACCGCCGAGCATCGCGGGCTTGTACGCGTGCGCTCGGACCTGGTCGATGCCATCAATGCCCTTGGCTTCATCTCGGTTTTCACGTTGATGGACGGTCAGGCAGTCGCCGAAGGTGAAGAGGTAGCGGGCTGCAAGGTCACTCCGGTCGCTGTGCCTGGCAACCTGATCGCTGCGGTAGAACAGATCTGTCGCGAGAAGGGACCGGTGCTTGAGCTGCTTCCGTTCCTGCCACTTCGCACGTTCGTGGTCGCCACTGAGCGCCTGAAGCCGAAGGCGCGCGAGCTGTTTCGCGCCGCCGTCACTGCGAAGCTCGGTTGGTACGGGGCGGAGGTCGTCGGGGTCCGCGAGGTCGCCCGCACCGGCGAGGCAGTTGCCTCGGCTTACGCCGAAGCCACCCAATTTGGCGCGCAGCTCGTGCTGTTTGCCGGCGCCTCCGCAATCGATCCCCTTGATCCGGCCTACGCCGAGCTCACCAATGCCGGCGGACAGCTGCTGCAGCTTGGCGCGCCGATGCACCCTGGCAGCATGCTGTGGTTGGGTCGGCTCGATGATGCGGCAGTCGTCGGTGTTGCTTCATGTGCCGGTTTTGGGCGATCGAGCTCCCTCGATCTGCTGCTCCCGTTCGTCTTCGCTTACGGCCGCGCCGACGCGGGAGACCTGTTGCGCCTGGGGCACGGCGGCCTCATCGAATCGGGGGCCGGCCGCCGCTTCCCGCCCTACTCCTGAAGGATCCGCGGCATCGTCAGGGCGGGCCAGGTCCTTCCCCCGATCGCAGTTACATTGCCGTCCACTGCCTCTACCAGCGGCTCCAGATGGACTCCTCGATGGGCGGGCAGGTACGGCCGGAGATATTCGGCGCCGCTTTTCCATTTGTTGACCGCGCCACGACGGTTTCGACGTGAGTAATGAAGGCAGCCCGCCGCGACCTGGATCAAACCCTTGTAGAACGCTGAGTCCGGGCCCTTGCGGTCTGGCATCCAATCGCGCTCCCAGGCTTCGTGCGCCTCCCAGTAACGGCCCTGGTTGAACAGCTCGACACCCTCCTCCAATCCGGTCATACCTTGTTCATGGCCCATTGCCCAGGTCGCGATAATCGGTCAGTGACCGGCGCTCCCCCTGAATACTCTCGAGTCAACCTTTCAAGCGATCCCATCTATCGGTACCTTCGTATCACGAAGGGTGGCGCTGGGGGGGTGCCTGGCGAAGCGGCCGAGCAGGACCTGCTCGATGGAGCCTGGCTCCAGCGGCTCCGGCGCATTCACCAGCTGCAGAGCGCCTGGTGGGTGTTCGCGACGGCCGAGCACTCGCGTTTTCAGCATGCGCTTGGGGCCATGCACCTGGCCGGCGAGTGGGCGCATCACCTCCACCCGACGCTCAGCGCCACGTGCAACGACACTCCCTCAGTCGGGTTGGTGGAGGAGACCATGCGCATTGCGGGCCTGCTCCATGACGTCGGCCACGGGCCGTTCGGTCACTTCTTCGATGAAAACTACCTCGACACGTGGGGGATCGATCACGAGGTGATCGGCCGCGCTCTGGTCATGGGCCCCCTCGCTTCGATCGTCAGCGAGCTGGGCGCATCGCCAGGCGCCGACTTCGAGCCGGGCGAGCGGATCGACCCGAAGTGGGTGGCGTTCCTCATCTCTTCCGCTGAGCTCGAGGGTTTCCAGGCTCCCCGTTGGCTGGCCGCTTTGAAGCCGGCCATGATTGGCGCCTACTCGGCTGACAACATGGATTACGTCCCTCGCGATTCCTATATATGTGGGGTTGCTGCAGGGCCGGTCGATGTGGAGCGGATCGTTCACTACTCCTTTATCTCCGAGCGCGGCCTGACGCTCCATGCCCACGGCGCCGAAGCCCTGTACATGTTCTTGAATGCACGGCTCTACCTCTACAGCCAGGTCTACTTTCATCGGACCGTGCGGCGAATCGACCTGCAGCTGCGGGAGGTCTTCCGCCCAACCCTGGAGCTGGTGCTGGGCGGCAATCCGCTGGTCCGGATGGATCGTTATCAGGGGCTGACCGAATGGTCGCTGCTTTCGGAGGTGGACCGCTGGGCGGCCGGCGATGTTGATGCCGAGAGGCGCGAGCTGGGGGAGGCGTGGGCGGACGTCGTAGCGCGCAAGCTCAAATGGAAGCTGATCTACCAGGGCCTGACGGACGCACGTGAGATCTCGAGCGGAGCGCTGAGCGTGACGCGCGAAGAGTTTGCGGCTCATATCCGGGAGAGGTTGCCGCAGCGATTGCGCGGCATCGATTTCGAGGTCGACGTCGCGGCCCAGGAGTCGCGGGCTTTCAACCCGATGACCGAGACCGCAGACATTCTTATATATGAGCCGCTCGAGGACCGATACCAGCAGAGCCGCGTGCTGGAGCTCTTCAAGCGCCTGCCGGTGCGAATGGCCCTATTTCGCATCTTCGCCCGCGACGACACGCACGGCCCTGCCCTGATCAAGGCAGCCAACGAAGTGCTTGTTACCGCCTAGAAGGTATGAGAAAGGACCAGTCGGTCCTCTCTCAGCGGCGGGCCCTTCGGGCGCGCCTGCTCTCTCCCCCGGGATTGGATTTATCGAATTGGTCTCTCCCCGCCACGATTGGGTGTGGCTAAAACAAAGTCATGGCCGGGGAGACGCGGCCAACCCTGCGGCACTGGCATCCAGAGGGATGAGAAAGGACCAGTCGGTCCTCTCTCAGCGGCGGGCCCTTCGGGCGCGCCTGC
>JBDUAO010000131.1:0-7318 GCA_040004595.1 Candidatus Dormiibacterota bacterium | reverse complement strand
AAGGCCGTGATCCTCGCCACCGGAGGCCTCGGCCGCGTCTACGCCTTCACCACGAACGGCAACATCTGCACCGGCGACGGCATGGCGCTCGCATATCGCGCCGGCGTCGGCCTCAAGGACATGGAGATGGTGCAGTTCCATCCGACCGGGCTGCCGTTCACCGGCATCCTGATCACTGAGGCGGTCCGCGGCGAGGGCGGTTATCTGCTCAACAAGGACGGCGATCGCTTCCTGAAGCGCTACGTCCCCAACAAGATGGAGCTCGGGCCGCGCGACATCATCTCGCGAGCCATGATCACCGAGTTCGAGGAGGGCCGCGGGTTCGAGGGCCCGCACGGCAAGTACATGCACCTCGATGTCCGGCACCTTGGCGAACAGACCATCGATCGGAAGCTGCCTTTCATGCGCGAGCTCGGCCGCGAGTTCGCCGGCATCGACATCGTCCACGACCCCATCCCGGTGCGGCCGGTGCAGCACTACATGATGGGTGGGGTGGACGCCGACATCTCCGGAGTCACTCCCCTGCCAGGTCTCTATGCAGCCGGCGAGTGCGCGAACGTGGGCCTGAACGGCGGCAACCGCCTCGGCTCGAACTCACTTTCGGAATGCCTCGTGTTCGGCGCTGCGACAGGACGCATGGCCGCCGAGTACGTGAGCTCGGCTCGCGCGGTTGGCGCCAACCCCGTCGAAGGCATGCTCAAAGACGAGACCAGGCGCATCGAGATGGACTACCTCGACAAGAAGAGTGGAGACGAGCGGATCGGCGTCATTCGCGAGGAGATGCAGCTCAGCATGGATGCCGGCGCGGGCGTGTTCAGGACCCGCGAAGGCTTGGAGAAGCTGACGAGGCAGCTCGGCGACCTGCGCGACCGTTTCGGCCGGATCAAGATCGAGGACTCGAGCCGCACCTTCAACACGGAGCTGATGGCGGCGCTCGAGCTCGACTACATGCTCGAGGTGGCCGAGACCATCACCTACTCGGCTCTGGCGCGCGAGGAATCGCGTGGCGCCCACGCGCGACGCGACTTTCCCGAGCGCAACGACGACAGATTCTTGAAGCACACGGTCGCCATGCGCACCGATGAGCTTTCCCCGCGGCTTGAGTACCGCGACGTTCGCATCACCAACTTCAAGCCGCAAGCGCGCACTTACTGAGAGGGAGAACCAAGTGGCCGAGAAGAGAATCACCATTCGCGCGACGCGGTTCGACCCTGCGAAGGACGAGGCGCCGCGCCTCCAGTCCTATGACATCCCCTTCAGCGACGACAGCATGGTCGTCCTGGACGCGCTCAACTACATCAAGTCGCATGTCGACGGCAGCCTGAGCTATCGGTGGTCGTGTCGCATGGGCATCTGCGGCAGTTGCGGGATGACGGTGAACGGCACGCCCAAGCTCACGTGCGCCGCCTTTCTCCGTGACTACTGGCCCGGTGCCGTGACCGTCACCCCGCTCAACAACTTTCCGATCGTTCGCGACCTGGTCGTCGACATGGAGGACTTCATGCACAAGCTGCAGTCCATCAAGCCCTGGATCATCCGCAAGCAGGAGATGCCGCTCGGCGCGGGCGAGCACCTGCAGACGATGGACCAGATCGACGACTTCCGCCAGTTCAGCCAGTGCATCAACTGCATGCTGTGCTACGCGGCCTGCCCGGTCTATGGGCTGGACGACAAGTTCCTCGGCCCCGCGGCAATCGCTCTCGCTCGCCGCTACAACCTCGACTCGCGCGACCAGGGCACGTTGCAGCGCCTTCCCGTCCTCGCCTCCTCGGATGGCGTGTGGGAATGCAGCTTCGTCGGTGAGTGCTCGGTCGTGTGCCCGAAGGGCGTGGACCCGGCGAAGGCCATCCAGCAGACCAAGCTCGATACGACCGTGCGATTCATCCTGCCATTCGGAAATCGCGAATGAGCGCTGAGGCAGGCGCCTCCAGGGCGACCAAGACCTACCGGCAGAAGATGAGCGCCGGTTGGTGGACGCAAAAGCGCCACTACTTCCTCTACATGGTTCGCGAGTTCACCGCGCTGCCGCTGGCGCTGTGGTTGCTGTGGCTTCTGTACGAGATCTACCGCGCCGGTCGCGGGCCGAGCCATTTTTACGCGCCGACCTCGACCGCGTTCGTCACCTTCAGCGTCATCTGCCTGGCGTTTGCGCTGTACCACAGCTTCACGTTTCTCAGCCTGGCCGGAGTGATCCTGCACTTCAAGGTGCTCGACAAGCCGGTGCCCTCGCGCCTCATCGTGATGTCGCAGTTCGGCCTGTGGCTGGTGGCGACGATAGTGATCGGCGCGGTTCTCATCGGGTTCGGTCGATGAGCGCGCGCGTGGAGCACGTCGAGCACAAACCCGCGCTCGCGCACCTGTTCTGGTGGTTCATGTTCGCGCAGGGCGGCGTGCTGGCGGCGATCCTGATCCCCGTCCACATCCTAGTGCAGGGAATCCTCGGACCGCTGGGCATTGTCCCCGTCGTCGATCGTCACTACGACACCTGGATCAGCATCCTGGGCAACCCGATCGTGAAGCTCTACCTGCTGGTCCTGATCTCGCTGCCGTTCTTCCACTTCGCACACCGCCTCCGCTACCTGCTGGTCGACCTCGGCGTCCCGGCGGCGAAGACCGTCGTGGCGCAGGTCATCTTCTACGGCGTTGCGGTGCTGGTGACCTTGCTCACCATCTACGTGCTCCTGACCACCGCGCCCATCTCTTTGGGGTGATGCATCGTTGTTCACAGTCGAAGCGGTGCCGGCAACCGAGCTGGGCAACTCGAGCTTCCTGGTCGCCGACCGCGAGCACGGTGTGGCAGCGGTCATCGATCCGTTCCGGGACCCCGGCCCCTACCTGAGAATCGCCGATCGGCTCGGCGTCAAGCTCACCAACGCCCTCGATACCCACCTGCACAATGACTTCGTCTCCGGCCGCCGTGAGCTGCAGGCTGCAGCGGGGACCGACATCGCGGAGCTCACTCCCGGCCACGACATGCAGCTTGGGGAGCTCACGCTGCAAGCACTCCACACTCCCGGGCACACGCCTGACCATCTCAGCTACCTCCTGATCGACCGCGGCCGGCCGCGTGCGCTCTTCTCGGGCGGCGCCGTGATGATCGGCGCCATCGCGCGCACCGACCTGTTCGGCCCGCACCTGGCGGTGCAGCTCGCGCTGGAAGCGCTGCGCACGCTGCAGGTGCGTCTGCGCGGCCTGCCCGACGACATCGCCGTGTTCCCGACTCACGGGAGCGGATCGTTCTGCGGCACCGGAGGACACAGCGGTCACGAGACGACGCTGGGCCACGAGCGCGCCACGAACCCCTTCTTCCAGACGACGGAGGTGATGCAGTTTCTGGCGCGGGCTCTCAACCAGCAACGCTACCCCGCGTACTACCGCGACATGGCGGCGGTCAACCTGGCCGGTCCAAAGCTGATCGGCCCCGATCCCGCGCCCCCCGCGAAACTGAGCGCGGAGGCGGTGGCGGCGCTCATCGGTAAGGGCGCGGTGCTGGTGGACGTTCGCCTGGGCCGTGACTACGACCAGGTCCACATTCCAGGCAGCTACAGCGTCGGCCTGGATGGCCCTTTCAGCGCGTGGGTGGGCTGGCTGATTCCCCGAGGGCGAACCATCGTGCTTGCCGGGGGCACCGATGCCCAGCATCGCGAGGCCCAACGCCAGCTTCACCGCATCGGATTCGATTCAGTCGCCGGCGCGCTCGATGGGGGAATGGACGCGTGGCGTGCCGGTGGCCGGGAGCTGTCCACCTTCGAGACCGTCGACGTCGAGGACATGGCCGCATGGATCCTCAGCGCCGAGCCGATGACCGTCATCGACACGCGGGACGAGCACGAATGGTCGGCGGGGCACGTACCGGGCGCGGTCCACGTCTACGTGCCGGATGTGCCGTATCGAGCGGCAGAGATTCCGCCTGAAGCACCGGTCGCCGTGCACTGCGCGTCGGGCTATCGCGCCGGCATCGCTGCCAGCCTTCTGGAGCAGGCGGGGTTGAAAAGGATCATCCACGTCAACGGCCCGTACTCGGACTGGGACCGCCTCCACCTCGCCGAGAGCCACCCATGAGCACTCCCTCTCGTGGTCAAGGGGCTGGGGGCGGCTCAGGCCGGCGCTATCGCTTTTTCGCCCGCCAGATTTCCTCGGCCGGCCAGCGCTTTGCCCACTCGACCGGAGTCCATTTGTAATACGGATGGTCGACGGCGTCGTCAGGAGCGTAAAGCTCTCGAAAGTCGAGCACCTCGAAGCCGGTTTTGCGCAGCAGCTGGAACAGGTCGGATCCGCTGATATGGAAGTCGGTCGATGGCCCTGTGTCGTCGTCCTGCCAATCGAAATGGTGCATGCCTTTCTGCGGCCGGACCAACCGGTCGCCAACCAGGTCCGCGTCCGGGGAGCACAGTAGCTGCAGGGTGCTGTTGCGCAGGAACAGCAGCTCGCCGCCTGGGCGCAGCAGTCTCGCCGCTTCCGGGATCCACAGGTAAGGGTCGCACCAGATCGAAGCGCCGTACTCAGAGAACGCGAGGTCGAACGAAGCGTCGGGAAGCGGGACGTTCTCAGCATTCGCTTCCATCAGCTCGAGCCCAAGGCCGAATTCCACATTCATTTCCGCGGCGGTGGCAAGCTGCGCCGGCGTGATGTCAATGCCGACGACCCTGCGTGCGCCCCGCTTCTTGAGCCAGGCGCCCCAGTAGGCGGTGCCGCATCCGAGCTCGATGACGTCGAGGCCGCGGACATCGGGGACCACTCTGACCTCGTCCTCGGGTACCTGCCACACGCCCCAGGCGAGGTGTTCCTGAGCCCACGACGAGCGCGCACTGCCGGCCGTGTATTGGGCATTGGCCGCGGTCCAGCTAGCCCGGTTGCGAACCGCATAGTCAGGCAGCTCGGCCGGGATGGTCGACTCCTCAGGCATCGGTCGTCGCCGCCTCCAACAGCGCGGCGAACTTTCTCTGCGCCGCCTCACGCCGGGTCGGGACATGCTCGCGTGGCCAGATGCCCTTCGGCGCCTCGTAGCCGGACAGGATCTGCCGCGCGACCGACACGCGGTGCACCTCATCAGGCCCGTCGTACATGCGCGCAGCGCGCGCGTGCCGGTACATCGCCTCGAGGGGTAGGTCGGACGAATAGCCAAGGGAACCGTGGATCTGGATGGCGCGGTCGATCACGTCGTGCAGCACCTTGGCGCCGAAGAACTTGATCAGCGAGATCTCCTTGCGCGCAGCCGCGGCGCCCTGCGTGTCGATCACCCAGGCCGCATGCAAGGTCATCAAACGCGCCGCCGACATCTCGGCCGCCGAGTCGGCGATCCAGTTCTGGATCGTTTCGTGACTGGCCAGCTTCTTGCCGAACGCCTCGCGCTGCAGCGCCCGCTCACACATCATGTCGAACGCGCGTCGCGCCTGCCCGAGCCAGCGCATGCAATGGTGGATGCGCCCGGGTCCAAGGCGGGCCTGCGCGATCAGGAAGCCCTGGCCTCGCTTGCCGATGAGATTCTCCTTGGGTACACGCACGTTCTCGTAGAGGATCTCGGCGTGGCCGTAGCCGAAGCGCTCGTCGCCCCCCATGGTCGGGATGTTGCGCACCCTCTTGAGCCCGGGCGCGTCACCCGGGACGATGATCATCGATGCGCGCTCGTAAGCGCCGGCCTCCGGGTCGGTGACGACCATCGCGATCAGGAAGTCGGCGATCATCCCGTTCGACGTGAACCACTTGTGGCCGTTGATGACCCATTCATCGCCTTCCAGCACGGCGGTGGTCGACAGGAGCGTGGGGTCGGAGCCCGCAGTGTTGGGCTCGGTCATCGAGAAGGCCGAGCGCATCCTGCCGTCAAGCAGCGGATGCAGCCACCGCTCCTTTTGCGAGTCCGTCCCGAAATGTGCAAGCACCTCCGAGTTGCCTGAATCCGGCGCCTGGTTGCCGAAGATGATCGGACCCCACATCGAGGCGCCCTCGATCTCGTGCATCAGCCCGAGCTTGACCTGGCCGTAGCCCTGCCCCCCCAACTCCGGGGGCAGATGAGTGGCCCACAGCTTTTGCTTCTTGACCTCATCGCGCAACGGGCGGATGGCCCGCATGAAACCGGCCTCGTCGGTGTCGAGCACCTCCAGCGGGTAGACCTCCTTGTGCATGAAGGCGCGCATCCAATCGAGCTTGCTTTCGAACTCCGGCTCAGTCGAGAAATCCCAGGTCATCTCTTCAGTCTCCTACCCGCCTGGCTCGAGCAGCGCGATGCCCTCGTCGATCATGCCGGTGATGGTATCCGTCAGCTCTTCGTACATGGGGTCGGGCCGCTTGCCACGCCGGTGGAGCATGAGGTTGTAGCCGAAGATCGCGGCGTACTTGTAGAGGCTCATCGCCAGGTACCATCGCATCTCGGTGGCGACAGCGCCATACAGCCTGTAAAGGTCTTCGATCGCGACATCGACCGAGCCGCCGGGGTTGGGTGCGCCATCGTATTGGCGGCGGTGGGACACGATGCAGAGACAGCCAAGGTCGAGCAGGGGCTGGCCGATCTGCGCGATCTCCCAGTCGAGCACAGCCACCACCTCGGCGCCCCTGAACAGCATGTTGCCGTAGTGAAAGTCGCCGTGCACGAGTGTCGGCGGGCGCTCCAGGGGAACGTTCGCGGCCAGCAACCCCCCCAGCTGTCCGGCCCGCCCGGTGAGCTCCTCCGGCGCGCGGTCCATGAGCCACAGCCAGCGCAACATCTCGGCGTTGAGACCCCCAGGAGGTTCGTCCCCGATGCCTGTCTGCCCCAGGGGAAGCGCGTGAATCCTTTTCAGGACATGAACTGCAGCGCTGGCAATCTCGAGCGGGTCCCGTTCGACTCCGGCCTTCTCGATGCGCGCGCCCTCGACCGCTTCCATCAGCACGAATGGCCGTCCGTCCACCACTGGGTCTGAGCTCATGACAGGAATTGCGGGCACAGGGAGCCCGGCTGCGTGCAGCGCGGCCATGATGCGACCCTGCCGGACGACGTCGGCGGGGCCGGCGATGCGTGCGCCGGGAGGGGGGAGGCGTAGGACGAAGCGCCGTGGACCATCCCCCTGGTCGATGGTGACGAAGTAGGTGAACCCGGAGTGGCCTTCCGGTATGGGATCGACCGAGATCACGTGCAACCGCGGACGGTCCAGGCGCTCGCGGCACTGCGCCTCGAGGTCGGCCCGGATCCTCTCAGTCACTCGAGGTGCGCCGTGTCGGCGATCGTGCCAACCATGCGCACATCGCCCAGCGCCCGAACGACGCTGACGCTGGTGTAGTAGGGCAGTAGGCGAATCTGGCCGGGCTCGAGGTGAAGCAAGTCGGAGATGTAGGCCATCAGCGC
>JBDUAO010000130.1:0-7354 GCA_040004595.1 Candidatus Dormiibacterota bacterium | reverse complement strand
GATCGCGGTGGTCCGCGCGGATCAGCGGCCCGACCTGCACTCCTGGCTGATCGCCTGGCCCGACCACCATCTTTCCGGCCGCCTCGGCGAGCGGCCCGAGAAGGCCTTCGGCAGCTTTACCGACGGCGACCGCCACCGATCCTGCGAGGCAGCGCTCGCCGGCGTTGCCAAATGCAGAGTTGAGAATCGCGGGCACCGTGATCTCCGGATCCGCATCGGGCATCACGACTATGTGATTCTTGGCACCGCCAAGCGCTTGAACGCGCTTGCCGTTGGCGGCGGCAGTGATATAGACGTGACGCGCAACCGGCGCCGAGCCCACGAACGAGATCGCGTTCACGTCGGGATGCGCAAGGAGGGCGTTGACCACCTCGCT
This sequence comes from Candidatus Dormiibacterota bacterium, assembly GCA_040004595.1. GTDB lineage: Bacteria > Chloroflexota > Dormibacteria > Dormibacterales > Dormibacteraceae > Palsa-872. Next base: position 6,978 of record JBDUAO010000130.1, on the reverse strand, counting down.
GCCTCCATGCACAACGTTCAGGACGCCCTCCGGAAAGCCTGCTTCCAGAAAGATCTCGGCCAGGCGCGCCGCACCGAGGGGAGTGCGCTCGGAGGGCTTGAGGACGAACGTGTTCCCGGCCACGACGGCGAGCGGGAACATCCACAGCGGGATCATCACCGGGAAGTTGAAGGGCGGGATGCCGGCACACACGCCGACCGGGTAGCGATAGAGGTCCTGGTCGACGCCGCCCGAGACGTCCCGCAGGGTGCGGCCCTGAAGCAGAGTCGGCGCGCCACAGGCGAAGTCCACGACCTCGATGCCGCGCCGGACCTCGCCGCGAGACTCCTCGAGAGTCTTGCCATGATGCCGCGTGATGATCGCGGCGATCTCCTCGAAATGCTCTTCGAGCAGCGCTTTGTAGCGGAACATCAAGCGCACCCTCTCCATCAGGGCGGTGTGCGACCAGGTGCGATAAGCGGCGACCGCCGCCCGGACGGCTGCGTCAACCTCCTTGGCGCCCGACATCGGGACCTGGCCGATAACCTCGCCCGTGGCTGGGTTGTAAATCGGAAAGGAACCTTCGACGTCAGCGGTGCGCCACTCCGAGCCGATGAGGTTCGAGATCACGTGGGTCAATTTTGAACGGTTGTGCGGCCTGACGCCCGCTCCAGCGACCCTCTCCCCAGACGGAGAGAGGAGTCTTTAGCGGAGAAGGCCCCCCTGCCATGGCTGCCCGGCAACGGCGTTCAGCCCGCACACCCAGTGGAACACCTGGGCGCCGTTGCCGCCGCCGTTGACGGTCATGGTCGCAACGACCAGCGAACCAGTGAACTGAGGGCTCGAGTTACCGTTGCTCCGGTACGAGACGAGGGGTAGATAAATGATCCCGCTCATATCCGTGGTGGCGCCTGGCCCAACCGACATGGTGCCCCCGAACCCGGTGGCCCCGTTGCCGCCAAAGATGACGAAGTTGTGAGTCCCCAGGGGGTCGCGAGTCCCTCCAGCAGCTGCCGGAGCCAGGTCATCGAGCCCGTTGAGCTTGGCACTCGAGATGTCGAGGGTGCCCGTATCGGATGAGTCGAGCACGATCGCGACGGCTCCGGTCGCATCGACGGTGCCGGACGCGGTGTAGATGGTGTTCGTAATCGTGCCAAGCGACAGGTTGGTTGCGTTGATGATCTTGAAGACGCCGCCATTCATCGTGCCGCCGGTCGGAGCGAATCCGTTGTAGATACCCGGTTTCCAGTTGCCGGCCGCGTCCTTCGCCTGCGCAGCTGTCGTGTACATCGGCGGCGGTGAGCCGGCCGCCACTGGCGAGGCGCTGTCGAAGTTGGTCGGAGGCGGCACATTGGAGTTGTCCGGCAGACCGCTGCCGTCGGTGGTGTGGTAGTTGAGGCTGTTGCCGGCACCGCCGTTGTCGAGAAAGTTGGTCGGGCCGCCTGGGCAGACTGTCCCGTCGTAGTTGGTCTGCACTCCCGGCACGCCGGTGGAGTGCGGACCGTTGTTGGCGCCGAAGCTTCCGAACGCGTACACCGGCCCGGTGACGGTCTGATACGCGGCGCCGCCTCCGTTGATCATCGCGTCGCCGCTGACCGCAGCAACCGCATACACAGAGCCATTGATCTCCGGACCCGGCTTGCTGGCGCGCGCGGAGGCGGCTGTCGTGAGCTGGGCGTAGCCGACCATGCTTGCGAAGATGCTCGGCTGCTGGTGGCTGATCACGACATCAAGGACGCTGGGGTAGTTCAGGATCCCGTTCGGGCGGTACGAGTCTCTGAGGGTGATTTGGTACCCGGACACGCCGTAGGTCCCGGCCGGACAGCTGGCCACGCTGCCACAGGCACCCGTCGGAACGCCGAAACCGAGAGCCGGCCCGAGATACTGCATGGCGATCCAGTGCGCCTTGCTGGTCCCTTGCGGCCCATATGACCGCGCTCCCGCCAGCGCTGCGGCATCTGCATGCGCCTGGATGTTGCGTCGGTCGGACATCGCGAGGCCGACGTCGAACACCATTGTGCCGAGAACCACGAACGCGACGAGCATCGCGGCGACGATCACAATCGCCTGCCCGCGCTGTCGATCATGTTTGGCGACGTCAAGGGCGCTCATCAGTACTCCCCGAGCATCGTCGTCGACGACGCAATTCTTAGAAAGTTCGGTGCGGCCTGACCGAGGAACGGGACGAGCGTGTCGTAGCGGTAGATCACGGTGACGACGACCTCGAAGCAGCCCCTGTACTTCGGGGTCTGATACTCGGCACTCCGCGAACCCAGATCACCCGCAGTCGGGTCTCGACCAAGACTCGAGCGGGCCGTCGCACAGTCGGGGTAGTTCCCCGCAGCCCCGCCCTCCGGTGGGTAGATGCAGACCGAGGCGCGACCGACTGCGGGATTCGGACACGCGGATGGCGACGCCGAGCTCAGCGTCGTGCCCTGGCCGAATCCACCAAGGACGGCAGTGACTGTTTGGAAAATTCGGGCGTCGGTGAGGCAGCCTGAACCGTTGGCCGAAGGAGTCTGCGTCATTCCCGAGCACGAACCTGCGGCTCCGCCAAACGCGTTGTCGCTGGGATCGGCGTTGGGTACAGCCTGCCTCGCGCCCTGGCGCGCTGCCTCCGCCACCGTCGTCGTCGCCCAATCCACGCGAAACAGGTCGATGGTGATGGCAAGCATGAAGAACAGGAATGGAAAGACGAGGGCAAACTCTGCAAGGGCCTGGCCGCGTTCAGTCTGGAACATCGTCAGTACTCCGCCCTCTCGTACGACGTGACTGTGATCGGGAATGACGTGCCGGTCACCGGCCAGAGCAATGGCGTGATGACGCTCAGGCGAAAGGTCACGCTCACCGTCACAGAGTCCGAACCTGGGTCGAGAGGACCCGCACCGTTGCTGGTCGCGTTCGTTACGACAGAGCCGGCCAGGCAGTGGAAGGTGACGCTTATGTTGCCGCCGCTGATCACCGAGCCGGCTGCCGTTCCGTTGCTCGAGCTCTCGAGCGACGCAATGTTGACGATCGAGGCGATCGAGCTGCCGCCGGGCGGTATGGCGGTGGTGACCGTCACCGCGGACGGCCCACCAGCTCCCGCGCAGACCGCGTCCCCGGTGGCACGCTGCGAAGGCGACACTGCGATGCGCAGCGCCTGGCGCGCCGAGTTGGTGACCGCCTCTCTGTAATAGAACGCTCGCCCGATGTCAGTGACCCCCAGAGCAAGTAGAAGGAGCACTGGCAGCGAGATGGCGACCTCCACGAGGGACTGGCCGCGCAGGGTTTTCCTGTGCACAGCAGTCGTCACCGTCCGCCGAAGCCCGTATTCGTATTGCATTAGTCCCCCAGAGCCGAGTTGGTTCTACAGCTCTAGTCGTCCTAACGCTGGTGGGTCATATTTCCCGCGCTAATCAGTCGATGTGCGCTACCGGTTTCCAGGTCTGCGCGCCCTGGACCACAATCACCGCAGCCAGGACGAGGATGCCGCCGAGCGCCTGGATTGGCGACATCCGATCTCCGAGCAGGAGGACGGCCAGCCCGACCGTGACCACCGGCTCCCATGTGCTCAAAAGGGCAGCCCGTGTTGCCCCCACCCTCGGGAGGCCGGCAAGGAACAACGAGATCGCCAGCATGGTCGGCACCACCGCCAGAGCGAGGGCGACAGCCCAGCCGATGGCCGTCGGAGGGAGTGCGAGCTGGTTGTTGAATGCCGCCAGCACTGCGAAAGCCAGGCCTGCTCCGCTAATGATGACTGCGCTGGCGGGCATTGCCGGCACGGAGTCCATAACCCTCTCCCCCACCAGGATGTAGCCCGTATAGATGATGGGAGACGCCACTGCCAGGACGAGTGCCCACGAAAGTTCGAAGCGCGCCCCGCCGCCCACCAGCAGCACGAGCCCGATGAAGCTCGCGACCAGAGCCACCAGGTGCCTCGCGGATACCCGGCGTCGAAGAAACAACCAGCCGGCCGCCACGACCAGGCTCGGATAGATGTACGCGATGAGCACTACCAGCGATGCGGGGAGGGTGCGAAGGGCCAGGAAATACGTGAAAGACTGCGCGCAATAACCGAGGAAGCCCATCGCAAAAAGGATCACCAACCGGCCACGCTCCATCCGAAGCAGGTTGTGGCCGAGCAGGTAGGCGAGCGCCACCATGCCCGCAGCCGCCAGCACGAACCTGAACGCGAGAGCCTGCTCCGCGCCAAGCCCTGCCGCATACGCGTACTTGGCCAGAATCGCCAGCGATCCAAAGCAGGTCGCGGAGGCGAGCACCATGGCCGTGCCAGTCCGCTGCGTGGTCGGCACTAAGGGCCGCTTCGCCTGTCCGGGCCCTCGATGCTGGTGAACTCGACCAGGTTGCCTGCAGGGTCGCGGCAGAAGAATCTCGGGCGGTTGTGGATTGGAGTGTCGTCGTACGGCTCGTGACCGGCGTCGATCAGGCGGTGTCGCGTCTCGTCCAGGTCATCGACATCGAGACAGAAATGTCGATCCGCGGCCGGATCGCCGTCGCCGCGAAAGAAATGCAGCTCGAGGCCTTCACCGGCCGCAAACCAGACCAGCCCCATGCTGCCCAAGGACGAGGGGATCGCCAGCTCGCTCAATCCCAGGAGCTCGCCGTAGAAGGCGCGCAGCGCGGTCTGGCCCCCGCTGGCGAACGGCGACGAAACGTGCTGCAGACCCCGCACTTTCATGCGCAGGGAGAGGTTAGTCGAACACGGTTACCCTCGACTGAGCTCAGCCCAGTATCTTCGCGCTCCCGTAGCCGGCTGCCAGTGCGCGGCCCGTGGTGAAGCGGTCCGGCGTGAAGTCTTGGATGCCGGAGTCCACGTTTTTGCCCATGACGAGCGCCGCCACGTCCGCGCCCAGGGCCGGGCCGAGCTTGAAGCCGTGGCCGCTGGTGCCCGCGTCGACAAAGACTCCCGGCGCGATCTCGCCGATCACCGGCATCCAGTCCGGGCTCACGTCGTAAAGGCTCGCCCAGCCGCCGGTCGACACCGCGTCTTTGAGGCGGGGGATGCGTTTGGTGGCAAGTCGTGCCAGCGAGTGCGATTCCTCTGCGTCAAGGCCTCGCACCGGTTCATCCGGGTCGACCTCAGGCTCGGGCGTCAGGGGACCCAGGCAGTAGAGATCTTCCCCCTCGGGCTTGCAGTAGTAGCCGCCCGCGATGTCGGCGTGCGCGTACCGCATCTCCTGCGCCTGCGGCCAGCGGATGGTGGCAACGTAGTGCCGCTCGACGGTCAGCGGCAAATCAATTCCAAGCCATGCCGCGACCATCCTCGTCCATGGGCCGGCGGCGATGAGAAGGCGTTCGCACTCTGTGGTCTCGCCAGTTTCCAGGGTCAGATGTGCGCCGCCGCCGGCACGCCCCTGGACGCCGGTCACCTTTGTGTACAGCCGTTGAGTCGCGCCCAGCTCGCATGCCCGCGCCAGGAGGCCAGCCGTTGTCGCGACCGGATCCGCATAGCCGGCGTCAGGCTCCCAACCCGCAACCGCGACGCCTTCGGTGTTGAACAGCGGAAACTCGCGCCTCAGGTCACCGGCGGCCAACATTTCGATGCGGGTTCCAATCGAGTTCATGTAATCCGCCGCCTCGTGCAGCGCTGCCTTGTCAGCCTCGGGATGCAGGTATACCGCTCCGGTCTGGCGATAGCCGCAATCCCGCCCGGAGGTCAGATCGCCGAACGAGCGGAACATCTCCAGGCTCGCGTGCGCGACGCGTGCGAGGTAGGGATTCGTGTAGTAAGCCCTGCAGATCGCGGACGAGCGACCGGTCGGCCCGCCAGCCGGCGCCCCGCGCTCAAAAACCTCCGGCTTCACGCCCAGCGACGCGAGGTGAAAGGCGGCACTGGCGCCGTGGATGCCGGCGCCGATGATGGCAACCTCAGCAGCGGTTCCTCTCAAGAGGCTGCTTGGTGGACCGGCAGCAGGCCCCAACCCTGCATCTTTTCGCGCAACCGAGCCACCGACGCATCATCCAGAGGTGCGCCCGGTGGCGCCAGCCAGGGATCGCACACGCCTTGCATATGGAGTGCCGCCTTGATCGCGGACGGAAACACGCCCGCGCGGACCGCCAGCACGAGCTCGAGGAGCATGTCCTGGTGCGTTCGGGCGCTCTTCCGATCGCCCCGCTCGTACTCGTCGAAGATTCTTACCACCCAGCTCGCTGCGATGTTCGCACCGCCGCAGATGGTGCCGGCGCCGCCCATCGCAAGCGAGGCGAGCAGCATCGTGTCGCTGCCGGTGAAGATCCGGAAGTCGGGCAGGTCGCGAGTAGCTGCGCACACGGACTCGAAGTACTCGAAGTCGCGGCTCGAATCCTTGATGCCCGCCACCGAGCCGTCGCGCGCGAGCGCGGCGACTGTCGCGGGCTCCGTAATCACCTTGGTGTTCTGCGGAATGTGGTAGACGAGGATCGGCAGAGCGCTCTTCTCGGCCAGCGCACGATAGAACCTCAGAATTGTCGGCTGGTCGGTCGGATAGTAATAAGGAGGCGCGACGAGAACAGCGGCAGCGCCAAGCTCCGCGGCAGCGCTCACCTCTGCCATCGCGTCAGCAAGCCGGCTGTGCGCGACGCCGCAGACCACGGGCACCCTACCGGCTGCGGCCTTGACGACGGCGGCAAGGACCTGGCGCCGCGCTGGCTGGTCGAGCGACGCCACCTCCCCGGTCGAGCCAAGGGCGAGCAGGCCGTGGACGCCGCCGGTGAGCACGTGCTCGACCAGGCGATCGATCGCGGGCTCGTCGATTTCGCCATCGCGACGTAGCGGTGTCACCAGCGCAGGCAGGACGCCGCGCAGCTCTTGCAGTTTCAACATCTAGAAGTATGTGAGGATGGCGTCGATCACCACGTAGCCGGTGGGAAATGATTTGTACGGCCTATCGATCGGGTCGTCCAGAAGGGTGTCGAGGTTGAGTCCACGGGCTTGGACAGTCATGAAGCGAACGTAGCGCATAGCGCGTGCCAGCCGGCGCCCCCTTGCCGAAGGGGAGAGGGTGCTCGTGCAGAATC
>JBDUAO010000028.1:0-24519 GCA_040004595.1 Candidatus Dormiibacterota bacterium | reverse complement strand
CTCATCGCGGCGACCCATGGCAAGCAGGTCGCGGTCGGCGTGGGGCCATTCGCGGGACTCTATGAGCTCCCTGGCGGGAGCCATCTGGCCGCAAGCGCGGACGGCGTGGGGACCAAGATCAAGGTAGCAATTGCCGCCGGCGTCCACCGCGGCATCGGCACCGACATCGTCAACCATTGCGTCAACGACATCGCCACCTCAGGAGCGCGCCCGCTCTTCTTCCTTGACTACTTCGCCACAGGCCGGCTCGACCCAGAAGTCTTCACTCAGCTGATCGAGGGCATGACCGCGGCATGCAGGGACGCTGGGTGCGCGCTGCTTGGCGGGGAGACTGCAGAGATGCCCGGCGTGTATGCGCTGGGCGACTACGACCTTGCCGGCTTCGTCGTCGGCATGGTCGAGTCGGGACGGCGTCCCGATCCGAACACGATTCGCGCGGGAGATGTGATCGTCGGTCTGCCATCGAACGGGCTGCACACCAATGGTTTCTCGTTGGTACGCAAGGTGTTCGAGGACGTGCCTCTGAGCAAGGTGTATCCAGAGCTCGGCCGGCCGCTGGGAGATGAGCTGCTCGAACCCCACCGCTCGTACCTGAAACCGCTCGGCACAATGCGGTGGAAGGGGGCGGCGCACATCACCGGCGGCGGGATCCTCGGCAACCTGCCTCGCTGTCTGCCCGAGGGCCTCGGCGCCCATCTCGACCGCAAGTCCTGGACGGAACCACCGATTTTCGGGCTCCTGCGGAAGCGAGGCAAGGTTTCGAATGACGAGATGCTTGGCACATTCAACATGGGCCTGGGCATGATCCTGGTGATGGATGGGAGCGACGTGCCTCCCGGAGCACAGGTGGTGGGCGAGGTGGTCCGCCGATCAGCGCCTGATCGGGTCATGATTCGCTGAAGCTTCACCGATGAGATTGGGGGTGGCGGTTTCCGGCAACGGCTCGAACTTGCGCAACCTTGTCGAGCGCGGGTTCGAGGTGGTCGCGGTGGCGACCAACCGGCCGGCATGCGGTGCCGCCGCATTTGCACGCGAGAGCGGAATCCCGGTGGCCGAGCTGCCACAGAAGAACTTCGCGTCTGGGCATGAGCGCGACGGCGCGATGCGCGACTTCTTCAGAGGCCTGGGCGTGGAGCTGGTTGTCGACGCGGGTTATGACCGCATCCATTCCGCTGCGTTCGTCGAGGCATTCAGAGACCGGATCGTCAACGTTCATCCGTCGTTGCTGCCGGAGTTCGGCGGGGGCATGGATGCGATCGAGCAGGCGCTTCAGGCCGGAGCGAAGAGAACCGGGGCGACTGTGCATGTTGTCACGGCTGATCTTGATGCCGGGCCAATCCTCATCCAGGAAGAGGTCCCTGTGCTGGAGGGCGATACTCCGGAAACGTTGCGCCGGCGCGTCCACGAAGCTGAGCACCGGATACTGCCCCAGGCGATTCGTTTGATGGAGGCGCGAGTTGCCAAGAGCCCTGCTGTCGGTTAGCGATAAGACTGGTCTCAGCGCCTTCGCGCGTGGCTTGCACCGGCTGGGGTACGAGCTGTTCGCGACTGGCAGCACCCTCAACGCGATCCTCGACTCCGCAGTCGATGCGCGGCCCGTCAGCGACCTGACGGGTTTCCCCGAGATGATGGACGGCAGGATCAAGACGCTGCACCCCGGCGTACACGCGGGGCTGCTGGCTCGGCGTGACAAGCCTGAGCACATGGAAGCGCTTCGACAGCACGACTTGAAAGAGATCGATCTCGTCTGCTGCAACCTCTATCCATTCGTTGATACGGTCACCCGCCCCGGTGTGGCATTCGAAGATGCCGTGGAGCAGATCGACATCGGCGGACCGACGATGATCCGCGCAGCGGCCAAGAACAGCGACTCGGTCGTCGTCATTGTGCGGCCCGAGCGCTATGCCGAAATTCTCGCCACCCTCCATGCTGGCGGTCCAGACATGGCGATGCGGCGCCGGCTTGCAGCCGAGGCGTTCGCGCACACCGCGGCGTACGACTCATGGATCGCGGCATATATGCAGGGCGACGATGATAGTTTTCCGCAAGAGCTCCCTTTTGCCGGCCGGCTCTCGAGGTCGCTCAAGTACGGGGAGAACGAACACCAGCGCGCCGCTTTCTACAGGTTTGGGCCGGATCCCGGCGGGCTTGGCGGGGCCCAGCAGGTGCAGGGCAAAGAGCTCGGTTTCAACAACATCCAGGATGCGGCCGCCGCATTCCAGCTCGTCAGCGACTACGACCAGCCGGCGGCCGCCATCATCAAGCACATGAACCCGTGCGGCCTCGCGATCGCCAACGAGCTATCGCGAGCCTACCTGCGTGCCTTTGAGTGCGACAGGACGTCGGCGTTCGGAGGCATCGTCGCCGTGAACCGTCCACTCGACCGGACTACAGCCGAGCACATCGTGCAGATCGTCACTCATGTCGTGGTCGCGCCCGAGATCCTCAACGAATCGCTCGAGGTGCTCGCGCGCCGCAAGGGAATGATTGTCCTGGCAGTCCAACCTGCCCGGCGAGGGCTGTTCGACTACGACGTGCGATCGGTCCCTGGCGGGTTTCTCGTCCAGGATTGGGACCGGGCCGGCTTCGATCGTGCCTCCTGCACCATCGTGACCAAGCGCCAGCCAACTGATGCGGAGTGGGAGCAGCTGCGGCTGGCGTGGATCGCGGTGAAGCACGTGAAGTCAAATGCGATCGTGCTGTTCAAAGACTGTGCCGCCGTTGGTGTCGGCGCCGGCCAGATGTCGCGCGTGGAAGCTGTTCAAATCGCCGTCCGGCGGGCGGGCGAGCAGGCCAATGGTTCGGTGATGGCCTCAGATGCGTTCTTTCCCTTTCCCGATGGCCTGGAAGAAGGCATCAGCGCCGGTGTTACGGCAGCTATCCAACCCGGAGGATCGATGAAAGACGGAGACGTCGTCGGGGTGGCGGATGCTGCCGGGATTGCGATGGTGGTCACCGGCCAGCGCCATTTCAAGCACTGATTCGCAGATGGGATCTCGATTCGGCGAGGAGGGCCGCCAGCTTTCGTACGGCACATACCTCAAGGTTTCGGAGCTCCTGAGCCTTCAGCAGGGCCTGAGCGAGGCGCATGACGAGCTGCTTTTCATCGTCGCTCACCAGGTGTATGAGCTGTGGTTCAAAGTCGTGCTCGACGAGCTCGAGGCGGCCGGAGGTCGTATCGACTCCGACGACATCTTCTTCGCCCGCCATCACCTGCGCCGCGTCAACGTCATCGAGCGTTTGCTGATCGAACAGATCGAGGTGCTCGAGACGATGTCACCTCAGGACTTCGTGGACTTTCGATCGCAGCTCGCACCCGCCAGTGGGTTCCAGTCCGTCCAGTTTCGCGAGATCGAGTTTCTTTCCGGCCTCAAGGAGCCGAAGTACCTGACGCGAATCGAAGGCTCTCCGGAGGAGATGGGCCGCCTGCAGCGCCGCCTCGATGAGCCGTCACTTGCGGACGCCCTGCACGCGCTGATTCAGCGTCGCGGATCTCCATCGCTGCTGGACATCTTCCGAGACCGCGAGCGGCACGGGGATCTCTTCGACCTTTGCGAAGCGATGCTCGACCACGACGAGGCATTCGCGCACTGGCGCGCACGCCACGTGTTGATGGTCGAGCGACAAATCGGGTCGAAGCCGGGCACAGGTGGAAGCAGTGGCGCGCAGTACCTGCACTCCACTCTTGGCAAGCGATTCTTCCCCGACCTCTGGGACGTGAGATCTCAGCTGTGAAGGACGGCTTTCCAGGAGAGCGCGCCGAACACCATATGAAGAAGACGCGAGTGGAGAATCCACGCGTCACATGTGGGACGTGTCGGATGTTTGACGGCACCGCATGGTGCCGTCACTGGAACTTCCACACCACGGCGGAGTCGCCGCCATGCCGCTTCTACAAGAAGATCGCCGGCTAGATCGTCACGACAATCTTCCCGTCTGTTTGGCCAAGGATCTTGAACGCCTCGCCGGCCTTGTCCAATGGGAACTTGTGGATTCGAGGGGCTTTCAGCTTTCCAGCAGCTGCAAGCTCCGCCAGTGCTTCCAATCGTTCGGTATTCATCTGCGTCTGGACATTGATTCCCTTCACGCCGCGCTTCGCGAGCTCGTCGCGCGCTGCCGCCCCTTTCATCGAAACGACGGTTCCGCCGTTGCGCACTACCGCACTCAGCGCCGCAAGTGACGCTGCATCGCTGCCGGTGTCGATGATGGCTGCGACGCCGCTACCATGCTGGGCTTCGAGGGCATCGGCCACGCTGCCCGCGGTCCGATCGACCACCTCATCGGCGCCCAGTCCCGTCACGTAACCGAGGTTGGCCGTGTGTGTCACGCCGATCACGTGAGCCCCTCGCAGTTTTGCCAGCTGGACGGCGTAGCTGCCAATTCCGCCCGATGCTCCAATAACGACCACGACATCCTTCGGCTTGAGAGCTGCGGCATCGACACACATCAGGGCCGAGACTCCCGCCAGCGACAGAGCAGCTGCATCGACGTCGCTGAGAGACTGGGGACGCTTGGCGATGGTGCCGGCCGAAGCTGTGGTTTTCTCAGCCAAAACGCCTTCGCCTACGAACATTTTGCCGGTCACGCCAAACACCGGGTCTCCTGCTGAGAATCCGTGCACGCCCGAGCCCACGGCGTCGATCGTGCCCGAGAAGTCGCTTGCGGGGATGAGTGGGAAGCGGTGCTCCATCCTGTCCTTGAGATAGCCGCCGAGCACCGCGTTGTCGAACGGATTCAGCGCTGCGGCAGCAACGCGTACGCGCACCTGCCCCTCGGCGGGCTCGGGCTCAGGGACTTCATGAATCGAGCCTGGTTGGCCGAAGGCATCAAATGCGAATGCGCGCATGTTCAATTGCTCCTTGATGGCGTGGTTGGTTGCGTACTCACCCAACAACCACCCTACAGCCTCCAGATATTTCGTACCCTGCCGTCATCCGTACGTGAGCAATACTGGATGCGATGGCTGACGTCGACTACTCGGTGGTCGAAGAGCTGGTGGGCAATGCCCATGGCAACCTGGCCCGCGTACGCGAGTTGTTGGATGTGCATCCAGCAGCGTTGAATCTGCGGGCGCCATGGAATGAGACGGCGATCGAGGCTGCCACCCAGATGGGGGACAAGCCGATCATCGAGCTCCTCGTTGCACGAGGCGCACCGGTCGACTTCTTCACTGCCTGCGTGCTCGGCCGGACGGATGATGTGGAGGCGGAGCTCGTGGCAGCTCCCTTGCGTGCGAACGCCAGAGGAGTGCACGACCTGCCCGCTCTGTATTTCGCTGCAATTGGCGGCGACATCGAAACCGCCAAGCGCTTGCTTGACGCTGGGGCCGATGTCAACGCGAGAGCAGAGGCCGCGGCGCCAATCCACGGAGCTGTGATGGGCGGGAGCGCAGACATGGTCCGGCTCCTGCTGAAGCATGACGCAGATCCATCCCTGCCCGACTACAAAGGCCGCGGCGCCCGCCAGCTGGCCGAGGACATGGACCGGTCCGAGCTCGCCGATCTATTCATTGACGGATAGGGCGCACCGAGCGCCGACCTCCCCGGAGCCGGGAGGAATGAGGCGGCCAGCCCTCGCCGGCTGTAATCGTGGGTTCCAACCGTCTCTGTTTCGACAGGCCCGACCGCCAGGCATGCAGACAAGCCCACCGATCACGAGGTCGCCGCGTTAGACCTGGTTAGTTGAGACGCTCCAGGATCATTGCCATCCCCTGGCCGCCGCCGACGCACATCGTCTCCAGACCGTAGGTCCTGTCCTTTTCCCGCAGGCCGTTGAGCAAGGTGCACAGGATGCGAGCGCCGGTCATTCCGAACGGGTGGCCAAGCGCGATGGCGCCGCCGTGTGGGTTCAGCTTGTCGCTGAAAGGATCGACGCCTATCCCGCGCGCTGAAGGGATGACCTGCGCGGCGAATGCCTCGTTGATCTCGACGATGTCGATGTCGTCGATGGACATTTTCGCGCGCTTGAGGGCTTGCTTTGACGCTTCAATTGGCCCTAGCCCCATGAGCTCCGGCTCCAGCGCGGTCAGCCCAGTCGAGACGACCCGGGCGAGTGGCTTGATTCCCAGCTCCTTCGCCCGTCGCTCGGACATCACCACCACGGCGGCCGCCCCGTCGTTGAGCGGGCATGCATTGCCGGCTGTGACCGTGCCGTTCTCGCGGAACGCAGCCTGCAGGGTCGCCAGCACTTCGACTGTCGTTCCGGGGCGGGGGCTGTCGTCCCTGGTGAACATCTCGCCGTTCGGAAGTTGGACGGGGATTATCTCCCGGTCGAAAAATCCGGATTCGCGAGCCTTGACCGCCAGATCCTGGCTCCTGACTGCGTAGCGGTCCTGCTCTTCGCGGCTGATCTTCTCCCGCTGGGCCACGTTCTCCGCCGTCTCGCCCATCCGAATGTAGATGTCGGGATATTCCTCGGGGTTTCCCGGCACCAGGCGCGGGTTGTAAGTGTCTGGAGCATCCGGATACCCGCTGCCGTATCGCGAAACGCATTCGACACCGACCGAAAGAAAGACGTCGCCTTCCCCCGCTTCGATCGCATGGGCGGCCATGCGTGTGGTCATCAGGGATGAGGAGCAATACCTGTTGACGGTCACACCCGGGACGTCGAGTCGAGCCAGGATCGAGACCACCCGGCCGATGTTGTGTCCCTGCTCCCCGCCGGGGAGCCCGCAGCCGCAGATCAGGTCTTCGATCTCTGAGCGATCGAGCTGTGGCAGCTGCGCGAGCACCTTGGTCACGACGTGGGCGGCGAGGTCGTCAGGTCGGACGTCGATGAGGGAGCCTTTGCGCGCCCTCCCGATCGCGGAGCGGCCGCAGGCAACTATCACAGCGTTGTTCATATCCGAATTATCCCTCGCTTCGAGGTGCCACCCGCCGGCATGCCGCCTAGCGGTTGCCCGACCGCGCGAAAACGCCCAGGCCGACCAGCACCCCGGCAGCCGCACTGACGGCCGCAGGGCCGCTTCCGCCCATCCATTTGACCGCGGTGAGGGTGAGGAGCAGGGACGGCAGCCATAGCACTCCCGCGGCCTCACGCCGGCCCAGCGACCTGAACCGGCGGCCCTCGAGGAGAAGTTCGCGCGGGAGCCGTTCGTCGGCGTCCAGGGGGGAGAAGATCTCGTACATGCGCCGCCGGTCGAGGCTGCGCAAGTCGCCGTCGCGGACCCCGGATCTCATCGTGAAAAAGACCTCTCTCTCAGTCTGATCAGAAGTCGTCGCCCGTCAAGTGCTACTTCGTCAGGAGCGCCTCGCGCGTGAACAACCGCAGGGCTGCCACCCAGGACAAGGCACCGGTGGCCAGCAGGCTGATCGTCGTGACCGTGAGGGCCGGCCAGCTCACCGAGTCGTGCACTATCGCATCGCGCAAGACGAGGACCGCGTTAAGGATCGGGATCAGATAGTAGGCGAGGCTCGGGTTGAAGTCCGGGATGAAAAGGATGATCGACGCGGGCAGGATGGTGACGAAGTACAGAGGCGTCACGTAAGCCTGGCCCTGGCGAAAGCTCTTGGCGAGGGTGCCGAGCGCGAGAGTCACCGAGCTGAAGCTGAATGCGATGAGCAACGCCAGGCCCACCATTACGGGCACTGCCGTCGGGCTCAGTGTGATGTGGTTGGAGGCGGCACCGGATCCCGGCAGCGAAATCTGCGTCAGGGCCACGAACATCGAGCCGATCGCAACCACGGCAGCCGCGAGGCTGACGATGGTGATGGCCGCGATCTTGCCAAGGAGTAGCTGGCTGCGCGGAGCCGGGGTGAGCAGCAGGCCCTCCAGCGTCCGGCGCTCGCGCTCGCCGGCCGAGCTGTCAAGAGCGGCGGAGAATCCGCCTGTCAGGATCATCGTGATCAGGATGTAGGGCAGGAAGAAGCTCAGGAACGCATTGGACGCGGCCTTCACCGGCGAGCTCAAGGGGTGTGCGACGAGCTTCAACGGAGTAAGGATTCCGGGGTCGATGCCTCGGTCCTTGAGAGCGGCAGCTGCTTGCGCTGCGTCGTACTGACCGAGGATGGTCTGCAAGCGAATATCGGCGATCTGCGCGCTCTGCCTCGTGGGGTCGTAGTACTCGTCGATCTCGCCCGGTCGGAAAGAGACCCCGAGGTCCACCTGCAGTCTTGCCGCAGCTGCGGGATCTGGCACCGCCTCTAGAGCCAGACCTGTCGCGCGCAGCAGAATATCCAGCCCTGTTGGTATGTCGCCGGAGTACCCGACCGTGTAGGTCTGCGTGGCGGTCCGGCTTGAGACCTGCGAAACGACGAACAGGACAAGGGGTGTCGCCAGCGCCGCAAGGCCGATCGCCAGCAATGTGCGGCGATCGCGCAGCACTTCGGTCAGCTCTTTTTTCAGCACGATCCAGGCCCAATGCACTCTAGGTCTCGACCAGCGCAAGGAATGCGCTCTCGAGGTCGCGCTTGTCACCGCGCACCTCTTCGGTGGGACCGGCGGCGACGACCAGGCCCTGATGCAGGATCGTCATGCGGTCGCACAGGCGCTCCGCGTCGTGCATCACATGCGTCGAGAAGATGACGCACTTGCCGCGGCCCTTCGACTCGACCATGAAATCGCGCACCTCCTTTGACGCGAGCACGTCGAGGTTCGATGTGGGTTCGTCGAACATCAGCACTTCGGGGTCGTGAACGATGGCCCTGGCAATTGCGACTTTCTGCTTCTGCCCCGACGAAAGGCTCTCCGCGCGCTGCTTTGCAAATGAGCCCATATCGAGACGCTCGATGACCCCGTCTAGCCGGCGCACCAGCTCTGCACCCTCGAGCCCGCACAGCCTCGCGAAGTACTCGATGTTCTCGCGGGCGGAAAGCCGCGGATAGACCCCGATGTCGGCGGTGACGACGCCGATTCGGCGCCTCACCTCTGCCGGCGCGGTCTTGGTGCCGAAGCCGAGTACCCGCACCTGGCCTGCGTCCGGCGAGAGCAATGTGCAGATGATTCGCAAGGTGGTCGTCTTGCCGGCGCCGTTCGGGCCGAGCAAGCCGAAGATCTCGCCGGGCTGGGCCTGAAAGGAGATTCCCCGCAGCACCCTGTTGGCTCCGAGCGTCTTCTCGAGGCGCTCGACCGCGACTGCGGCCTGAGTCACTTGCCGGTTCGCGTTCCCTTGGCTCGGGTCTTGGTTTTTGCAGCCGTGGCCTCTGGCCGGGGGGTGCCTGTGGCCTTCGGTGCCGCCTCGCGGTTGCGGGGCGCCGGGGCGGCTGGCGCTTGGGGCTTGGAGTCGGCGCCTGCCGGCTCCATTTCGAGCGCAGCATCGGGATTCGCGACCCCGATAGTGCTCGAAAGCACGCGGTGACAGCTCTCGCAGGAGGTGACAGTTCGAACGAGCGCGCCCAGCTGCCGCTCCTCCTGTCGCAGGTTCCTCGTCCTGTCGCAGAAGGAGCAAAAACCGGATTCGACAGTCACCGTGATCTGCCCGGGACGCTTGTTCACGTTGCTACCGTATCGAATCCGCAGTTCGGGCGGGCCGCGCCGCCGGCCCCAGGGCCTGTAAGATGCCGAAGGCGGCGCAGTCGCGCCAGGTTCCTTTAAGTCCGGTCCCAGAGAGGTCGGGAAGGAGGCTTTTTTATGCCGGTCGGCTCTCGCCTGAAGCATGTGATCGAGAGCCAGCAGTTCTCCCGATCCCTGCTCGACGAGCTGTTCGCTCTGACCGAGGAGATCAAGAGCGAGCCGCATCACTTCTCCGGGCGTCTAAATGGGCGCGTGATGGCAGCGCTTTTCTACGAACCCTCAACCCGAACGCGGCTCTCGTTCGAGGCGGCGATGTTGCGCCTTGGCGGCTCGACGATGGGCACCGACAACGCCCGGGAGTTCTCATCCACCGCGAAAGGCGAGACGCTGGAGGACACCATCCGCATCGTCAGCGGCTACACCGACGTCATCGTCCTGCGCCACAACGAGGAGGGCGCAGCCAGGCGCGCGGCCGGTGTCAGCTCGGTTCCCATAATCAATGCAGGCGACGGCCCGGGGCAGCATCCCACCCAGGCGCTCCTTGACCTCTACACGATCCGGCAGGAGCTCGGCCACATCGACGGCATCCGCATCGCCATGGTCGGGGATCTGGCCAACGGCCGCACCGTCCGCTCGCTGACATATCTGCTCAGCAAGTTCAAGGACATCGAGATCTGGTTTGTCGCGCCACCGCAGGTGGCGATGCGCGAGGACCTGAAGGAACACCTCACCGAGCACAACATCCCCTGGATCGAGACCGAGGACCTCGACGCCGTGCTGCCGGAGGTGGATGTCGTCTATCAGACGCGTATCCAAAAGGAGCGATTCGCCGACCCCAAGGACTACCTAGCGCTGAAGGGCATCTACCGGATCGATAACCGATCGCTCGGTTTGATGAGGAAGTACGCAATCGTGATGCACCCTCTGCCCCGTGTCGACGAGATTGCCCCAGAGGTTGACGCCGACCCCCGCGCCGCTTACTTCCGCCAGGCCCACAACGGCCTCCACATCCGGATGGCCCTACTGAACATCCTACTTTCATGAGCATCACCGAGAAGCGGCTCAAGGCCACGGTGATGGATGCGGACCAGATCCGGCGATCCCTTTCGCGAATCGCGCATGAGATCGCGGAGCGCAACCGAGGGATCGATGGACTTGTCCTTGTTGGCGTCTTCTCAAAGGGCGACCACCTCGCGCGACGGCTCGCCGTCAATCTGGCCGGCCTCGAAGGCGCGCCGGTAGCAGTCGGCGTGCTGGATACGAGCAAGCATCGCGATGACGGCCACCTGCGCCAGCCCTCTCACCGCGCCACGTCACGGATCCCCGAGATCGACGGCAAGGTGGTGATCCTGGTCGACGACGTCATTCACCACGGACGCACGGCTCGCGCCGCGATGGACGCGCTGATGGATTTCGGACGCCCCCGAGCGATCCAGCTGGCCGTCCTCATCGACCGCGGCCACCGTGAGCTGCCGATCCGGCCCGACTACGTCGGCAAGAACGTTCCGACGTCTGACACCGAGAGGATCGAGGTCCTGGTCGAGGAAGAGGATGGGATCGACCAGGCGGTGATCGTTGTCAGCTAGCGCAAACGGGGCATCGAAGAGGTACGCCGCCCTCGTGCTGGAGGACGGCCGTGCATTCGTGGGCACCGCGCTCGGCGCCGACGTGGTCGGCGAGGGAGAGGTTGTTTTCAACACGGCGATGACGGGATACCAGGAGGTCCTTACGGATCCGTCGTATGCCGGCCAGATGCTGTGCATGACGTATCCACTGCAGGGCAACTACGGCGTTCGCGAGGCGGATGCGGAGTCATCGCGTCCGTGGGCGCGCGCGATGATCGTGCGCTGGGCTTGTCCTGAGCCAAGCCACCACTCGAGCGAGGCTTCGCTGGACGAGTACCTGCGACGCTGGAAGGTGCCGGCGATCACAGAGATCGACACACGTGCATTGACTCGCCACCTACGCAAAAACGGAACTCTGCGCGCTGTCCTCACGCATGAAGCCGTGCTGCCAAGCGCGTCCCGCCTGGCAGATTTGGCGGTGGCGGCTCGTCGCGTGACCCCGCTGTCGGAGCAGGATCTCGTCGCGGAGACGTCGCGCACCTCCATGGTCGAGTGGCTCGACCCGCTGCCGGTCGAGCTGCGGCCTCGCCGCCCGACTGGCGGCGCCGGCATAACGATCGCGGTGGTGGACTATGGCGTCAAGAGCAACATCCTCCGCTCGCTGCGCGAGCGCGGGTGCCGCGTCATCGTGCTGCCGCACACCGCTTCCTGGTCGGACATCCGGGCCACCGAGGCGGATGGACTCGTGCTGTCCAACGGCCCGGGCGACCCCGCGGTGCTGGCCGGCCCCGTCGAGCTGGCGCGCCACGCGCTCGGGCGGATTCCGCTTTTTGGCATCTGTCTCGGACACCAGATCCTGGGCATGGCCGTAGGCGCGACCACGTCGCGCCTCCCGTTCGGGCATCACGGCGCCAACCACCCGGTCAAGGATCTCGAGACGGGACTGGTTCACATCACGAGCCAGAACCACGAGTTCCAGGTCGACGCCGCCTCGATCCCTGCCGGCGACCTCTTCGTGACGCAGCGCAACCTCAACGACGGTTCGGTTGAAGGGCTGGCGCACAGGACGCTGCCCGCGTTCAGCGTCCAGTACCACCCTGAGGGCTGCCCGGGTCCGCAGGACAACCAGCACCTGTACGACCGGTTCCTCGACATGGTTCGCGAGCGCAGGCCGGCGCTGAGGTCTGTCCGCGGTGCGGCTCAGCCGCCGAAGCCCGCGAAGGTGCTCATCCTCGGCTCCGGACCCATTGTCATCGGCCAGGCTGCCGAGTTCGACTACGCAGGCACGCAGGCGTGCAAGGCGCTCCGCGAGGAGGGCATCGTCACGGTTCTCGTGAACTCGAACCCGGCCACGATCATGACTGACGAAGAGGTCGCCGACCGCGTCTACCTCGAACCGCTGACGGTGGAGGCTGTGGAGCGGGTCATTGCGCGCGAACGTCCCGACGCGCTGCTGCCGACACTTGGTGGCCAGACCGGCTTGAACCTCGCCATGGATCTCGCCAAGGCCGGGGTGCTGGAGCGGTACCAGGTCAGGCTGCTCGGTGCGAGCCTCGAAACCATCAGGAACGCGGAGGATCGCCAGGCGTTCAAGGAGATGCTCGCGTCCATCGGCGAGCCGGTGCCGACATCGATGGTTTGTGAGTCATTGGCTCAAGTCGACGAGTTCGCCGCGCAGGCCGGCTTGCCGCTGGTCATCAGGCCCGCGTACACGCTGGGCGGGACCGGCGGCGGCTTCGTCACCAGCCCTGAAGAGCTGAAAACGATCGCGCAGAGAGGGCTCGCGGCCTCGCCAATACACCAGGTGCTCGTCGAGCGCTCGCTGTGGGGATGGAAGGAGATCGAGTACGAGGTGATGCGCGACGCCGGTGACACGTGCATCACCGTCTGCAACATGGAGAACCTTGACCCAATGGGCGTACACACGGGCGACTCGATAGTGGTGGCTCCAGCGCAAACGCTTTCGGACCGCGACCACCAGATGCTGCGGTCGTCTGCGATCCGGATCATTCGCGCGCTCGGAATCGAGGGTGGCTGCAACGTGCAGTTCGCCCTTGATCCGAACAGCTCCGATTACTACGTCATCGAGGTCAACCCGCGTGTGAGCCGCTCGTCGGCCCTGGCGTCGAAGGCGACCGGATATCCGATCGCGCGAGTCGCCGCGAAGGTTGCGGTGGGCCGCCGGCTCGAGGAGATCCGAAACGAGGTCACGGGCCGGACGTTCGCAGCATTCGAGCCGGCGCTCGACTACTGCGTCGTCAAGATTCCGCGATGGCCGTTCGACAAATTCCCCGCGGGGGATAGGCGACTAGGCACGCAGATGGCCTCCACCGGCGAGGTGATGGCGATCGAGCGGACTTTTGAAGCGGCGCTTACCAAAGCCATGCGCTCGCTGGAGCAGAAACCGCCATCGGTCTCCGAGCTCGAGCGGACAGATCTCATAGAGCAGCCCAATGACCGCCGGCTGTTTGCGCTGTTGCACGCGCTGCGTGGTGGAGACGATCCGGCTTCGCTCGCGCGGCGCAGCGGTATCGATCGTTGGTTCATCGATCGGCTGGCGACCATCGTCCGGCTCGAGAAGGAAGGAGACGTGCGCGAGCTCAGGCGTGCCGGTTTCTCCGACTCGATGATCGGCGGGTTGCGCGGCGAAGCGGTCGAGCGATCGGCCCCGACCTACAAGCTGGTCGACACCTGCGCGGCCGAGTTCGAGGCGGCCACCCCGTACTACTACTCCTGCTGGGAGGACGAGACCGAGTCCGTGCCAGTCGATTCGCGAACCGCGCTCGTCATCGGCTCTGGCCCAATCCGCATCGGCCAGGGAATCGAGTTCGACTACTGCTCAGTACATGCGGCGTGGTCGCTTCGAAAATCTGGGGTGCGGGCGGTGATGGTCAACTCCAACCCAGAGACCGTTTCCACCGACTTCGACACCTCCGACCGGCTCTACTTCGAGCCGCTCGACCTCGACGGCGCCGCCCAGGTCGCCGAGGCCGAGCGAGCCGACGGCGCTCTGGTGCAGTTTGGCGGCCAGACCGCCATCAACCTCGCGCTCCCGCTGGAGGAACGGGGTCTGCCGATCTTTGGCTCGGGTGTCGAAGCCATCGACCTGGCGGAGGATCGCAGGGCGTTTGCGGCCGCGCTCGATGCGATTGGAATTCCACAACCGGTCGGCGGTACCACCACCACAGTTGAAGAGGCGATCGTCATCGCAGACCGCGCCGGTTATCCGGTTCTCGTGCGGCCGTCCTACGTGCTCGGCGGACGGGCGATGGAGATAGTGCATGACCGTCGCGAGCTGCAGCGTTACATGGTCTGGGCGATTGGCGCGATGCCTCGCGGCACGGTGCTCGTCGACAAGTACCTGCAGGGTGACGAGGTTGAGGTCGATGCGGTGAGCGATGGCGAGACGGTGGTGATTCCGGGTGTGATGAAGCACGTAGAGCGGGCGGGGGTTCACTCCGGAGATTCGTACGCTGTCTATCCAGCCTCAGGGTTGGAGCAGTCCGAGCTGGACGACGTGATCGACTACACGATCCGAATCGCGCGGCATCTGCGCCTGAGGGGACTCGTCAACGTCCAGTACGTGGTGCACCGCGGGAAGGTCCACGTGCTCGAGGTCAATCCGCGGGCGTCGCGCACGGTTCCTTTCCTGTCCAAGGTCACGGGGGTCCCGATGGTGGACATGGCGACCAAGGTGATGCTCGGCGAGAAGCTCTCAGACATGGGATGGAAGATGGGCCTGGTGCCGCCTCGCGACCTGGTCGCGGTAAAAGCGCCGGTGTTTTCGATGAACAAGCTGCCTGCGGTGGATTCCTATCTCGGGCCGGAGATGAAGTCGACGGGCGAGGCGATTGGGATCGGACGCACGTTGAGCGAAGCCCTTCGCAAAGCTTTCGCGGCTTCCGGAGTCCATGTCAAGCGTGGCGGCGCGGTGCTGCTCACGATTGCGGACGTCGACAAGCCTGAGATCTTTCCGATCGTCTCCCGCCTGGTTGAGATGGGCTGCCGCCTGGTGGCGACGGAGGGCACGGCCAAGGCCCTGCAGCAGGCCGGCTTCTCGCCCCAAGTCGTCGCCAAGATCGGGGGCGCCGGCCCAACCGTGCTCGATGTCATCACGAACTCAGAAGTCGACCTGGTCATCAATACGATGTCAAACATCTACACAGACTCCGCGGAAGCCGGCGGCCCGGTTTTCAAGGATGGATTTGAGATTCGGCGTGCCGCTGTCGAGCGGCGGATTCCGTGCCTCACGTCGCTCGACACGGCAGTCGCGCTGGTCGAATCGGAGGCCGGAGCACCCCAAGGCGGCGAGGATGGAGGGCCGCCTCTGGTCGAGGTGCGGACAATCGTCGAGTGGCGGCAAGGTGTTCCTGCTTAACGCGCCGATCACGGCTCGTCGCGAGGTTGCGCGCGGCATGGTGGTCATCTCGTTAGAAGCGCCGGAGATCGCGGCCACGGCCCGTGCCGGCCAGTTCGTCAACCTTGGCTGGTCCGGGGTTTTTCTGCGGCGCCCCTTCTCCATTTACGGCGCGGAGGGTGAGCGCATCGAGTTTGTGCTCAAAGCGGTCGGGCGGGGCACCTCGCAGCTGCTTGCGATGCGTCCTGGCGACGTGATCAGCTGCCTCGGTCCGCTGGGTCACGGCTTCGAGCTGGCTGCCGGCCCGCGCACGGCAGTGCTGGTCAGCGGCGGGCTTGGAGTCGCACCGATGCCGCTGGCTGCCAGGGAGGCACATGCGCTGGGCATGCGCGTGACGTGGGTGCATGGCGCACGCAACAGCGATGAGCTCTGCATTGAGGCGGAGGGGGACGAGGTGATCTGGGCGACTGATGACGGATCGCGGGGTGCCGCCGGGACCGCGGTCGCCGCCGCACCCGATGGAGATGTCGTCCTGGCCTGTGGGCCGAATCGCATGCTGGCCGGCGTTGCAGCCCGCTGGCCGCGCGCGCTCGTCGCAGTC
This sequence comes from Candidatus Dormiibacterota bacterium, assembly GCA_040004595.1. Classification (GTDB taxonomy): domain Bacteria; phylum Chloroflexota; class Dormibacteria; order Dormibacterales; family Dormibacteraceae; genus Palsa-872. The sequence goes on along the minus strand of JBDUAO010000028.1, from coordinate 8,546 downwards.
GAGACATACATGGGTTGTGGCACTGGCGTGTGCCTGGGCTGCGCCGTCCCGCTCACGCAGGGCGGATACGACCGCGCTTGCAAAGAAGGCCCGGTGTACCGAGCTTCTGACATCGACTGGGCAGCGCTTCCTTCCCACCTGCCATACGCGGTCACCGCGTGACTGTCGATATGAGCGTCGCGGTCGGCGGGATGAGGCTGCGCAGCCCGGTGCTCGCGGCCTCGGGCGCATTTGGCTACGGAACCGAGGTGCCTCTGCTCGATCGGGATGCGCTTGGCGCCATGGTCTCGAAGGGAATCTTCCTGCGTCCGCGCGCTGGTACGGCGCCGCCCCGCATTGTCGAGACTCCGTCCGGGATGCTGAATGCGATCGGCCTGCAGGGTCCTGGGGTCGATGCGCTCATCCGCGACTACACGTCGCAGTGGGCTTCGTGGGACTTTCCGGTCTTCGTCAACATCAACGGCGAATCGGTGTCCGAGTACGGTGACCTGACGGCTCGCCTCGATGGGGTGCCGGGAGTCGCGGGTTTCGAGATCAACATCTCCTGCCCGAATGTGGAGCAAGGCGGGCTGTACTTCGGCAACGACCCGCGGGCAGCGGCGGCCGTGACCGACGCGGTGCGCAAGCGGACTGCTCTTCCCGTGTGGGTGAAGCTCACCCCGATGGTCACGGACATCGGTCTGATCGCACGGGCCGTCGAAGGCGCCGGCGCCGACGCGCTTTGCGCGGTCAACACGTTCGTCGGTATGTCGATCGACCTGAACGCTTACAAGCCGAGGCTGAGCTTTCGAACCGGAGGATTGTCAGGTCCGGCGATCCGCCCGCTCGCTGTTCACCTCGCGCACCAGGCCGCCCGCGCCGTGAGGATCCCGGTGATCGGGATCGGCGGCATTGCGAGCGCGGAGGATGCGCTCGAGTTCCTGGTGGCAGGCTGCGCGGCGGTCCAGGTCGGCACCGCCACATTCGTCAACCCGCGTGCAATCGCGGAGATCCATGACGGCATCGCTGCGCACCTCGAGCTGCGGAAGCTGAGCTCCCTTCGCGATCTGCCCCGCTACCTCCCGCGGGACTAAGCAGCCAAGGTCCTGCGGCCGTCATTCCAACTCTGGCGGCGCGAAAACATAAGGTCGCGTGATGCGGATCGCCAGGATGACGCTGCCGGCCACCACGGCGCCGATCGCCATGGCCACCGGAGCGCCGAACAAGGTCGCAAGCGCTCCTGCCTGCATGCTTCCGATGGGGCCTACCCCGATGAGCGCCTGCGCGTAAAGCGCCATCACCCTGCCCCGCAGGTGGTCGGGAGTGATCGCCTGGATGCGATTGTTGGCCGTAGCCACGAACGAGATCTGGCAGTAGCCGGCGATGAACAACGTGACGAGCGAAATCGCAAATACTCTGGAGATCGAGAATGCGAGCAGGGCCGAGACCCAGATCATCGCCATCCACAGCTGACGCCGCGGATCGCTCGCGCCCGGATTGATTGCCAGGGTCAGCGCGCCGACCAGAGCCCCAAGGCCCATCGAACCCAGTAGGAAGCCGAAACCCCTGGCACCGACGTGGAGAACCTGGTCGGCGAAGAAAGGGATCAGAGTCAAGCGATTCATCGCAAAGAGCGAGAACACAGCGACAGCGGCAAGGAGCATCCCCACCACAGGCTCGTGCCGTGCATACGCGGCGCCTTCCACGATCCGTGCGAAAACGGGTTGCTCCGCACCGTGACGTACGACTGCCGGAAGGTTGCGCATCAGCAGCAGCGCCACGATCGCCCCCAGGTAGCTCACCGAGTTTGCAAGGAAGCAGATCGGCACGCCGACCGCAGCTATCAGCAAACCCGCGACCGCCGGCCCGACGACTGCGGCAAGGTTGAAGACTGACGAGTTGAGCGCAATCGCGTTCATCAGGTCCTGCCTGCCCACCATCTCGATGACGAATGCCTGACGCGAGGGAACGTCGAAAAGGTTGATGGTGCCCGTCGCTATCGCAGCGACCATGATCATCCAGAACTGCGCGTGGCCGGTGGAGCTCACGAGGAACAAGGAAAAGCTCGGAATGGTGAAGAGCGTTTGCGTGACCAGCAGGACCGTGCGCTTTCGATACCTGTCGGCGATCACGCCGCCGAACTGGCTGCCCAGAAGCACCGGCATGAACTGCGCCGCCAGCACGAGCCCGACCAGGAGAGCGTTGTGGGTGAGCTGGAGTGCGAGCCATGGCATGGCGACGCTCTGCATCCAGGTCCCGATCGTGGAGATGGTCTGCCCCGTCAGGAAGAGCCGGTAGTTCCGATGCCGGAGAGCTCCCAGCATCCGGCGCGGAGCCGGTTGTGCGGGAATTCCTCGAGGCTGGGGCACTAAAGTTGATGATCGCAGGATGACCAAACTCCGCGAGACCGTGGACATCGACGCATCCGCCGCTCGTGTTTGGACGGTGGTGCAGGAGGACGTCCCCAACGTCCCGAAATGGTCGAAAGAAGTTGCGAAGGTCGAGCAGCTCGACCGCAAGCCGCCAGGCAAGGGGACGCAATATCGCTACCACCTCAACCTGCCCGGGGGGCTCAAAGAGACCGTCGAGGTCGAGCAGACGTCCTGGGTCAAGCCCAAGCGTTGTGCCGGCAAGTTCATCCGCGGGCCGTTAAAGGGAACCTGGTCATACACGTACTCGGAGACCAAGGCGGGCACGCACGTGGTGTACGAGATGGACTACGAGCTCGGCGGCATGCTCCGGTTTGCCGGCGGCTTGCTCGCAGGCAAGTACGCGGAAGGCGTGCGCGGCAACATGACCGCGCTCAAGCGGTACATCGAATCAGGCAAGGGGCCGAAGGCGAAATAGGCGCGTGATCGCGTACGTCTTCTCTCACAGACCTGCACCCGGTTGCGACGTCGCGGCTTATGAGGATTCGCTTCGGCGGTTTCACGCAGAGCTCGCGGGCGCGTCGCTGAGCGGCTTCATCGAGTCGGCAACTTTCGCCGTGGGCGGCGGCTACAACGACTGGTATCTGCTCGAGAGCTCAGCGGCGATGGATGGGTTGAACGCAGCCGCTGTCAGTGGAGCGCGTGCCCCAGCCCACGACTCCGCGGCCAGGATGGCCGCTGAGGGCGCAGGAAAGCTTCTCAGCCTCGCCAGGGGCACGCCCTCGATGGAGTCAGGGTTCGAGGTGCGATTCGGTAAGCCCGCGGGTACGGCCTACAAGGATCTCTACGCTCAGCTGGAAACCTGGACTGGGTCTCCCGGTGTCAGCTTATGGCGCCGGATGATGGTCCTTGGCCCGCCACCGGAGTTCTGCCTGATCACTCCCTCAACATTCGACCTGCCCGCCGAGATGCACCCGGAAGTGCTGGCCAGAAGCCGGTTAAGGGCGCTTGAAAGGTAGAAGCTCGAGCTGTTCGAAGCGATCCTGGACTGCGACTCGCAGTTCATTGGTAAGGGCCTTCAATCTTTCCTGCGACGCCCTGTCTTCGAGGCTGAGCGCTCGCAGCCGTCTCAGCACCAGCTGCATCGCGTAGAGTCCGGCTGCCTCGTTGCCGGTCATCTTGCCGCCGGCGCTCCGCAGCTCGCGCGCCAGGTCGTCTTGCCCGTGCGACCGCAGCCAGCTGCCAAGTCGTGCCGACGCGACGAGCGCCCGCTGCGTCTTCGGGTTGAGGCCGGACGGGACCGATTCCCGCGGCTGGGCCGCCTGGAAGACGGATGGGACACGTGCTGAACGCAGGCCTCGTGCTCGCTTGATCAACGTGCCGGTGGTCGGGCCTAACATGACGAGGATTCCGGCCACTATCAGGAAGGTGACGATCAGGCCGACCACGACGTCCAGCATCGCGCCCTAGCGTACGCTTTGAAGGCGTCGCGATCGTCATTCACGGGGGGGAGCTTGGCCGCAACTCGATCAAGGCCTGTCGCCGTCGTCACGGGAGCATCGTCAGGCATCGGGGCCGCCACCGCTGTGGCCCTGGGCCGCCGCGGTTATCAAATCGTCGCCGGAGCTCGGCGATTGGCGCGTGTTCGCCGAGTGGTCGGCGATCTGGGCTTAGCTTTGCCTCTCGATGTGACCGATCAGCAGAGCATCGACAACTTCGTGGGCGAGGTGACGGAAAAGTTCGGCCGCATCGACGTGCTGGTCAACAACGCCGGCCTTGCCCTGGGCCTCACTCCGATTGCGCAGTCCCGTGATGAGGACTGGATCGGCATGTGGGAGGTGAACGTTCTGGGCTTGATGCGTGTGACTCGATCGTGTCTGCCGCTGTTGCGCAAGGCGAAGCACGGGCATATCGTCAACCTGGGTTCGATAGCCGGTTTCGAAACGTATGTAGGAGGCGCCGGCTACACGGCGAGCAAGCACGCCGTACATGCCATAACGCGCACCCTGCGCCTGGAGCTGAACGGCGAACCGATCCGCGTGACCGAGCTCGCGCCAGGGATGGTTGAGACGGATTTCAGCAATGTGCGTTTTCGCGGCGACCGAAAGGCTGCTAAAGCGGTGTACAAGGGCGTGAAACCGTTGGTGGCCGCGGACATCGCGGACTGCATAGTCTTCGCGGTCACGCGCCCGCCGCACGTAGATGTAGATGAGATTGTCATCCGTCCGGTCGCGCAGGCGGCGTCCTGGCTGGTGGCGAGAAAGTCGTAGATTCCGCACGTTTGGCGCCAGGCGCCCCCTTTCAGGCCAGCACGTTTCGACATTTTGGATCAAAACGTGCGCTGTCGCATTACTCGCCACGGGGGATGCATGACTCCCCGTGCCGTTACTCGTAAAACGTGCTGCTGAATTCGATCCAGCCCGAGTCCGGGCAACCGCTCGACGTGGCGGCGTGCGTGCAGTGCACCCCCACCTTTGGGCCAGGATCGATATAGAGGCGGCCGTGGATCACCACCGAGTCGCCGGCGTGGATCGGGACCGCCGCCGCCAGCGTGGTGTTGTGATCGATCTCCAGCGTTTCGCCGGTAGTGGTCTTGACCTGGAACCTCTCATGACCGCCTGACTCCACCGGGTCATTCACCACGGTGGCGTCGAACGTGACCTCCGCGCCGTTGGTGTTGTTGACGATGTCGCTATGAAGTGCCTGGTCGTCTGCGGTCGCCCGCTCACCACAGGACGCCAGGACCAGCATCGCCAATGCTGCGAGGGCAACCTTCCTCACTGGGCCAGCGCGTCCGCCAGCTTGATCCGGCCCTCATACCGCGCCTTGCCGAGGAGCACGGCCGCCGGCCCAGCGGGCAAGCTGGTCATCGCGCGCACGCGCTTAAGCGTCGCGCGGTCCGGCCCTTTAAGAGTGGCGTCGCGCGCGATGCTCGTGAAGATCACGCTGGCAAGTAGGCGCACCGTCCAGGTCGACGACGTGGGTGCGTTCCGCTCCCGCCTCCGCGAAGCTGGCTGCCACCTTCGCCGGTTCATCCGAGTAGATGGTGGGATGCGCATAATCGCTGCGCACGAGGCGTACGCAGCGACCGCCCAGGATGTCGATGGCCGGGATGACAAGCACTGCCCTTATGGTGTCCCAGGCGGCTACGAAGGTTGCCGGCGGCTAGCGGTAGTTCGTGAACTGCAGCGGTACCGGTATGTCCTCCGCCTCGCGGAGTGCCTTCATCACGAGCTGCAGCGAGTCCTTGTCCTTGCTGACGACCCGCAGCTGGTCGCCCTGAATCCGCACCTGGACTTTGGGCGTGGTGTTCTGAATCTTCTTGCGCAGGTCCCGGGCGATGTCATCGGTAATGCCGGCGTTGAGCTGAACCTCAATTTGACCGCGGCCCTTGCCAACACTCTTCGGCTCGCTGGGCTTGAACAGCTTTGGCGAGAGCTGGCGGCGGGCCGCCTTCTCGCGAAGCACCTGTAGGGCCGCTTTCGCGCGGTCTTCACTGGCGGACTCGATGAGAATTTTCTGGTCGGTGTGGTCGTAGATCGTGGCGGTGTCCTTGAAGTCGAACCGCGTACCCACCTCTCGGCGCGCCTGGTCGAGCGCATTGGTCAGCTCAACCGAGTCGAACTCCGATACGACGTCGAAGGAGAACTCAGGCACCGGGTGTGTGCATGATCGCGTTGATGCCGGCATAAACCGCCAGCGCTGCCAGGATGATGCCGACCAGCGAGCTCACGCCCAGAAGCAGGCCGATGCCCAGGGTGCCCTCGTCGAGGGCCTCGGCCGGTGCCCGGTCGTACGGGTCCACTCCGTAGTCGAGATCATCGATCTCGGCTTGGTGAGCCCGTTCGACCAGCTCGTCGAGCACCGCCTTGCCTCCAGAGGGAAGCGACTTCGCACCCAGCGCCTCGACCGCCGCCTTGAGGTTGTCGCGTGTGCGCCCCAGCTCCGCCACCACCATATCGAGGGTCTGCATCGCGGCAGGTGTCGGATGCTCCCGGCGGAGGTCGGCGATCATGCCATACAACGTCACGCCCCGATTCATAACAGAAATGGGGCAGGTACCACCGGCTGCCAGGGCCAAACCTTGTGTCATGTGGCCCACCCGGGGGCGACTTACACTAGGGCTGAGATGAGCGTGGAGACCAAATCGAAGGCTGCGGCGAAGAAGCCAACGGTCCACCCCAACACCTGGATCTATTACGACGGCGAGTACGGCCGCTACCACGACATCAAGCTCGGGCTGATGACCCACGCGCTGCACTACGGCACCGGCGTGTTCGAGGGCATCCGCGCCTATTGGAATGTAAAGAAGGAGCAGCTCTTCCTTCTGGAATGCCCGGCGCATTTCGACCGCATGCGCCGTTCCGCGAATGTCATGCGTTTCAAACTTCCGCACTCGACCGAGGAGCTGGTCAACATCACCCTCGAGGTACTGCGCCGCAACCAGTTCAAATCGGACGTTTACATACGGCCTCTGCTTTTCACCTCCAGCGAGGAGATTGGGGTACGCCTTCACAACATCGACCACAGCTTCCTGGTCTATGCCATTCCGTTCGGCAACTATGTCGAGATCGAGGGCGGCCTCCGGTGCATGGTCAGCACCTGGAGGCGGGTGCCCGACCAATCGCTTCCGGCGCGTGCCAAGATCACCGGTTCGTACGCGCAATCGGCGCTCGCCAAGTCCGAGGCGAACGAGGCGGGCTTTGATGAGGCGATCGTGCTCACGGTCGACGGCCACGTCTCTGAGGGCTCGGCCGAGAACCTTTTCATGATCAAAGATGGCGCCGTTGTGACGCCGCCGGTGACCGACGACATCCTCGAGGGCATCACACGGAGGTTGATCATCGGGTTGATCAAGAACGAGCTTGGTCTGCCGGTCATCGAAAGGAGCATCGACAGGACCGAGCTGTACACCTGCGACGAGCTGCTTCTCTGCGGGACCGGTGCCCAGGTGGCACCAGTGATCGAGGTCGACCGCAGGACGGTCGGCAACGGGAAGGTCGGAGAGTTCACCCAGGAGCTTCAGAACATCTACTTCGGCGCCGTTCGCGGGGACACGCCCAAATACAAGGATTGGACGATCCCGGTCTACTAATCTCCTGGATATAGAACCGGGATGAAGATCGTCGTAGCGCCCAACTCCTTCAAAGGCAGCCTGTCGGCTACACAAGCGGCGAAGGCGATCGCGCGCGGCGTGCGCGAAGTTTTCCCTGACGCTGACGTGGTAGAGATCCCAGTCGCGGATGGGGGCGAGGGCACCGTCGAGGCCCTGGTGTCAGCCCACAACGGAACGTACGAATGGTTAAACGTCGAGGGCCCCCTCGGAGATCCAGTGCTGGCGTCCTACGGCCTGATCGACGAAGGCATGGGGGCCGTGGTCGAGCTGGCTTCGGCCAGCGGGTACGTCCTGGTGTCGGCGGCGATGCGCGACCCCCGCAAGACCTCCACCTTCGGCTTCGGCCAGCTGCTTGATGCAGCAAGGAAGGCGGGCGCAAAATCGGTCATAGCCGGGATCGGCAGCTCAGCCACCAACGACGGCGGCGTCGGCATGGCCCAGGCGCTCGGCTACCGATTTCTCGACGCCGCCGGTCGCGATCTGCCACGGGGAGGCGCCGCCTTGCTCCGGCTCGAACGGATCGACGATTCCGGATTGCATCCTGGTTGGCGGTCGATTGAGGTGCTGGTGGCATGCGACGTAACCAATCCGCTGACCGGTCCGGAGGGCGCGAGTGCCGTGTATGGGCCACAAAAGGGCGCCGATCCCGAAACCGTCAAGCTGCTCGATCGGGCCCTGGGGCGCCTGGGCGACATCATCGAGCGCCAGTACGGCAAGCGCGTGAAGGACATTCCTGGAGCCGGAGCGGCAGGCGGTACGGGCGCGGGCCTGATGGCCTTCGTCGACGCCAAGCTCGTCTCCGGGGCTGCGCTCGTGGTCGACGCCAGCGGCTTCGACAAGGCTCTCGTGGGGGCCCAGCTGGTCATCACAGGCGAGGGCCGGGCGGACGGCCAGACCGCCTATGGGAAGGCGCCTGGCGAGGTCGCGCGGCGGGCCCAGGCCGCCGGAATACCTGCCGTCCTGCTCGCCGGAACGAGAGGGGCCGGCTGGGAGACGCTGCTCACAAAGGGCTTTAGCTCGGTCACAACACTCGCGCAAGAGGGCGACAATCTGCAGGACCTGATGCACGACGCACGACCTGC
>JBDUAO010000129.1:0-7415 GCA_040004595.1 Candidatus Dormiibacterota bacterium | reverse complement strand
TCGATGGCGATGAAACTGAAATCGAACTGGAGAAGTTCGATGAGGAGACCGGCGCGGCGCGCCTGGCGGAGACTATGTTCCGGGACGCGTTGGCACGGGCAAGGCCGGCTGTCAGCGAAGGGCCGCCGCCTGAGGATGTGACCCGCGGAATCAGTGGCGAATTCGCCGAGGAGCTCCTGCGATCGATGCGCCCCGGCCAGGAGGCAGGCTTTACGGCCGAGTTCATCCGGCGATGGTTGGAGAATCGGCGTCACCGATTCGGGGCCACCGGGTAACCCAGCTTCTGCAGAGCGGCCGATCTTGCACGAATCGATCAGGTTACCTGTGGATAAGCCCCAAATTGGCTCTAAATCCGGCCATTTCGACATCCTTGACAACAGTTCAGGCTTATTAACCGCATAGCGGGAGGTAGACCCGAGGCTCGCAGGTACGTTTCGACCCCGGTTATTCACGCAGCTCACATGGGCTGCTCCGGGGAGGAAGTTTCTTGCACTCATCTCGGTTCTCTTGTGTTTTCCTGCGTCTGGCGGTCCCGGCCCTGGTTGCTGTCGTGGTCGTTTCCAGCCAGCTGGGCCAGGCTGCACCGGCCATGGCGGCAACACCGACGCTACCTGCCGGCGATCCCGTGAGCCAGGTGGTGCCCACCGATGACCCTGTGCGCCTATCGCTGCCCGTCGGCAGCCGGCAGTGCGGGTCGTCCGGCCCCAACGCGAGCTGCAACTCAGGGGACAGCGCCCCCCAACCCACCCCCGGAGTTTCGTCCTTGCCAAGCGGGCACAATGCCTGCCCGCGATCAGACAAGGCAGCTCCGCAAGCGCCGGCATCATGCAACAACACGCTGCTGCCGACGCCTCAGCCACCCTTCGCGAAAGTTGGTTCGGCTTTCGCTCCGCACACGGTGACGCCGAGCATTCCGATCTGGACCCTCGATGCGGCAGGGTCCCAGCCTCGCGTGCGCCTAGAGTCAAATGCGGCCGCCGTACAGCCGGGTCAGAGCGCCGTCCTCACCGCCACCGCCAGCATGACGATGACCGGCACCCGTTCCGCGATCGAGATATTCGATCAGACGACAGGGACGCTCGTCGGCGCCTGCATGCAGGCGAGCCAGTGCCTTGTGGCATACGCGGCCAAGTCTGGAATACACACATTCGCGGCATATGTGACGCCGCCTGCCGCCAACCAGCCGACCGAGAATGTGATCACGTCGAACTCGGTGACCGTGTCCTGGTTCAGCGTCTCATTGACGGCAACCTCGGCTTCGATGGTCGGCCCTGGCAAGCCCGTCACGATCACGGCGACGACGACCGCCGACGTGAGCAACTCGGGATATGAGCTCGGCCTTTATGACCAGAGCTCCGGCACGCGCCTCACCTATTGCAGCCACGGAACCACCTGCAGCACGACCCTCACCAAGGAGCAGGCGGGATCACGATCCATAGTCGCCTATGTCTCCGGTGCGTCCCAGACGTCGCCACCTCCAGAGATACAGGCACAGTCCGCGCCCATGACCGCGACTTGGCTTGGCGTCACCCTCGATGCGAACACAACCAATCCACAACGAGGCACCGCGGTCTTCATGCGCGCGGTCGCAAACATCGACGTGACGAACACTCCATGGAGCATTGGCATCTACGACGAGAATGGCGAGCTGGTCGGCGATCCCTGCAAGTCGGGAACCTCGTGCAGCGCTCGGGTCTCGATCACAAGCGGCTCGACCCCGTGGTTCACCGCGGTCGTCGGTGCTCCCCGGACAGTCGTCGAACAGGGCTCGTCCTCTGCGCTCCTCAAGCTGGTCCACACCGTCCAGACACACACTTCGCTTCTGAACGTCCAGGTGCGGTCCGCCGCCGTCCAGCCGACGAGGTTGCTCTGGGGTGTGGATTCGTGCAAGCCCTTCACCGCGGATGTCAACGCGGACCACGGTCTGTACCCGACGGTCACGCGTTTCTGGGGCCGCCCTGACTTCTGGGGCCGCTATCTCTCTCGAACATACAACTGCCCTGGTATCAGCCAGATAGAGATCGCCGCTGCGGCGCACAAGCAGATGGGAATTCTTCCGATCTACAACGATTACGACTGCTCAGCGGTTCGCACCTACGGCGTCGGGCTTCGCTACGCCTCAGAGGCGGCCGCCGCTGCAAGCGGCCTTGGCATTCCCGCCGGTACGGTTCTCGCGGTCGACATCGAGCCGTACGGTGAGCAGTGCCCTGGAGCAGCGAACGTCGATGCAGGGTTTATCCAGGGTTGGTACGACGGGATCACCCTCGCCAACTTCGCGCCGATGTATTACGGGAACGGAACGGCCGGGACCGAATTTGCGTCGGCGTGGTGCCACGCCGTGACATCCCGCCCCGAGATCGCAACGAACGCGTACCTCTGGAGCTTCGAGCCGTCCCTCGTCGGCCGGTTCACCAAGGCAAAGGCTCCGCAGTACTCGCCGCTGGTGCCGAGCTGTGCAGCCAACATGGCTGCCTGGCAATACATGCTGAGCCCAGGCGGGCGAGTTGACGTGGACAGCGACGAGGCCATTTCCTCGCTGCCCCTCTGGTTCCCCAAAGCCGCATAAGAAGATCAGAGGAATGGGATGACATCTCTCCTCTTTTTGGGAGAGGATGCTTCCTGGTCCGCGCCGGGCTGAGGTCGCGCGAGCTTGGTGCGTTTACCCGGCTCTGAGCTCGGCGCCGGCGCGCTGTCCGGGGTTCGCCGCCAGGTCCCGAATGTCCTGCACCTGGCGCGTGATCCAACGGGCGATGTCGTTGGTTCGCACGACATCCCGCAACGCCTCATGGCGCCTGCGCCGTTCGGCTACCGCCATCACCAGCCCCTCGTAAAGGGCCTCGCCCGTCGCGTCGATGTCAAATGGGTTGATCGACAGGACATGTGGCTGAAGCTCCTCATGAGCGCCTGCGTTCTCAGAAAGCACGATGACGCCATCCGATCGATTGACGAGCGCTCCTTCCTTCACGACCAGGTTGAGCCCGTCGTATACGGGATTTACGAGAAGCACGTCGAAGTTGCGAAGGGCCGCCATCGCCTTGCGAACGTTCTCGCCGAACTCGAGACGGATCGGAATCCACCCCTGCGTGCCGTACTGGTTGTTGATTCGGGTCGCCACCTGCCGGACGCGTTTCAGATAGTTCCGATACACGGCCACATCCTGCCGTGATGGCTGTAGGAAGGCCCAGAACTGAACCTCGCCCTTCATCTCCGGGTGATGGCTCAGGAGCTTCTCGTAAGCGAGGAAGCCGCGAACGATGTTCTTGGAAGGGTCGGTGCGGTCGACCCGCGCAATGAGGTGCCTCGGGCGCCAGTCTCGCAGCTTCCTCTCCTCCACCATGACGCCGTGCGAGAACGCCAGGCGGGTGGTGGATGAGACCTCGATCGATATGGGATAGCGCCTCGCGTATACGATCCTGCCGTCGAGCAGGACCGCACGCTCCTTGATGTCGACCTGGAGACCGGCGTTCTCCTCGCAAGTCATAAGGAAGTTCCGAACGTCGAGGCTCGACTGAAAGCCGACGATGTCGCACCCCAGGAGCCCGCGAAGGATGGCGTCGCGGATCTCCTTCGGAAGCACCTTCCAGTACTGAGGCGTCGGCCAGGGGATGTGGATGAAGTGCTGGATGATCGCGCCCGGTAGCTGGTCGCGAACCAGCTGCGGCACCAGGTAGAGCTGATAATCGTGGATCATCACCAGGGGTCGGGCGGGCATCTGCCTGCCAACCTCTGCCACCCTGTGCGCGACCTGCTTGTTGACCTGGACGTAGCCGTCCTTCCAGGCCTTGTGGATCCGCTCGTTGATCACCGGTTGGTGGGCCAGGTCCCAGAGGTAGTGCTGGATGAACCAGAGCACAGGGTTTGAGATCACCGAGTAGTACATCTCGTACTGCTCCGGAGTCGGGGTCACATAATGAAGCTTGGTCTGCGAGCTGATGAGCGGCGCCATACCCGAGGGCCCATGCTCGTTGACGAGCGCCCGCTCGGCATCAGTCCGCGCGCAAGCCACCCAGTCGGCACCCATCACCTCGGCCAGTGTCAGCAGGGCAGTGACGACGCCGCCGGCGCCGCGTGCGAATCCGCCTTCCGGCCTTGGCTCATGAGGGCCTCGGTTACTCACCACGATCACGGAGTTGTGGGGCAGCGTGCGCGTCACGTACGCACGCATCGACGCGCCGGGCCGGCGCCTTTCGACGCTCTGCATGAACGGGCTGTCATTCCCCACGTTGTCACGGATCTTGTCATCCATCTTTCTATGGAGAAGGCGCCGCTGAGGCGGCAGCGGCCGGCGTCTGCGCCGGCGCCGAGGGAATCGGTGTCCGGACGGGAGATGGGACCGACGACGGCGCCTCCAACCACGACCGCAGATGACGGAACCGGGCGTGCCGCTGACCGCGAGCGGCCTGATCGAGACTCACCCTGTGCGATCCTCCTCCGAGCGCACCTTTCAGCGCGGCCGAGCTGCAAGCTCAGCCTTAGGGCGCTATGCAGGAACAACGCCCGGTCCCAGACCGGTACTCGGAGGGGTGAAAGGGTTTAGCTGAACTCCACTGCTATGTAGGCCGTGCCGTTGGCGGCGATCCTCCACGCGGTCGCCACGTATCGATAAGGCCCAAGAATGTTCGCTTTGTGCTCGGGGCTGTTCATAAACATCGTATTGAGACGCGAGTCGGCCACGCCGCCTGTCCAATAGCCGATGTTCTCCCCAGTCCGATTGCCGAGACGGCATGCAAGGTCGCTGTAAACGCCGTTGGTATGCCACATTTGCTGCGCGGCGGCCATCCTGGCTGCATTGCTATAGGCGACCGAGGCGAGACATGAGCTCCATGTCAGCGGCCTCAGGCCATACCTGGCCCGATCCTGGTTGATCAGCGCCTGCTGCGTCGATCCGATGACGATCGCGGCAGTGACCACCGGCCGCGGAGCAGCCACGGGGGCTATTCGGATTGGCGCCTTGGCCGGCTTTGGCTTGGCCGGCCTGGTGGCAGGCATGGCAGTGGGACTGGGCACGGCAACGGCGACCTCGGTACCGGTTGGACCCGGCAGGACAGCAGCGTGGCTCGCTGCCAGTGTCGGGGTGGTTTGAGCGTGCAGCTGCAGGACCGATGCCGTGCCGGCGGCCACCGCCACAAACAGCACCAACGCGCCAAACCAGGAAAGTGCTTTCACGAGTCGCTGAGTGTGACGCTGGCTGGTCTGAAACCCAGCGTCTTTAAGGTTAAAGCTTGTAAAAGCAATCCCCAATGGCTAGTTGGAGATCTTTTCTTTTCTTTACCTGGCCTCTAAGGCGGAAGCCGCATCAGGCAACCTGCTTTTGAGCCGCTCGAACGCAAGCACCAGGAAGGTTTCCGCCATCCGTTCCCAGCCCGGCACCTGGGCCCACATGAAGGACATGGCCCGCAGCGCCAACTGGAGTGCCTCGTAGATGGCAAATCGCTGGAGCGTTGCGTAGGGCCTCAGCTCTCGGTAACGACGTAGAAAGAGCACTCGCATCTCCTCGGCGGCCAGCGACTCTTCCCAGCCCTCCGGTATGGATGGAATGAGATACGCGCAGAACTTGCCCAGGTCGTAGCTCGTTTCAGCGGAGGCAAAGTAATCGAAGTCGAGCAACGTGAGCTTGCCATTGTGATGCATGAACTGGTCGTACTTGAGGTCGCCGTGCGTTGGCAGCCAAGCCTCCTCCTCGGTCGCACGAACATGTTCGCGCATGTGGACGACGAGGTCGCTCAGCAGAAACGCCGCCTTCGGATGCACCTGGATGAACTGCTGCGTCACCCGGTCGAGGCGGCCAAGCTCGGCCTCTATGCGGAACACTTCCCCATCGGCCGGGACCAAAGACTCATGGATGACGGCGGCAGCCTCGGCCGCGGCGTACGCGGCGAGGCCAAACTCGACGCTCATGCGATTGCCGGCGACCGGTTTGCCTGGTATCGCCTCCTCGAGCAGCAGCCCAAGTTCGTCGACATAGCCGAGAGGGCGCGGCAGATATATAAGCCCCTCGTAGTCGTATTTCTTCGCCGCTTCCCACAAACCCTCAACGATGCGATGCGTTCGGAGGCCGCGATCCCCAGGCTGCACCTTGCCATAGATGGTGACCGGTCCAGCGCCGGTTTCAATCGTGTATCGCAATATGGCGCCAACCTCTGGAACGTAGCGAACTCGTTCGATTTCAAGCCGCCCCGCGGCGGCGAATTCGCGGGCCGCGGTTTCGTCCAATCCCAACAAAATGCGCGCCATCGCGACCGGATCCGCCGCCGTCGGCAGATTGGGCATCCCAGGATCGAACGGGTAAAACCAGTACGCGTGCTGCGATTCGGGAAACAATCGTGGATAGCCGACGCCCTTGATGGGATCGCACGCGTGACCATTGCTGCTTCGCTCGAGGCGGTGTTGAAGTCTCTGCCATGCGACCGCGTCGAAGGAGCCGGCCGCGACCATCCGAAGCTTGCGCTTCGTCTCGTCCTTACTAATCGAGACTTCAAAAAGTGACCAGTAGTTAGGCGGGTCAAGCCTTGATGAGCGCTTCCTGATGCGGTCGAGCTGCCACCCGTTGCCGGCCAGAATTTCTTCTACAAATGCAGTGACCGCCTCCAAGCTGGTGGCGTCCTCCATGGTTACTCGTGTCGTTAGCTGCGTTGTCATTTCAGGGATTGTCCAAATAGGGAACGCCGAGCGGGGCGTTCTGCGACATATCCGCGGAAAGAAATTTTCCGGGGTCCGTGTCCAGGACGGCGGCAGGCAATCACCAAATCACTGCGGGGGTGTTCATTTGGAGACAAGCGGTCAGTACTTATCGGTGCGTCCACCGTTAGGGCAACGAGTAGCTGTCAAGTCTTGCGTTTTTGTGGCTGGGGTGGTCCTCATGCTCGCGCGCACCTCGCCCGCGCTCGCTGCGGACACCCATCACGGCACAAACAAAGGCGGCGGAACATCGAACGCGGCAGTCGTGCAGCGGACTGACACAGCTCCGTCCAAGAGCGACCAAACGGTTGGCGGGGGTGACGGGAAAGGCGACGGCAAGAACAAGGGCTCGAGCTCAGCCGGCGCCACCACTGTGTCCGCCAAGAGCTCCAACAAGGAGTCTGGCGAGAACAACTCCGACGGCCATGGCGACACAGCCGGCGGCAAAACGGGTAACGGCGACGACAAGACAAAGGTCAAGGACGTCACGCACAGCACAGGCGCATCTACTGGCAACACCACCGGGACGACCGGCACCGCCAGCATGCACAGCACCGGCTCGAGCACTGGCAACACCACCGGGACGACCGGCACCGCCAGCATGCACAGCACCGGCACGAGCACTGGCAACACCACCGGGACGACCGGCACCGCCAGCATGCACAGCACCGGCACGAGCACTGGCAACACGACCGGGACCACCGGTACCGCCAGCATGCACAGCACCGGTCCCTCAA
>JBDUAO010000128.1:0-7418 GCA_040004595.1 Candidatus Dormiibacterota bacterium | reverse complement strand
ATTGAGAGTCAGCAGACCCAGAGAAGGCGGGCAGTCGATGATGATGCAGCCGACGCCCGCCGGGACGGTCTGGAATGCCTTACGTAAGCGGGTCTCTCTCGCGCTCATCGTTGCCAGCTCGATCTCGGCGCCGGCGAGATCGATATGCGAAGGCACCAGGCGCATGGCCGGCACGCTCGTCGGCACCGCCGCCTGTTCGATGGTCGCTTCGCCGATGAGCGTGTGGTAGACATTCATACGAGCCCGCACAGGGTCGAGCCCAAGTCCCGAGGTCGAGTTGGCCTGGGGGTCGAGGTCGACGAGGAGGATCGAGTGGCCGAGCTCGGCGAGAGCCGCCCCCAGGTTGATGGCGGTGGTCGTCTTGCCGACGCCGCCTTTCTGGTTCACCACCGCAATAATTGGGGGAAGGGTGGTAGCCAACATCTTGTGGTTGACCGCCGCCGCTGATCCTATATCTGGTGGCATTGGTGCGATCTTAGCTTAGATCTTGGCGCTCGGCTACCCAGCCCCGGCGACGGCTTGACCACAGGCCGAAAACGGCGAGAGCGAGCAGCCCAGCCTCGGCCCCGACCGCGATGCCCAAGAGGCCCCCAGCGACGCCGATCCCGGCGAGGAGGTTGTAGACGATGTGGCAGATGCTCGAGCTGGTCGTGTTCGTGTACTTCCGGATCAAACCGAGCCCGATCGCCACGATCAGCACCGCGAGCGCGTCGAAGGAGAGCCCGTACTGGGTGTGGATGGACGTGAAGAGGACAGCGGTGACCACCAGGCCGAGGCGTGGCTGCAAGGCTCCTCGAAACAGGATCTCCTCACATATCCCCGGGAGAAGGGCAATCGCCGCAATCCCGATCGGGTCGGTCAGGCCGCCGAAGGCATGTTGGGTCGTCTTGTCCACCTGGCTGGCGATTCCGGGCGTCCATTGGTGGCTCAGCCAGTCTGCGCCCTGGACAAGGGCGAAGAAGGCGCCCGCCGCAGCCAGCGCGGTGGCCACGTGCCACCAGGCGGGCCGGGCCAATCCGAGCCGCTCGGCCGCGCCGCCGGCGTTTCGACGTATGTAGAGGCCGACACCGGCCATGGCCATGATGAGGAAGGGCGTCTCGGACGCCAGGATGTCCCAAATCGAAAGCGAAGGCAGCGACTGATCGATGGCCAGGACGTCGACGAACAGGGCGGTCGCGAGTTGAGTTCCGAACATGATGACCGCCAGGACCAGTGCGTAGGCATGGACCGGGCTGTCGGGGTCGATCGGCATGACGAGCGCGATCCGTTCCCGAACCGGTCTCGCCGCCAGGACGGCGGCAACCGCAGCGGTGACCATGATGCCGACGTCGAGGGCCTTCTGTTGTCCTCCCGGCCCGGCCTGGACGAGGCCTGCACCCCCAAGGTCCAGGGCGCCGAGCAGGAACCCGCCTCCAGCCGTCAGCCCCGCGAGGATTCCAGTGGCGTGGGTCGCCCAACTCTTGCCCACCGCCGCGTTGGCGATGATCACCATCGGTAACGGAAACAGCAGCAGCAGCGCGCCGCTGGCCGCGTCGAGGAAGGTCAGCCCGGTCAGCCCGACTGCTTGGTGCCCTCGTGTGGCAGCGAGGTGGCGCGGGGCTCATCGCCGGGGACCCTGGGAACGATGTCCAGGATCGGCCGGATCAGGTCGATAGGGATCGGGAAGACGATGGTCGTGTTCTTCTCGTAGCCGATCTCGACCAGCGTCTGTAGGAAGCGCAGCTGAAGGGCGCCTTGTTGCGAGGAGATCACCTGGGCGGCATTGGCCAGCGTTTGGGAGGCCTGGAACTCACCTTCGGCGTTGATGATCTTGGCCCTCTTCTCGCGCTCAGCCTCAGCTTGCTTGGCCATGGCACGCTGCATCGTGCTGGGCAGCTCGACGTCCTTGATCTCGACCACCGCGACCTTGATCCCCCAGGGCTCCGTTTGCTCGTCAATGATCTTCTGCAGGTTCTGGTTGATCTTGTCGCGGTTCGCCAGCAGCTCGTCGAGGGTCGCCTGCCCGAGCGCTGCTCGGAGGGTCGTCTGGGCGATCTGCGAGGTCGCGTTGATGTAGTTCAGCACTCGGGTGACCGCCAGGCGCGCGTCCACGACCTGGAAGTAGATGACCGCATTCACCTTGGCGGTGACGTTGTCGTTGGTGATGATCTCTTGGGGCGGGACCTCGAGCGTGATCGTCCGAAGATCCATCTTCACCAGTCGGTCAATTCCGAACGGGATGATGAAGAACAGCCCTGGGCCCTTGAGCGGGATGAGCCGACCGAGGCGAAACACAACGCCTCGCTCGTATTCGTATGCGATCCGGAGGCTGGAGAAGGCGACGATCAGGGCGAGCAGCACGATCACCCCGATGACTATCAGCGTGCCAAAGTCCACTAATTCCTCTCCTTCGCCTCGCCGGCTTCGCCGGCGACCACCTCCAACTGCAGACCTTTCCGGCCGACGACGCGCACGGGGGTGCCCGCCGGTATCGGGCCGTTCGAGGCCACGGCCTTCCACAGCGCTCCGCCAACAAAGACTAGCCCGTCTGGAGACAGCGGCTCGCGTGCATGGCCCCTGGCGCCGACCAGCGCCTCAGATCCGGCAAAGAGCGGCGCCTGACGCGCCCGCCAGACCTTGCCGACGAAGAAGACGAAGAACGCAAATGTGAGGGCGGCTGAGCCAAAGATCACGATCGGGTTGACGCCCAATCCCACCGGTCCGGTGTTGATGAGGAATGCCATCCCCAGGACCAGAGCCAGCACGCCACCGAAGCTCAGCACGCCGTGCGTGTTGGCCTTGAGATCGGCGAGAAACAAGATCAAAGCCATCAGCATCATCAGGGCGCCCGCGATGTTCACGGGCAGGTTTGCGAGCGACACCAGCGCGAGGACCGCGGCAATGCCGCCGACGACCCCTGGCAGGATCGCGCCGGGCGAGGTCAGCTCGGTGATGATGCCGTAGGCGGCGAGAAGGAACAGCAGCGCAGCAACCGTCGGGTCGATCAAGGCGTTGAGAAAAACCTGCCAGAACGGCATGGGAAAGTCCGTGATCCTGGCGCCTGCCGTGTGGATCATCAAAGCGCTGGTGCTCCGCGGCACCGTGCGTCCATCGATCGCGTTCATGAGCGCATTCGGATCGGCGATCTCGAGATCGGCCACGTGGAGCTTGACCGCCTCCTCGGCGTTGATGTTCACACTGTTGCGCACCGCCTGCTCCGCCCAGTCCGCGTTGCGGCCATGCAGGTTGGCCAGGTTGCGGACGCGGGTGACCGCATCGTTGAGGACCTTCGCCCCCAGGTCGCCACTGAGATCGGCGCCCGAAGCATTGATCGGGTGGGCCGAACCGATGTTGGTGCCGGGTGCCATCGCCACGACGTCCGCGGCCTGAGCGACGAACAGCCCGGCGGAGGCGGCCCGAGCGCCGCTGGGGTAGACGTAGACGATCACTGGAACCTTCGAGTTGAGAAGGCTCGTCACGATATCGTCCATTGAGGTCGAGATCCCGCCCGGTGTGTTCATCACGATCAACAGGGCGGCGGCATGATCGGTTTCGGCTCGATTAACAGCGGTTTCGATGTATGCGGCCATGATGTTGTTGATGTCTCCAACCAGGTCTGCGCGCTCGACGTTGGGGGTGGCCGCGACGGCATGAAGGGGAACCAGCAAGGCCACCCCGAAGGCCACGATCCCGACTCGCAGCGCCCGCCCCGCGCGCATAGATCGAGTATGGCGATCGCCGGCTTGAGGTGCTGTGTAAAACGTGGAACATAGGCGTGCCCTCCCCGCCGGCAGAAACCATGTGGCGTCGTAAAATTCCAGCCATGGCGGCGAAATTCGACGCAGACGACAAGAGGGATCCCAACCAGCTGACCTCGGTCGACGAGGACGCTGTCGCCCTGGCGGAGCAGGCTGGCACCGTGCGGCAGGACCGGCCGATCGAATCCGGCGAGCAGCAGACCCTCCTCGAGCGTGCAGCCCTTGGAGACCGCGCCAGCGAGGAGCGCCTGGTGGCCGCCCACCTCCCGCTGGTCATCCGGCTCGCCAGCTCTCACAAAGGCCAGGGACTTTCCGCCGCCGACCTCGTGCAGGAGGGCTCGATTGGCCTGGTCGAGGCGGTGCGCACGTTCGCCGGCAGCGGCGAGACTGATTTCGCAGGCTTTGCCGAGGATCGTGCAGGCGCCCAGATGGACGCCGCGATCGCCAACGAGGGCGCCTCGATCCGCGACGCTAAGCTGCTGATGGCCGCGGCTACCGACTACGAAAACACCGAGATCCTCATGCGCCTCGAGCTCCTACGAGAGCCCGCCGAGGCCGAGCTGGCCGAGAAGCTGGAGTGGACAATCGACCGCACCCGCTACGTCGCTCACGTGGTGGCCGACGCCAGGCGCCGGCACGACCAGGAGCTGCTCGCCTTCATCGACCCTGGCGAGATCGACCTGGGCGACGATGGCGACGAGCGCGCCGAATTTGAGGGGTAGCGAGACCCTCAGGACGCCGCTCTACGATCGGCACGTCGCCTTGGGTGGCCGGATGGTGGATTTCGGCGGCTGGGACCTTCCGCAGCAATACACCTCGATCCGCGACGAGCACCTGGCGGTTCGAAAGGCCGCCGCCATGTTCGACGTCTCGCACATGGGCCGCTTCCGGGTGACCGGCCGCGATTCGTTCGGCTTCTTGCAAGGCATCGTCACCAATGACCTTGGCCGCATCAACCGCGGCATGGCCCAGTACAACCTGCTTTGTACCGACGACGGAGGAATCATCGACGACCTCATCGTGTACTGGGGCGAGGAAAGCTTCTTTGTCGTCGTCAATGCCTCCAATCGAGAGAAAGACCTGGCCTGGATGCGAGACCACGCCCCGGCCGGCGTCCAGGTTGACGACTTGACCTTTGAGCTCGCGCTCGTGGCGCTGCAAGGACCCAAGGCTGAGGAGCTCATGCCTTCAACCGGCCTCGAGGACCTCCCGTACTTCGGATTCCGAACCGGGGAGGTGGCCGGGGTCACCGCTATGATCTCGCGCACCGGCTACACGGGCGAAGACGGCTTCGAGATCTTCGTCGCGGCCGACCGAGTCGCGTATGTGTGGGACGCGATCCTGGAGGAGGGTCGCACCCAGGGCGTGCTACCTGCCGGCCTCGGTGCCCGAGATGCAGCCCGTCTGGAAGCTGCCCTCCGCCTATACGGAAACGACATGGACGGCACCGTCAACCCGTATGAAGCCGGCCTGGGCTGGGCCGTGAAGCTCGAAAAAGGGGACTTTGTCGGCCGCAAGACGCTGACCACGATCCGCCAGGACGGCCCGAGCCGCACCCTGATCGGAATCCAAACCAAGCCAGGTGACATCCCGCGCCACGGTGCCACCGTCAAGGGCGAGGTCGCGGGCAATGGAGTCGTCACCAGCGGCACGCATTCGTTCTTTTTGGGCTACCCCATCGCGCTGGCGATGGTGGAAGTCCCATCATTTCGGGTCGGGGACAGGGTTGCGGTTGAAGTCCGGGGCCGCCAGGCGGAAGCCGAGGTGGTGAAGCTACCGTTCTACCGCGGTTCGGCACGATCGGCTGTCGCGCCGAAATCCTGAGCCACCCGTTCGAATCGAGATAGTCAGGGAGGAGTCGCATGGCCGAGCGC
Source organism: Candidatus Dormiibacterota bacterium (assembly GCA_040004595.1). Classification (GTDB taxonomy): domain Bacteria; phylum Chloroflexota; class Dormibacteria; order Dormibacterales; family Dormibacteraceae; genus Palsa-872. The sequence goes on along the minus strand of JBDUAO010000128.1, from coordinate 1,807 downwards.
CGCTACACCAAGTCTCACGAGTGGCTCACAGTCGAAGGTAAGACAGTGACCGTCGGCATCACCGACTTTGCCCAATCCCAGCTCGGCGACGTGGTCTTCCTCGAGCTTCCCGCCGCTGGCCGCAAGTTGGCAGCCAGGGAAAGTTTCGGAGTCGTCGAATCCGTCAAGGCCGCCAGCGACCTGTACTCGCCAGTCTCTGGTCGCATCACGGCGGTAAACGAAAAGCTGGGGGCGCACCCTGAGCTGATCAACTCGGATCCGTACGGAGAGGGCTGGATCCTGAAGCTCGAGCTGGCCGGAGAGCTGCCTGAAGGTCTGCTCGACGAAGCCGCTTACAAGCAAGTCGCCGGGGCTTAGCACCGGGATTTGCCTTACCTCGTTCACTCCCCCGAGGACCGGGCAGCAATGCTCGAAGCGATCGGAGTCACCTCCATGGACGATCTCCTCGTCGACATCCCGCGCTCACTTCGACTCGAGTCGCTGGCGCTCCCAGCCGGGCTGTCCGAGTTCGAAACCATGGCTCAGATCGGAGCGCTGGCCGCGCGCAATCGAACGTTTGCCGACCGGCTGACCTTTCGCGGGGGCGGCGTCTACCGACGTTTCATCCCGGCCGCCGTGGCGGCAGTGACGTCGAAACCGGAGTTCTATAGCGCCTACACGCCCTACCAGCCCGAAGCAAGCCAGGGCACCCTGCAGGCGATCTACGAGTTCCAGACGCTGATCGCCGAGCTCACGGGGCTAGATGTCGCTAACGCTTCGATGTACGACGGCGCCACCGCAGTCGCCGAGGCCGCGATGATGGCCCACATCCACACCGGCCGGAACGAGATCATGGTGGCCGGATACCTGCATCCCGAATACATGGAGGTGCTGCGCGCCTACGGCGAGGGTCGCGGCATCAAGGTCCGCAAAGGCATCGACGCCAACACAAAGACCGCCGCGGTGATCTTCCAGCAGCCCGACTTTCTGGGGCTGCTCGTGGATGCCCGCGGCCTGACCGACGCGGCCCACCAGGCTGGGGCGCTGGCGATCGCGTGCGTCGACCCCATCAGCCTGGCCATCCTCGCCCCGCCAGGGGAATATGGCGCGGACATCGCTGCCGGTGAAGGCCAGCAGCTTGGCCTCAGCCTGAGTTACGGCGGCCCCCACGTCGGGTTTATTGCCTGCAGCAAGGACCTCGTGCGCCGGCTGCCAGGACGGTTGATCGGCAGCTCCCACGACGCCGCTGGGCGCCGCGGCTTCGTTTTGACGCTGACTGCGCGCGAGCAACACATCCGCCGCGAAAGGGCGACCTCCAACATCTGCACGAACCACTCGCTTTGCGCCCTGGCGGCCAGCGTCTACATGACCTATATGGGCGCCGAAGGGATGCGGCAGGTCGCTGAGGTGAGCTTCAAGCGGGCTCATGCCCTCGCGGACCGGCTGTCGAAGCTCCCGGGATGGGAGATGGCGTTCCCCGACCGTCAGTTCCTGAACGAGTTCCCGATTCGGGTTCCGAAAGGCCCGGCACTGAACCGGAGGCTGGCCCGAAAAGGCATCCTGGGGGGTCTCGACGTCCACCGATGGTTCCGCGAGCTCAAGAACGTCCAGACGTTCACCTGCACCGAGGTCAACGACACGCGGGCTCTCGCCGAGCTCGTGGAGGCCGCGGGGTCGTGACAGAGTTGCTCAGCTTCGAAAAGAGCCGGCCGAACGCCCAGGGTCCGCGCTTGCCCGAGGCTGAGGTGGACGCCCTCGCGCCGGCCGAGGTCCTGCCGAGGGACCAGCTGCGATCCACTCCTCCGGGTCTCCCGCGGCTCAGCGAGGC
>JBDUAO010000027.1:0-24686 GCA_040004595.1 Candidatus Dormiibacterota bacterium | reverse complement strand
ATGCGCGTACAGATTACCGGTCCAGCGGAGCGACGGTGGCGCCCAAAGTGGAGGCGCGACGGTACTTTCGATAACCGCGGCTCAGGCCCCCGTCGAAGTTGATGGCGCGACCCTGGTGGTAGTGCTGGGGAGCCGAGCCGCCGTGAGGCTTGTGACCAAATACGACACGTCGCGAGCTGGTCATCTCGAGCCAGCGTTCGAGCCGCATCGGCTGGTTCTCAAAGATATTCGGGCCGCTGAGCACATCCCAGAGTGTCGCCTCACCTTCATGAGCCAGAAGGTCGCGAACCCGAGCGTTTATTCCGTTCAGAAGATGCGAATCAGCGGGCTCCATCAGGGCGGTGCACCCGTCGTTGCCGCAGTGCTGAAGCAGCGTTCCATTCTCGAGCCGTACCAGCGCCGGACGTTCGCGCATCCATGCCTGCAGTGGTGCGTCCCGTGTGAGCTCGTCGAGGTCATGGCGCTGGCCGCCCAGGCTCATCCACCACCCAATTCGTGCGGGATCGCGCAGTGCCCACAGCATGGCAACCTCGTGGTTGCCGAGGATCACAGTCGAGTTCGCGCGATCGCGCGCATAACGCAGGGCGCCGACGCCGAACATGCCGTGGTCGACGAGGTCGCCGAGGAAGATGGTGTGCCACTCAGCCGAGGGATAAGGCTTCAGCGCCTGGAAGAGCCGCTCGAGGTCACCATGCACGTCGCCCACGACCAGAACCGGCAGATTCGCCACCGAATCGATCCTACGGAGTGCGGACGTCGGCAGTCTCCAGCCGTACTCCGCTGAGGGTGGGGTAAAATTTGCGCCCGGCCGTAGGCGCGTAGCTCAGCCTGGTTAGAGCATCGGTCTCCAAAACCGAGGGCCGAGGGTTCGAATCCTTCCGCGCCTGCCATTCCTTCTGCGCCGCTGCAGTATCTTGACCGTCATCGACGCGAAGTGGATGGCGGTCGCGAGGGGGGACGAGCCGGCCGATCTCGTGCTGGCCGGCGGTCGGGTGCTTTCGGTCTTCACCAAGGAATGGCTTGACGTCGACGTCGCCATCCAGGACGGCCACGTCGTCGGCCTCGGCCGCTATGAGGGACGCGAACGATTGGATGTCGCGGGCGCCCACCTCGTCCCCGGCTTCATCGACGCCCACATGCACATCGAGTCTTCGAAGCTGACCGTCGACGAGTTCGCCAAGGCGGTCCTGCACCACGGCACCACGGCAGTAGTCGCCGACCCTCACGAGATCGCCAACGTGCTCGGAGCCGACGGCATCCACTGGCTGCTCGACTGCTGCGCCGACCTGCCTCTCGATGTCTACGTCATGGCGTCCTCCTGCGTGCCCGCGTCGCGGTTCGAGTCGCCGATGCGGCCCTTCACCACCGGTGACATAGAGAGCCTGCTGCGCAGGCATCGGACGATCGGCGTGGCCGAGATGATGAATTTCCCTGGCGTCATCGCCGGCGACGCGGCCGAGATGGCGAAATTGAGCACCGGCCTCACCGATCACGTCGACGGGCACGCACCAGGCGTGCGCGGACCCAGACTCAACGCTTATGTCGCCGCCGGCATCCGTTCCGACCATGAGGCGACGACTTACGAAGAGGCTCTGGAGAAGCGACGCCTTGGAATGTGGGTCATGTTGCGAGAAGCCTCAATCGCCCGAAACCTCCGCGACCTGCTGCCGCTGGTCAAGAAATATGGCAGCGAGCGCTGCATGTTCTGCACCGACGATCGCGAGCCCGGCTTCATCGTCGAAGAGGGCCACATCAACCAGATGGTGCGTGTCGCCGTCGCCGAAGGCATCAGTCCAGAGGACGCGGTGGTCATGGCCACGATCAACCCCGCCAGCTATCACCGACTTTGGCATCTCGGCGCCATCGCCCCGGGTTATCAGGCGGACATCCTCGTTCTCGACGACCTCAAATCATTCAAGCCGCGACAGGTCCTCAAGCGCGGCGCCCCGCCTCGTTTCACCAAGCTCGAGGTTCCCGAGTGGGTCCGGCAGACCATGCACCTGGCGCCGGTCAGCGCGGCATCGTTTCGCATCCCGGCCGGGCCGAAGCGGATTCGTGTCATCCGTGTCATTCCGTCGCAGTTGCTGACGGGCACCGAGGTCGTGGCGCCGACGGTCAGAGATGGCGCAATCGTCGCGGATCCCGGACGGGACCTCGCGAAGATCGCGGTCCTGGAGCGGCATCACGCCACAGGCCGGGTGGGTCTCGGCTTCGCCACCAACATCGGGCTGCGGCGAGGAGCCTTCGCCTCAACCGTCGCGCACGACGCCCACAACGTCGTGGTCATCGGCGTCGATGATGCGGACATGGCAGCGTGCGCCTGCCGCCTCGCCGACATCGGCGGCGGCATCGTGATCGCCGCAGAGGGAAGCGTGGTGGAGGAGCTGCCACTGCCCGTCGCCGGGCTGATGAGCGACCAGCCGCTTGCGAGCGTTTACGAACGCCTGACCTCGATGGAGAGGAGGCTCGCGACCCTCGGCGTGACGATGACCGCGCCATTCATGACGCTGAGCTTCCTTGCCCTCTCGGTCATCCCCGAGCTCAAGATCACCGATCGCGGCCTGGTGGACGTTGCCCGTTTTGAGCTGGTGCCGTTAGGGCTTGACTGAGACCCTTGCCTCGTTCAATCGACTGTCTCGCGTCGAGGCAGAGCGGCGCTTGCTGGCCTGCTGCGGATCACGTGCCTGGGCTTCGGCTGTTGCCGCCGGCAGGCCCTATGGGGGCGTGGCGGCCCTGATGGAAGCCGCCGACGTTGAATTGGCCAAGCTCAAGCGCTCGGATTGGCTGGAGGCTTTCGCAGCACATCCGCGCATCGGGGAGAGGGGCGGCCACGCGCCGGCCGCGTCCAATCGCGAACAGAAAGGAGTCATGAGCGCGAGGCAGGAGACCCTGGCCGTGCTGGCCGAAGGGAATCGCCTTTACGAAGAGCGGTTCGATCACGTTTTCCTGATCTCTGCCGCTGGGCGCAGCGCAGAGGATGTGGTGGCGGCTCTGCGCCACCGAATCGAAAACGATCCGGCGACAGAGCTCAACGTTGCCGCCGAGGAGCAGCGAAAGATCACCCGGCTGCGACTCAAGAGCATGCTGAGCTCGTGAGCGTATCGACCCACGTGCTCGACACCACGCGCGGTCGGCCTGCCAAAGGCGTGCCGGTCACTCTCAGCCATCGCGGAACAGACAGGCGCTGGTCGGTCGTCGGTCGCGGCACCACCGACGCCGATGGCCGCGTCCGAGAGCTCGCGGAAGGTGGACTCGCCGCCGGCGAGTACCGGCTGGAGTTCGACACGGCGCACTACTTCCAGGAGCAGGGCGACACCGAGTTCTATCCGGAGGTCTCGGTGGTGTTCGCCGTCGAAGATTCCCGGGGCCACCTGCACATACCACTGCTGATCAGCCCGTTCGGCTACAGCACATATAAAGGAACGTGAGCGAATGACGATTCGGCTTGGGCCGAACCAGTACGGCAAGGCCGAGACGCATCTCGTTCGCGTGACGAAGGGTGGTTTGTTCGGCTCGGTCCACGAGATCAAGGACATCAGCGTCAGCGTCGCGCTGGTCGGAGATTTTGCCGGCAGCCACCTCACCGGCGACAACAGCAACATCGTTACGACGGACACGCAGAAGAACACCATCTATGCGTTCGCCAAGGACGAGCCGATGGGCGAGATCGAGCATTTCGCCCTGCGGCTGGCTCGCCATTTCGCGCACGACTTTCCAGCCGTGCAGAGGGCGCGGGTATCGATCGAGGAGTATCCCTGGCAGCGGATAGAGGTCGATGGGAAGCCCCATCCTCACTCGTTCGTTCGCGCTGGAACCGAAACGCGCCTCGCCATCGTCACATGCGCCGGTGAGACCGAGTGGGTGGTCGCGGGCCTCAGCGACCTGGTGCTGTTGAAGTCGACCGGGTCCGAGTTCTTCGGGTATCCGCGAGATCAATACACGACGCTGGCCGAGACTCATGACAGGGTGCTTGCGACCGCCGTCGTCGCGCGATGGCGCTACAGCCGGCTGGACGTCGATTGGGCCGAAGCCTTCGCCGCCACGCGCGAGCAGCTGATCGAGACCTTCGCTTCCAAACACAGCCTCGCCTTGCAACAGACCCTTTACGCGATGGGCGAAGCGGCGCTGACCGCTCGGTCCGAGATCGCGGAGATCCGCCTGTCGATGCCGAACAAACATCACTACGCAGTCGACCTGGCGCCGTTTGGCCTGGATAACCAGAACGAGGTCTTCTATGCCGCCGACCGGCCGTATGGGCTGATCGAGGGCACCGTCACCCGGGATGACACGTCCGCCGACCTCGCCTGGTGATGGAGTTTCTCCAACCGTCGACCTGGTCCGAGGCCCTGCAGATGAAATCTTTGCATCCCGAGGCGATGCCCATCGCGGGGGGGACGGACGTGATGGTGGAGATCAACCTCGACCGCCACCGGCCTGCGGCGATCATCGACCTGACCCGAATCCGCGAGCTCGCACAGTGGGGGATGGAGGGCGGCGGCCTGCGCATTGGCGCGGGCGTCACCTACACGCGGATCATCGGCGAGCTTGGCGACCGGCTGCCTGGTCTGGCGATGGCGTCCCGCACGGTCGGATCGCCCCAGATCCGGAACCGGGGCACTGTCGGAGGCAACCTGGGGTCCGCCTCGCCGGCGGGCGACGCTCATCCGGTCCTACTGGCAACAGACGCGGTGATCGAGCTGGCGTCGACGTCTGGGACACGCCGCCTATCGGCGCGCGATTTCTTCATCGGTCCAAAACGCAACGCGATGAGGAAGGACGAGCTGATCGCCGCCTTCCTCGTGGCCCCGGCACTGGGCCCTCAGCAATTCAGCAAGGTCGGCACGCGCAACGCCATGGTGATCGCCGTCTGCTCTTTTGCGCTGGCACTCGACCCTGAACGCAGACACATCGGTACTGGCATCGGTTCCGCCGCGCCCACTCCGGTGATCGCAGACGAGGCCGAGCGATTTCTGGAAGGGGTACTGGACGAGGGCTCCATGTGGGAGAAGCCGGCCCCGGTGGAGGCGAGCGCGCTCGCACGCTTCGGCGAGCTGGTCGCGGCCGCAGCGAAACCAATCGACGATGTGAGGGGTACGGCGGCCTACCGCCGTCACGCGATCGCCGTCTTGGCGAGGCGAACCTTTGGCTGGGCCTGGGACGAGTACCGAGTGAAGGTATCGGCGTGAAGATCGCTTGCACCGTGAACGGCCGCTCGCGCACAGTCGACGGCGTGTGGGAGGGGGAGAGCTTGCTCTCGGTGCTCCGCGACCGGATGCAGCTGCCGGGCTCGAAGAATGCCTGCGAGCAGGGCGAATGCGGATCGTGCTCGGTCTACATGGACGGAGTCCTGGTGTGCGCGTGCCTGGTCCTCGGCGGCCAGGCCAACGGCCGAACGATTGTCACCATCGAGGGGTTGACGACCGGCGACACGCTGCATGCGGTGCAACAGGCTTTCGTCGAGGCCGGCGCTGTGCAATGTGGCTTCTGCACGCCCGGCCTGGTGGTGGCGACGCACGACCTCCTCGCCCGTGTTCCCGAGCCGAGCGTGATGCAGATTCGCGAGGCGCTCGCCGGGAACATCTGTCGCTGCACCGGTTACGCGAAGATCATCGACGCGGTCCAGCTCGCGGCCCAGCGCATCGCCGTGGACGAGCGCATCGCCAGATGACCGAACAGCCTCGTCTTGCCCCTCGCTCGCCGGCCGGCGGTCGGGTGGGTGAGAGCGTCCAGCGACCAGACGCGGTGCTCAAGGTGAAAGGCGACTTCCCTTATTCGTCCGACCTGCAGGTGGAGGGAATGCTGTGGGGCGCGACTGTGCGCAGCCCGCATCCATACGCGCGGATAATTTCGATCGACACGGCCGAGGCCCTCACATCACCCGGTGTGAAGGCGGTGCTGACTCATGAGGACGTGCCTGGTCGAAAGGTCTACGGCCTGGAGATACCAGACCAACCTGTTCTGGCCATCGACACTGTCCGGTACTGGGGCGAGGCTGTTGCTCTTGTCGCCGCCGAGCATCCTGAGCAGGCGCGCCGTGCGGCGGCCAAGGTTCACGTCGACTACCTGGTGCTCGTGCCGCTGACCGACCCCGAGGGAGCGCTGACGCCGGACGCTCCTGCCCTGCACGAGGGGGGCAATATCACCCGCCACGTCAGGATCAGGCACGGCGTCCAGGGCCCGCGCGCTCACATGGTGGTCACCGGCGAGTACGAGATCGGAATGCAGGACCAGGCTCCTCTTGGCCCCGAGTCCGGCCTTGCAATTCCCGACGGCGTCGGCGGCGTGGACCTCTACATCGCGACGCAGTGGCTGCACATCGATCGCGACCAGCTCGCCGAGATCCTGGCTCTGCCTCCGGACAGGGTCCGGCTCACGATGGCAGGCATCGGCGGTGCATTCGGCGCCCGTGAGGATCTCTCGATGCAGGCGCACGCGTGCATGCTCGCCTTGCGGACCGGGCGCCCGGTGAAGATCGCCTACTCGCGTCCCGAATCTTTTGTCGGCCATGTGCACCGGCACCCCGGGCGTCTCCATTACGAGCATGGCGCGACGCGCGAGGGCAAGCTCGTCTACGTCAAGGCGCGAATACTTCTCGACGGCGGCGCCTATGCCTCGAGCTCCACCGCCGTGATCGCCAATGCATGCTGCTTCGCGGTCGGCCCTTACGAATGTCCAAACGCGACCATCGACGGCTGGGTTGTCTATACGAACAATCCGCCATGCGGTGCGATGCGCGGCTTTGGCTCGGTGCAGAACTGCTACGCGCACGAGGCGCAGATGGACAAGCTCTCCGCGGCCCTGGGCATGGACCCCATCGAGCTGCGGATACGCAATGCGATGAAGACCGGCAGCTCGATGATCACCGGTCAGGTTGTCGAAGGCCCGGTCCCTGTGGCGGACCTGCTGCGCCGGGTGCGCGATGTTCCGCTACCACGCGCAAACGCCAGCAACCCCATCGATCTGACCGAGATGCCAGGAGGCGTCTCGAACACCACGCACGGGGAGGCGGTGAAGCGAGGCGTGGGCTACGCCGTCGGCTTCAAGAACATCGGCTACTCGGAGGGCTTCAACGATTACTCGACCGCCCGCGTCCGACTGTCGGTGGTCGAGGGCCGGCCACGCGTCGAGGTGCACACGGCCGGCGCCGAGGTGGGCCAGGGACTGGTCACGGTGCAGGCGCAGATTGCGGGCACCGAGCTGGGCGTGAGCGAAGTCGTGGTGCTCGACGCCGACACCACGGTCGGTTCGGCCGGATCCTCGTCTGCCTCGCGCCAGACCTACATCACCGGAGGGGCGGTGAAGGCCGCATGCGAGGCGGTGCGCGAGCGGGTCCTCGGTCTTGCCCAATCGGAGCTCGGAGGGCACGACGGCCAGGGCCTCCGGTTTGAAGAAAACGCCATCCTCTCGGCCGACGGAACGGTCGTCGTCAGCCTCGCGACCCTGTTGGGTGATGAGGTGATCGAGGAGACCCGCGAGTTCCGGCCGCGACCGACGGCCCGCCTGGACCCCGAAACCGGCCAGTCCAACGCCCATCTTCAGTACGCCTTCGCCGCCCACCGCGCCGTGGTCGACGTTGACACCGAGCTTGGGCTGGTCAAGGTGGTCGAGCTCGCGACTGCCCAGGACGTGGGGAAGGCGATCAATCCGCAGGCGGTCGAGGGCCAGCTGGAAGGAGGCGCCGCGCAGGGCCTGGGGCTCGCCGTGATGGAGGAGATCCAGGTCAAGGATGGGGTCATCCGCAACGCGTCGTTCACCGACTACCTTCTGCCCACCATCCTCGACATGCCTCCATTGCGAATGCAGATCCTGGAGCTCGGTGACCCGCATTCGCCCTACGGGCTCAAGGGGGTTGGCGAGCCGCCGACCATCTCATCCGGCCCCGCGATCATCGCCGCCATCCGGGCTGCGACGGGGCGCCCGCTCTCGCGCGTGCCGGTGCGCCCACACGACATAGTCGACACCTCCCTTCAAAGTTGACGACGCTGACCCTGAGGGCCGGGCTGCTTGCCACCGGCTCAGCGGAGATCGAGGGCGGCTGGCTGCTGGCGCGCGACGGCATGATCGTGGAGATAGGATCCGGCACTCCTCCCGCCGCCGAACAGACCCTCAACCTGCCCGACTGCGTCGCCATGCCGGGCCTCGTCAACGCCCACGACCACATGTACCAGTGGGCGACCCGTGGCTACGTTCCCGACGGCACTCTGTTCGAATGGCTGCGCGCGCTTTATCCGGTGTGGGCACGCATCGATGCCGAGACCGTGCACGCCGCCGCGCGAGCCGCGATGGCGAAGCTCTTGCTCTCAGGCTGCACGCTGTCGACCGACCACCACTACGTCTTTCCGGCCGGCGCCACCGGCATCTTCGAAACGCTTGTCGGCTGCGCATCAGAGCTCGGCTTGCGTTTTCACCCGTGTCGCGGATCGATGTCGCTGGGCGAATCGAAAGGCGGGCTGCCGCCCGACAGCGTGGTGGAAGACGAGGACCACATCTTGGCCGACACCGAGGACATGATCAAGCGCTATCACGATGCGAGCGCAGGATCGATGTGCCGTGTCGTCGTCGCGCCCTGCTCGCCGTTCTCCGTGACGCCGCAGCTGATGCGGGACTCGGCTGAGCTGGCTCGCAAGCACGGAGTGCGCCTGCATACGCATGTGGCCGAGACACTGGACGAGGAGAGCTTTTGCATCGAGCGGTTCGGTCGCCGGCCGGTCGAGCTGATGGAGGATCTCGGCTGGTCGGGCGACGACGTCTGGTATGCGCATGGGATCCACCTGAGCGACGCCGAGGTCGATCGCGTGGCCGGATCGAAGACCGGCATCGCCCACTGCCCATCGAGCAACATGCGGCTTGGCGCCGGCGCTTGCCGCGTCGAGGACCTGGTGAGGGCCGGCGCGCGCGTCGGTCTGGGGGTCGACGGGTCTGCGAGCAACGAAGACGCCAACCTGGCGATGGAGGTGCACCAGGCGATTTACCTGGCGCGAGCGCGAGCAGCAATGATGGGGCGCGCCGACGCTCCCACCGCCCTTGACACGCGCGCTGCGTGGCGCATGGCGACGGCCGGCGGCGCCGCGTGTCTCGGGCGCGATGACTGCGGCACGCTTGAGGTTGGGAAATGTGCCGACGTCGCGTTCTTCCGCGTGGACGACCTGGGTCACGCCGGCGTTCGCGACCCTCTGGCGGGCCTTGCGCTCGCTCCGCCCGCACGCGCCGAGGCGGTGGTTGTGAACGGCAAGATCGTCGTCCGCGAGGGCCGGCTGCTCACCGGAGATGAAGACGAGATCTCGCGCGAGATCAGCTCGGCGGCGCGACGGCTCGTGAAGGCCTGATCAGCCGGCCGATCGGTTTGGCAGTCGTGGGTTTGGCGTCGGCAAAGACGGTCTCGCCCCGGACCAACATGCGCACGGTGCGGCCTCTGACTGGTTGCCCTTCGTGCGCGCTGAATGGATTGCGGTAGAGAAGGTTCTCGTTGCGCACGACGTCTTGGTCAGACAGGTCGACCAGCCACAGGTCCGCGTCGTATGCGCTCGCGATGTCGCCCTTGCCCTCCAGGCCAAAGCGGTGCGCCAGGTTGGTCGCCGTCACCGCGGCCACGCCGGCAAGGTCCAGATGGTCTTGGGCCAGCAGCAGCTGGCGCGTGGACTGGCAGCTCGAGATCCCGCCCCAGATCTTCAAGAAGTCGTCGCCCCGTTTCAGGTCGAGAGTGCTCGGCGAGTGGTCCGAGACGATGATCGGCGCCCCCCAGAGGGCCTCGCGATCCAGCCCGGTTCTGAACGGCGGAGCACACTTCGCCGCTCCACCGAGCCGCTGCAGATCTTCTTCCACATAAAGGAGGTAGTGGGGGCAAGTCTCGCCGCTGACGCCGATCCCTTTTTCCTGGGCCTCGCGGATCAAGTCCATGCCGCGCCCGGTGCTGACGTGGACCACGTGCAGCCGGCAACCGGTCGCATCCGCCAGCTCGATCGCCTGCGAAATCGCGGAATGCTCGGCTTCGGGTGGGCGCGAGTGGATGAAGTCGAGCGCCCCGGTCCCCTTGGGCTCGAGCAGACGCGCCGGGTCCTCCGCGTGGACCAGGAGGATCGAGTCCAGCGTAGCAATGCGCTTCATGCCATCGCCGAGCGTGCCGAGGTCGCTCGCGGGGAACTCGTCGATTCCGCTCGGGCACATGAACGCCTTGAAGCCCATGACCCCGCGGCGGACCAGCGGTTCGAGCTGTTCGAGATTGCCCGGCACCAGCCCGCCCCAGAGTCCGAAGTCAAGCCTCGATGAGCGCTTCATCGCCTCGAGCTTCAGGTCGAACGCCGCGACATCAGTGGTCACGGGAAGGTTGTTGAGCGGCATGTCGATGAAGGTTGCGTAGCCGCCGGCGGCAAGTGCCGCCGACCCATGAGCGATGTCCTCCCACCCGGTCCTTCCCGGCTCGTTGAAGTGGACGTGCGAATCGATGCCGCCTGGAAAAACATGCAGGCCGGTCGCATCGATCTCTTCGCCGTCGTCAGGAAGGTTCAGGCCGACTGCGGTGATCTTTTCGCCGGCGATCGCGATATCAGCCATCAGGACTCCGCGAGCTGTCACAACAGTGCCGCCACGGATGATCATGCTTCGGCGAGCAGCTCCAGGAACCGGCTCAGCACGTCAATCGATACGGACACGTCCCTCACGGTCACGGACTCCCGCGGGTTGTGGCTGACGCCGCCTTTGCAGCGGACGAAGAGCATTGCGACGTCGGTCAGCGCTGACATCGGAACGCCGTCGTGGCCGGCGCCACTGGCCAGGTGCACAACCGGCAGCCCCTCTGCCTCGATGGCCTTGGCCATCAATGAAACGAGTCGCGGTGCGCATGGCACCGACGGGTTGTCGCCCTGCAGGCGCACCGATGCTTCGACGCCCCGGCGGCCTGAGATCTCCGCTGCCCGTTCGAGAATGCGGTTCGTGTGCTCGGCGCGAACGCTCTCGTCCGCGTGACGGACATCGAGGCTCAGCTCAACGACACCGGGAATCACGTTTGATGCTCCGGGGTGGACGATGACCTGCCCGACTGTGGCGACCACACCCTCATGCGAGCCGGCGTGGGCTTCGACAGCGAGCACGAACTCGGCAGCCGCGGCAAGCGCGTCACGCCGGCCGGCCATCGGAACGGTGCCCGCGTGGCCCGCTTCGCCTACGAACGTGACCAGATAGCGAGCCTGCCCTGCGATCGCCGTCACGACGCCGACGGGCAGCCCGACGCGCTCGAGCACGGGCCCCTGCTCGATATGAACCTCGACATAGCCGAGCAGCGGGCCGCCCTGCCATTTGTCCTCGCCGATCCGCGACGGGTCTCCGCCGCAGGTCCTGATGGCCTCGGCCATCGTCACGCCGTCCGCGTCGGTGCCGTCGAGGTCGGTGTCGTCAAACGTACCCGCCAGCGCGCGGCTGCCGAGGTAGGTTGAGCTGAACCTCAGACCCTCCTCATCGGCGAACGCGATGACCTCGACGGCAAAGGGCAGCCGCTTCTCCAGGTCGTGAAGACGCTGCACCGACGCTATACCGACCATGACTCCAAGCGGTCCGTCGTACCTGCCCGCGTCGCGAACCGTGTCGAGGTGCGAGCCGATGAGGAGCGTCGGCCTGCCGGTCGCCTCGGCCTCATAACGCCCGTGCAGGTTGCCGATGTTGTCGTGGCGCACCACCATTCCGGCCTTCTGCATCCATTCCCCCACGGCTGCGTGCGCGCGCTGCATCGCCTCGCCTGCGAACTGGCGTGTCAGCCGGTCCGGTTCTTCGCTGACTGCGCCGAGCGCATCGCAGCGCTCCATCGCGGCTGCCGCCAGGTCGCCGCCGGCGCTCATCAGCGTCGAGCGGGACGCGGGGCCTTGCGGCCCTGAAAGGTGATGTCCTGCGCGCCCTCCCAGAGGACGATGCGGCCCAGCTCCTTGAGCTGGTCGACGCTGTCGTGAATGGTGGCGAAGTGGTTGCCCGCCAGCTGTCCCACCTTGCTCGCGAACACGGTCGAGCCGTAGGGAAAGAGGATCTCGGTCTCGCTGATCCCGCCGGGATAGAGGAGGAGCTGGCCGGGAGCGGGGTAGCTCGTCTGATTTTCAAGTCCGAGGTCAACGTTGAGGTTGCCAAAGGGTATCCAGGCCGCCTCGCCGCTCCACCGCGCCTGGATGATCCTGGCTTTCAGCGGCAGCATCGAAAGGAACCTGGCGCAGGTTCGGGGCGCGAGCTTGGTCTCGAGCCGAGCCGTAAACTGCAGGCCTGCCACGGCGATCTGGAATCGGTCCGCACCACTTGTCGGCATTACGCGATCATTATGCGTAGCGGGATGTTGGGTCCCGTCTTTGGGGCAGCGCGGCACCCGAGCCAACACGGGGGTGGCGCCTTGAGTGGAATGGAGGTTTGTCGCGAATGAGACGCATGACGTTGCTCGCACTGGCCGCGACCGGCCTCGCCGCGTGTGGAGGCAGCACGACGACACCGCCCTCCAGCACGGCGTACAAGGCCGCCTGGCTATACGTCGGCAGCTCCGCCGACGCTGGTTGGACGAAGGCGCACGACGACGCCCGCCTTTACGTCGCTCAGCAGCTCGGGAGCCAGGTGCAGACGACGTTCAAGGAAAACGTCCCCGAAGGACCCCAGGCAACTCAGGTGATCGACGGCCTTGTCGCCGACGGCAACAAGATCATCTTCGCCACGTCGTTTGGCTTCCAGGACCAGGTGGCGGCCGCCGCCAAGAAGTACCCGGACGTCAAATTCGAGATGGCGACCGGGTTCAAGCTTGACAAGAACATGGCCGAGTTTTTCGGCGCGGCTGAAGACGCCGACTACCTGACCGGAATGGCGGCGGGAGCCGCCTCCAAGTCGGGCAAGATCGGTTTCGTCGCTCCCTTCCCGATTCCCGAAGTCATCCGCGAGATCAACGCATTCACACTGGGAGCCCAGGCGACCCACCCCGGCGCCACCGTCCATGTGATCTGGACCACGACGTGGTTTGACCCGGCCAAGGAGAAGGCGGCGGCCCAGAGCCTCATCTCCGCCGGCGTGGACGTCCTCGGGCAGGGCCAGGACAGCCCGGCGACCGGCGAGGCCGCCAAGGCCAACAATCCCCCGCTGAAGTGGGCGGGATACGACTCCGACCAGAAGTCGTTCGCCCCCGACCAGTGGCTCACAGGCACCGTCTATCACTGGGGCCCTTACGAGCTCACGCGAGTGAAGGCGGCGATGGACGGCTCGTGGACGAGCGGCAGCTACTACGGCAGCCTCAAGGACGGATTCGTCGACATCGCGCCGTTCGGCACGTCGGTGGACTCCGCCACCCAGGCCAAGATCAGCGACAAGAAAGCAGCTCTGGTTGCAGGCACCTTCTACGAGTTCACCGGACCGCTGAACGACCAGTCGGGCAAGGTGAAGGTTCCGAGCGGCACCAAGCTCACCCTCGACCAGATTCTCAGCATCGATTGGTTCGTGCAGGGCGTCATCGGCAGCCCCAAGGGCAGCTAGGAGCGAAAGCGTGGATGAGGTCACCGCCGGGCAGAGCCCGGCGGTGGCCATGCGCTCGATCACCAAGCGATTCCCGGGCGTCCTCGCCAACGACTCGGTCGATTTCGAAGCCCGCCACGGCGAGGTGCACGCTCTTCTCGGCGAGAACGGAGCCGGCAAGTCGACCCTTGCCAGCATCCTGACCGGCCTGTACCGCCCCGATTCTGGCGAGATCGCCATCGACGGGCGCCGTGTCGAGTTCCACTCACCGAAGGACGCGATGGCCGCGGGCGTATCCATGGTCCACCAGCATTTCCGTCTGGCGCATTCGCTGACGGTGTCGGACAACATCGTGCTTGGCGACAGCCGGGCCGGTTGGCTGCGCACCTCGGCGCGGACCATCGACTCGAAGGTCGAACAGCTGGCCAAGCGCTACCGGATGCCTGTTGATCCCAGGGCTCGGATCTGGCAGCTGTCGGTGGGCGAGCAGCAGCGGGTCGAGATTTTGAAGGCTCTATATCGCGGCGCCCACATCCTGATCCTCGACGAGCCCACCTCGCTGCTCACGCCGCAGGAGGCCGACGACCTGTTCGTGACGTTGCGGCGGATGACCGACGAAGGCAGGACCGTCGTCTTCGTCTCCCACAAGCTCGACGAGCTGATGGCTGTATCGGATCGCGTCACAGTCCTCCGCGGAGGGCGAACGATCGGCACGGTCGTTACGCGCGAGAGCAGCCCAGCGGAGCTGGCGAGGATGATGATCGGCCGCGAGGTCGTGTTCGCGCCGTCGAAGAAGGCCCAGGATCTCGCACGCGCAAAAGTCGTGCTCGAGCTGCTGGGGGTGAGCGCCAACGGCGACCTGGGGATCCGCGCGCTCAACGGGGTGTCGCTCAGCGTGAGGAGTGGGGAGATCGTCGGCGTCGCCGGCGTTTCGGGCAACGGCCAGCGCCAGCTCGCCGAGGTCATCTCAGGGTCACGAGCCAGGACGTCGGGAGACGTCCTCCTTGCCGGCAGAAAGCTGCGAAATGGGGACGCGGAGGAGGCGATTGAGAAAGGTGTGGCGCACGTGCCCGAGGACCGCATGGGCACCGGGGTCGCGCCGAGCCTTTCGATCGCGGACAACCTGATTCTCAAATCCCACAGGCGGGCGCCCATCTCCAGGCTGGGCGTCCTCCGTCGCGGCCTGGCTCTGGCCAACGCGCGCGACCTGATGAAGCGCTTTGCGGTCGCGGCTCCCGGGCCTGATACTGCGACGCGGCTATTGTCAGGAGGGAACGTCCAGAAGGTGGTCCTCGCGAGGGAGCTGTCGAGCGAGCCCGTCGTGATAGTGGCGGCCAATCCAACCCGGGGTCTGGATGTTGGCGCCACCGAGAGCGTCCGGACACTCTTGATCGAGGCGGCTGCGCGCGGCGTCGGTATCCTCCTTATCAGCGAGGACCTCGATGAGATCCTGGTCCTCGCGGACCGCATCGCTGTGATTTTTGAGGGACGAATCGTCGGTGTGGTGTCGCGCGCCGGCGCTGACGTTCAGCACATCGGCTTGATGATGGCCGGTGCCAGTTGATTCGAATTCAGCGCCGGCAGACGACGCCTCGTTGGTTGCTTTTCGCTGTTCCCGTCCTCTCGCTGGTCGCTGCCTTTATCGCTTCAGCGGCCATCCTGCTGATCGCGGACAAGGACCCGCTCGCGACCTATCAGAGGATTTTCGACCGGGCATTTTTCGCGCCCGGCGCGCTGACGGGCACACTCGTCACCGCCACGCCTCTCCTATTGACCGGCCTGGCCGCCGCTGCTGCTTTCCGCATGAGGCTGTGGAACATCGGCGGCGAGGGTCAGCTATATCTCGGCGCCGTCGGCGCGTCCGGCGTGGGCATCGCGTTACAACATCAGTCCGCCCCAATCTTGATTGGCGGGATGGTCGTAGGTGGCCTTGTCGCAGGCGCGGCTTGGGCAGTCATCCCCGGTCTGCTCAGGGCGTACCTCAACACCAACGAGATCATCACGACCCTGATGCTCAACTACGTCGCAGGACTCGTGCTGCTCTACCTGATCTTCGACAGCCAGTCCTACTGGCGCGACCTTTCGACCTTCACGGCGAGGCAGTTTCCCCAGGGCAAGGTCCTGGCCGACGCGGCGAGCTGGCCTTCGTTCGACCTCCAGTTTGCGATCGTGCCGTTCGGCTTCGTGCTTGGAATCCTCGCGGCGATCGCGCTGTGGCTCGTGTACCGCTCGACGGTGTTCGGCTTTCAGGTCCGCGTGCTCGGCGATTCTCGAGCCGCCGCGCGCTACGCGGGCATCAAGAGCCGCCGCGTCATCGTCGCGATGATGGCCCTGTCGGGGGCGCTGGCGGGGCTGGGTGGCGCGAGCGAGGTCGGTGATTTCCGGCACGTGCTCGACCCGCGCGGCCTGCAGCAGGCAGGGCTTGGCTATGCGGGCATAGTTGTCGCCGCGCTTGCGAGATACAACCCGCTCGCGGTCCCAGTCGTGGCCATCCTGATCGGCGGGCTGGCGAACGCCGGCTACAGCCTCCAGGGGCCTGACTTTCCCGCCGGCCTGGTCGGCGTGCTGCAGGGGACGATCCTGTTCTTTGCGCTGGGGGGCGAGCTGCTCGTCCGCTATCGCATCACGTTTGCGTCCCGCAGCCCGGCGCCGGCTGCAGCCGCCGGCACATGAACAACAGCATCGTAGTAGTCCTTGCCGCTTCCGCGATCTTCTACGGGACGCCGCTCGTGTTTGCATCGGTCGGTGAGCTGCTGGCCGAGCGTTCGGGGGTTCTCAACCTCGGGGTCGAGGGCATGATGCTGATCGGCGCCGTCACCGCATTCTGGAGCGTCCAGCACCTGTCCGGCCCGGATTGGGTGGTTCTGCTGCTCGCGACGCTGATCGGCGGGCTGGCCGCACTCTCCGTGTCGTTGATTCATGCCGTTCTGGTCGTGGGGCTTCGTGCGAACCAGATCGTCTCCGGGCTGGCACTCACCATCTTCGCCGGCGCCACCGGCCTCTCCTCTTATGTCGGCAACGTGGCGAGGCTTGGAGGGCAACCGGCGAAGCACGAGTTCATCGGACTGAACGTCTTCGGCCTGCAGGACCTGCCGGTCGCCGGGCCGATTCTTTTCCATCAGAACGCGCTTGTCTACGCCTCCTGGGCGCTGGTGATCGTAGTCCTCGCCTATCTCTACAGAACGCGGACCGGCCTCCACCTGCGAGCCGTCGGCGAGTCGCCCGAGACCGCCGATGTTATGGGTGTCAACGTCGCCCGATACCGCTACGCGCACACGCTCGCCGGCGGCTTGCTTGCCGGCGTCGGCGGTGCTTACTTCAGCCTGGCCATCACCCCCAACTGGATCGATGGCATGACCTCGGGGGCCGGCTGGATCGCGATCGCGTTGGTGATCTTCGCCTTCTGGCGGCCGGAGCTGACGTTGGTGGGGGCCTACCTGTTCGGCCTGTTCTCCAGCCTCGGCTTTGTGCTGCAGGCGCGGCAGGTGCACCTGCCGCCCGAGGTTTTCGCTTCGCTTCCTTACGTTATGACCGTGGTGGTGCTGGTCGTCGTCTCGACGGGCTGGGCAAAGCAGCGTCTCGGTGCGCCCGCGGCGTTGGGTACTCCTTACGTGCGCGAGGAGCGGTGATGTTTCCTAGAGAATTGCCGCTCCCGTCGCTGGTTCGAACAGGTGTAGCCGGCGCCGGTCGATGCCGAGCCGCACCCTGTCGCCTGGATCCACCTTCAGTTGCGGGTCGACGCGCGCGGTGATGGCATCCCCGCCCACCTGGCCGTAGATGAACTGGTCAGGGCCCAGCACCTCGGACACCTCGACCTTCATCTCCAGACCAGGATGATCAGGGCTGGGGTGCTCAGTCATGGCTTCGGGTCGGATTCCGAGGATGCCGTTGGCGATTCCTGGCGCTTTTGGCAGCTCGAGGTCGAAACCTGACGCTTTGGCGGTGGTGCCCTGGACCGTCACGGGGATGAAGTTCATGGTCGGGATGCCGATGAAGCCCGCCACATACATGTTGGCGGGGTTGTCATAGATCTCGCGCGGCCGCGCCACCTGCTGCAGCACTCCGTCTTTCATGACCGCGATCCGATCGCCCATCGTCATCGCCTCGACCTGGTCGTGTGTGACGTAGATGAAGGTTGCGTGCAGCAGGCGGTGCTGCTTCTGAAGCTCGATGCGTGTTTGCACTCGGAGCTTGGCGTCGAGGTTGGAGAGCGGCTCGTCCAGCAGGAATGCCTGTGGTTCGCGGACGATGGCGCGGCCAAGCGCGACGCGCTGCCGCTGGCCGCCCGACAGGTGGCGGGGCTTGCGCTTCAGCAGCGGTCCAAGCTCCAGGATGTTCGCCGCGTTGTTGACCCTCCGCTCGATCTCCGAGCTTTCCATGTGGCGCATCCGCAGGCCGAAAGCCATGTTGTCGTACACCGTCATGTGGGGGTAGAGCGCGTAGGACTGGAACATCATCGCGATGTCGCGATCGCGTGGCGCCATGTCGTTGACGACGGTGTCGCCGATGCGGATCTCGCCGTCGGTGATCTCCTCCAGGCCGGCGAGCATTCGCAGCGCAGTCGACTTTCCGCATCCCGACGGACCGACGAGAACCATGAACTCGGTGTCGTTGACCTCGAGGCTGAGGTCGTTGACGGCGAGGATGCCACCGGCGAACCGCTTTGTCACGTGGTCGAAGGTGACGGATGCCATTTTCGTAATCCTAATTCAAGGTTTTGGCGGCACCGGCGGCATTCACCGGCGTGGCACTGGGCCTTTTTCGAGCGGCGCGACGCAGCTGGGAAGCCGTTTCCTCGGGCTTGGTGTCGTTGACGAAGGTGCCCGCGCCGATCTCGACTCCGGCGAGGTGCTTGAGCCTGTCCGCACGTCGATGCGGCGGGTAGAACTCGATGTGCAGGTGGGCCTCAGGCCACGCCCTGCCGTCGGTGGGCGCCTGGTGCATAGCCATCACGTATGGGGTGGAGAAGCCCAAGACCCTGTCGTACGTGCCCGCCACCCGCAGCAGGGCGGCCGCGAGATCTGATCGCTCCGCCTCATCGAGATCGACGATCGTGCTGACGTGCCTGCGTGGATAAACGTGCACCTCGTACGGCCAGCGCGCCGCATTCGGCACGAACGCGGCCATCGAGTCGCCGGCGAACAGGAGGCGTGGCCCGGCGATCTCGGACTCGAGCTCGTCGCAGTGCAGGCACCGTCCGGTGGTCCTGTGATGATCACCAGCGGCGCGGAGCTCCGCAGCTGCAAACGGGGGCACAAAGGGCAGTGCGTAGATCTGGCCGTGCGGGTGGTGCAGCGTGACCCCGATCTCCTCGCCCTTGTTCTCGAAGATGAAGACATACGAAACCTCCGGGCGCGCGCCAAGCGACTCATAGCGATCGGCCCAGACATCGATCAGCAAGCGCACCCTTTCGACCGGCAGCTGCGCGAGGGTCGCCGTGTGCTCTGAGGTGTACACGACCACCTCACAGCCGGTGGTTGCCGGTCGCACGACCCGCCCATGGTCTCTGTCCGGGCCGAAGGCAGGGAACCGGTTCTCGAACACCACGACCTCGAAGGTGTCCAGTGGAACTTCAGACGCGCCTCCGTCCCCGCTCGGGCATAGCGGACAGAATTCGGTCGGCAGGAACGTTCGGTCGTTGCGCTCTGTCGCGTAAGCGACCCATTCCCCACGCAGGGGGTCGAAGCGGAGGTCAGGCATTATCGGCGGGAGTGGCGCGGTTGAATGCGAGAAGGTACCGGCCGTCGCGCAGCTCCAGCTCAAGCTTTGCCAGGGCTGGGGGGCGGTCACGGCGTGCGGCAGTCGCGCGCGCTGCAGGCGCCCGAGGTTTGCGGTCAGTCGGTCGCGCCGGCGATCTGCTCACGCCTGCCCACCTCTGCGACCCGTACGTCGACGCCTGCTTCGCGAATCGCCTCGAGCGCTGCGGGTTGAGCTTTCGAATCGGTGATGAGTGTGTGAATGCGCGCGGTCGGAACCGTCTGGCACATGGTCTCCTGGCCGACCTTGGTGTGGTCGACAAGCACCACGACCTGCTGGGCCGCTCCGGCGATGGCGCGGTCGGTAGCCGCCACGAGCGGGTTCGGCGTGCTCAAGCCACGCTCGGCCGAGAAGCCGTTGCCGGAGATGAACGCCTGTGTTGCCCGTAATGCCCGGACCGAATCCTCGGTGGCTGGACCGACCAGCGCGTGGATCGACCGGCGCAGCGTGCCGCCCGTCAGGATCACCTCCACCCGCGGAGCGTCCATCAAGGCTTGCGCGACCAGCAGCGAGTTGGTCACCACGGTCAGCTCGGGACAGGCGACCAGGAGCCGGGCGAGGGCAAGCGTGGTCGTGCCCGGGCCGAGCAGGATCGAGTCGCCCGGCCGGACCATCCCGAACGCCACGCGCGCGATGGCCGCTTTCTCTGTCGCGGCCTGTCCCGACTTCTCGTAGTAGCTGGGCTCGTGCCCGAGGCTCGCCGGCTGCACGGCACCACCGTGCGTCCGCACGAGCAGGCCGTCCCTGGCCATCGCTCGCAGGTCGCGGCGCAGGGTGATCTCGGTCGTGCCGAGCGTTTCCGCCATCTCGGCCACGGAAACGACCCCGCGAGACCTGACGCTCTCCGCGATGAGCCTTCGCCGCTCGACCGCTAGCATTCGAGGGATCGTAACGTATCGATCATTTCCAATCAATAGTGAGCAGAACCAAAACTACTAATTGACAAAACTGACCGAATCTGTATCTTTCCGGTAATACGCGGTCCGGAGTACGACTCTGGCCGCGGCGCGGAAACAACCGAACGTCGGAGGCGACCGAGGGGTACTGAGTAAGACCTGCTGCCGGCGCACTCTCGCCCCGGGCTGGATCGAATCCGGGAAGAAGGCCGCAGGTGACGTCCTGGTCTGAACGATGCAGGAGGAGGAGTCCTATGGGTGATTCGCGCGACGCCATGAAAGTTCGACGGGCGCTTGAGGCCCGAAGACTCGAGCTTCCATTTCTCGAGACCGACCTTCCGCTCAACCTCGACCTGTCACGGCGCGACATCCTGAAGATCGCCGGCTATGGCAGCCTGGCGGCGTTCATCGCCGCCTGTGGCGGTACAACCACGACGACTACAGGTTCGACCACCGGCGGCACGCTTTCGATCGGGAGCTATCAATCGGACCCCTCGGTGAAGGCCGGCCTGAAAGACATCGTCGATGCTTTCACAGCAGCCAACGGTGGCACCAAGGTGAACGTCAACACGGTCAGCCACAACACCTTCCAGGACAGCATCAACTCCTACCTGCAGGGCACTCCCCAGGATGTCTTCACCTGGTTCTCCGGACACCGCATGCGCTTCTTCGCGGACAAGGGCCTTTGTAGCCCGATCGACGACGTCTGGGACGCGGTGAAGTCCAACTACACGGACGCATTCGCGACCGCGGTCAAGGGCAACGACGGTCACGTGTATGCGGTGCCGACCGACTACTACCCCTGGGCGGTCTTTTACCGCAAGGATGTCTTCGCCGCCAAGGGCTACACAGTGCCTACCAACTGGGACGACTTCAAGGCGCTCTGCGCAAAGATGAAGATGGACGGCCTGGCCCCGATCGCGATGGGCCAGAACGACGGCTGGCCCGCGCAGGGCACTTTCGACATCATCAACCTCCGGCTCAACGGCTACGACTTCCACACCCGGCTGTTGGTCGGGCAGGAGAAGTGGACCGACTCGAAGGTGACCGCGGTCTTCAAGAAGTGGGCCGAGATCACGCAGTACTACTCCGCGGCGCCGAACGGAACCACATGGCAGCAGGCGGCGGACAAGCTCCTTCGCAAGCAGGCAGGCATGTACGTGCTCGGCCTGTTCGTGTCCGACGAGTTCAAGGCAACCGGCAGCCAGGCCGACGTCGACCAGCTCGACTTCTTCCCTTTCCCGAACCTGGGGACGTCATTCGACGCCGAGAAGGCCCTGGATGCGCCGATCGACGTGTACATGATGAGCAAGAAGTCGCCGACGCTCAGCAAGGACAGAGGCCAGGCAGCAGCATTTCTCAAGTTCATGGCCACGGGCGCGGCTCAGGGCATGTTCTTCAAGCAGGCCCCGGGCTCGATCCCGACGGCGAACGACGCCGACATCAGCGGCTACACGCTTCTGCAGAAGAAGGCACAGCAGATCGTGAGCGCGGCCGGCAAGATCACGCAGTATTTCGACCGCGACTCGCGTCCGGACTTTGCAGGCGCGAACGGCATGCAGAGCTTCTTGAAGTCGTTCATCGCAAGCCCGCAATCCGACCCGACCACATTGCAAACGAAGATGCAGCAGTTTTGGGACTCGCTGCCCGCCGAAGCGTAGCGCCGACATAATCTAATCGTGGCCAGTCCCGCGACCAGCGCGGTCCCCGCCCGGGCGTCAAAAGCGCCTGAGGCGGGGGCTCTGGTTGCCACCCGGCGACGCCGCCGTTACAGCCTGCTCACTCGACCCGACAGGCTGCTGATCATTTTGATGGTCGGCATTCCGTTGGCCCTCGACCTTGCGTTCGTATGGGGCCCCACGGTCGCCTCGATCCTGCTGTCGTTCACGGACTGGTCCGGCATCGGACAGGTGACGGCGCAAAACATCGTCGGCGTCAAGAACTACAAGACGCTTTTCACGGGTTACGCATTTTTCTGGCCGGCCGTGGAGCACAACCTCATCTGGCTGGCCTTCCTGGCATTCATCGCCACTCCCATCGGCATGCTCCTGGCCGTTCTGCTGGATCGAGAGCTCAGCGGGAAGCGCTTCTACCAGAGCGTGTTCTTCCTTCCTGTCGTGCTCCCTCTGGTCGTCGTCGGGTTCATCTGGGAGCTGCAATACGCGCCCAGCGATGGGTTCATCAACAACGCGTTCGGCCTGGTCAAGAGCGGCAAGATCATTGACTGGCTCGGCAACCCAAATCTCAATATCTACGCGGCCCTCGTCGCCACCAGCTGGCGGCACATCGGCTACATCATGGTGCTGTACCTAGCCGGATTGAAGAGCGTCGACCCATCCCTGCGAGAAGCGGCGAAGGTCGATGGCGCCACCGAGGTTCAGACCTTCTTCAACGTCGTTCTGCCGGTGATGGCGCCGATCAACGTGATCATCGTGGTCGTCACCGCAATCGAGGCCCTACGGGCGTTCGACCTCGCGTTCATCTTCAACCACGGCACCAACGGTCTAGAGCTGCTGTCGACGCTGATCACCAACAACAGCATCAGCGAGGCGAGCCTGATCGGCTTTGGCTCCGCGATCGCTGTCATCCTCCTGGTGATCTCGCTTGGGCCGATCGTCCTGTTCCTCTCTCGAGCCATGAGGGCTCAGGCATGAGCACGATGACCGCGGCTCCTCGCACTTCACGGATCCAACCATCGCGACCTCGGCGCATTCGACCCGCGCGGATCGCCCTTCACGCCTTCCTTATCGCAGCCGTCGCGCTGTGGTTGTTCCCATTGCTCTGGGCGATCCTGGCATCCCTGCGGCCGGTCAGCGAAACGCTCTTCAACGGATACCTGTCGTGGCCGAAGTCCTTGAGCCTCGACAACTACACGACCGTATGGACCCAGGCCGACCTGCCGTACTTCTACCTCAACACGCTCGTGATCGTCGTTCCCGGCGTCATCCTCACATTGCTGCTGGCGTCGATGGTCGCGTTCTGCTGCACGCAGTTCAGCTGGAAGTTCAACCTCGTGATCCTGATGCTGTTCACCGCCGGCAACCTGCTTCCGCCGCAGGTCATCATCGTGCCGCTGTACTGGATCTACCTGCACACGCCGATAGTCTCGTTGGGGTCGATCGATATCGGCAGGTTCTCATTCGCGCTCTTCAGCGACAACGGGCTGCTGTACGACCAATACCTCGGCATCATCCTGATCCACGTCGTCTTTCAGACCGGCTTCGCAACCTTCGTACTCAGCAACTACATGAAGACGATCACCAAGGAGATCACCGAGTCCGCTCTCGTCGATGGCGCGAATGTATTGCGCATCTGGTGGAGCGTCATCCTCCCGCTGTGCCGGCCCGCCCTTGCGGCGATGGCGACGCTGCTGTTCACCTTCATGTACAACGACTTCTTCTGGGCCTTGATACTGCTGCAGACCGGCGACAAGAGACCAATCACCAGCGCCCTCAACAATCTGCAGGGCGAGTTCTTTGTCAACTACAACCTCGTCGCCGCCGGCTCTCTACTCGCGGCGATTCCCCCAATCATCATCTTCATCGCCCTGCAGAAGCACTTCGTAGCGGGCCTCACGCTCGGTTCGACGAAGGGCTGAGCTCCGATCGAGAAGCCCATCGACGGCACGCTTCTCGGAGACAGGCTTCCGCACGTCCTCTACGGCGCCGACTACAACCCCGATCAGTGGCCCGAGGAGGTTTGGCCGGAAGACGTTCGGTTGATGCGCGAGGCGGGCGTCAACCTGGTTTCGCTCGGCATCTTTGCGTGGTCCCGGCTCGAGCCGGAAGAGGGCAGGTTCGCCTTCGATTGGCTCGACCGGATCATGAACCTGCTCCACGAGGGTGGAGTTTCGGTGGACCTGGCCACTGCGACCGCCTCGCCACCGCCGTGGATGGCCCATGCGCATCCGGAGATGCTGCCGGTGCTTGCGGATGGCGTGCGACTCTGGCCTGGGGCGCGCCAGCACTACTGTCCAAGCAGCCCGATTTACAGGGAGGGGACGCGGCGCCTCGTCGATGCTCTTGCGACACGTTATGCCGAGCACCCCGCGCTGGTGATGTGGCATGTCGGGAACGAGTACGCGTGCCATGTACCCGCATGCTTCTGCGACATTTCGGCCCGAGCATTTCGGGCCTGGCTCAAGGATCGCTACGTCGACATCGACGGCCTGAATCGCGCGTGGGGAACCGACTTCTGGTCGCAGCGCTACTCGGCCTGGGACGAGGTGTTGCCGCCTCGACGCACCCCGACGTGGCCCAACCCCAGCCAGGAGCTGGACTTCATGCGCTTCTCCTCCGATGAGCTGCTCGCGTGCTACGAGATAGAGCACAGGGTGCTGACCGAGCTCAGCCCGAACGTTCCGGTCACCACCAACTTCATGCGTTTCTTCAAGCCACTCGACTACTGGAAATGGGCCGAGCGGGAGGACATCGTGACCGACGACGTGTACCAGGACCCGCTGGACCCCGAGGCGGGGATGCGATCGGCGATGGCCGGCGACCTCATGCGGTCCCTGGGTCATGGCAAGCCGTGGCTCTTGATGGAGCAATCGCCGAACCGGGTCAACTGGAGGGA
>JBDUAO010000127.1:0-7533 GCA_040004595.1 Candidatus Dormiibacterota bacterium | reverse complement strand
GGCCACCTCCCCGGCAAGCGGGGAGGACAAAATGCCTTTTTGCACGTCCCCTCCGGCCCTTCGGGCCACCTCCCCGGCAAGCGGGGAGGACTGCGTTTAGGCCGGGGCGCACTCGCCTACGCCGCCGCCTCCATTCCCATATGGCGGCGGGGCATGTTGTGGCGCGCACGGCGGCGCTTTTGGTAGCGCTGGGATTGGCAGTGTTGTTGGTTCCTTCAACCGTACTGCGAGCTGATCGCTCGCAGCTTCCATTGTCGTGAGAGCGATCGCATTGTCCTTCGCGTTCATGAACTCCGGCTGCCCATAGTCGTAGCTGCGCACAGCCACCCACTTCGCGGCCACCAGCTTGGTCCCATAGAACGTGTAGGTGCCGATCACGCCCTCCCTCGTCTGCTCGGACCACATCTGGTCGAACACGAAGTTTCCATGCGCGTATGTGATGAGCTTTCCGTGATAGACCTCGACTCCCTGGTACCAGTGCGGATGGTTGCCGATCACGATGTCCGCGCCCCAATCGATTGAGAGGTGGGCCATGGCCACCGGGTCGTCAGGGGTGGGCACTCCGGGATCAGCCTTGGGTTGCCGCTCGTACTCCTTTCCCCAGTGGAACTGCACGACGACGACATCAGCGAGCTGGCGCGCGCGCGCGATGCCGGCTTTGAGGGCCGTCCTATCGATGGCCACGCCAACGCCGTTGAAGCCGACGAAGCCGAACTTGAGCCCGCGCACGTTGATCAACGCCACGGGACCGAGACCCGACGTCTGCATGCCGTGCTGGTGGAGCAAGAGGTCGGTTGCGGTGATCCCCTGGGCGCCGTAGTTGCTCAGATGGTTGTTCGCGAGGTTGACGACATCAGCGCCCATGTAGGTGAGGCCGTTGACAGTTCGCGCATCACCGCAGAACGTGAAGCTCTCAGCCGGGCTCACAGGGCAACCTGCGAATAGCGGCGCTTCGAGGTTGATGTACGTGATGTCGGCACTCTTGGTGTATGCCGCCGTCGGCCTGAACGGCCAGAGATAGTCGTGCCTCGCCGTCTGGTAGTAATTCACTCCCCGAGCGGGGATGACATCGCCCGTCACGAGCAACGTCCTGATCTCAGTTGAGCTGGTCGGCACGCTGTAAGTGGGGTGAAACAGCTCCTGAAGGCTCAACGTGGGCGGTCGCCCCGTGCGGACCGCGAATGACGGCTGATCCCCCGAATCCGGCGCCGCGACCACAGCGACGACAGGTGAATCGGTCGGCGTGGCGACTTGCGGCGTTGCTCCATTGCTGCACGCGGTCGTCAGAAACAGCGTCGCGACGACGCCCGCCCGGAATGTCATTTGACAGGCAAACCGGAGAGGATGTCTTCGATCGTGATGAGTCGCGCCACGTAGGAGCGCACCGGCTCACCCAGCTCCCCGCTCGCGCGGAACAGGGCCTGGTTGCCCTCGTCGCGCCGGACCTTCAACATCTTCGCGTGCTCGGCGTCAAGCGTGCCGTGGCGTACGGCCACCTCAACCATGCTGCCCAGCCACGACGAGTACAGGGCCACCTCCTGAACGCGAGGGTCGTCTCCCGTGGCCGGAAAGGGTTGGTGGATGTGCTCATCCCAGAGGCGCCGCAGCCGCACCACGTCGAGGCTGAGAGCTCTCAAGCCCCTGCTTTCAGTTGCGCGATCACGGCATCGGCCACCTGGCTGGTGCCGACAGATGAAGCGTCATCGCGGCGCTCCTTCAAGTCATACGTGACGTTCCGACCGTCGGCAATGACTGCCGCGATGGCGCCCTCGAGCGCATCAGCGGCGCTCACCTCTTCGAGATGGCGAAGCATCAGAACGCCGGACAGCATCACCGCCATCGGATTGACCTTGTTCTGGCCAGCGTACTTGGGCGCGCTGCCGTGGGTGGCCTCGAACACCGCCCCATTGGTGCCGATGTTCGCGCCAGGCGCCAGCCCGAGGCCCCCGATCATCCCTGCGCCAAGGTCCGAGATGATGTCCCCGTACAGGTTCAAGCAGCAGAGGACGTCGTATTCCTTCGGACGCAGCACCAGCTGCATGCACATGTTGTCGACGATGCGGTCCTCAAATTCGATGTCGGGATTTCGCTCCGCCACCCTGCGCGCCACCGCCAGGAACAGGCCGTCGGTGTGTTTCAAGATGTTCGCCTTGTGCACAGCGGTCACCTTGCGCCGGCCGTTCTTGCGCGCGTAGTCGAATGCGAACTCCACGATGCGCTCCGACCCGCTGACGGATATCGGCTTGATGGATAGTCCGCTATCCGGCCTGATCGCCTTCTTGGAGAGCGTCGAGATCTCTTTGATCAGGTTGTCGCAATCGGGAGTGCCGAGCTCGAACTCGATACCGGCGTAGATGTCCTCGGTGTTTTCACGGACGATCACGAAGTCGAGGTCGTCGCGCAGGTTGCGCGCGCCCTTGTAAGCCTTGACGGGGCGCACCAGCGCGTACAGGTCCAGAACCTGGCGGAGCGCGACATTGACGCTGCGAAAGCCGCTGCCGATGGGCGTGGATATCGGGCCCTTCAACGCGACCTTGTTCTTGCGGATGGAGGCGATCACGTGGTCGGGGAGCGGCGTGCCGAATTCCTTGATGACGTTTTCGCCCGCTTGGTGGACGTCCCAGTCGAAGGCGACACCAGTGGCTTCGATGACGCGCACGGCAGCGTCGCAGATCTCGGGTCCGACGCCGTCCCCCGGTATGAGGGTCACCGCGTGTCGAGTCAAATTACGCGGGTCTACTACTTCTTGAAATAGTCGGCGTTGATCTTGATGAAGTCGCGCCACTGCTCCGGAACTTCATCCTCGGGAAAGATCGCGTCGACGGGACAGGGATCCACGCAGGCACCGCAGTCGATGCACTCGTCAGGATCGATGTAATACATCGTTGCAGCGTCGTCGGTGTGTATGCAATCCACCGGACAGACTTCGACGCATGAGGCGTCTTTGACACCGACACACGGCTGAACGATCACATATGCCACGTCCGGCAAGGTTACCATGGCCCCCATATGCCGGAGAGTGAGTCCAAACCGCGGCTGATCGAGCTCGTCGACCCTGGCGCGGGCCAGGGCTGGAAGGCCGTGCTGAAGAACGGAAAATCCGTGGTGGTACATGAGATCCCGGTTCCCGCGGCCGAGGCCGCCGGCGCAGTGCCTCGCATCCAACGTCTCTTCGAGCATCGGCATCCAGCGCTCTCTCCCGTGCTGGCCTGGGGCACCGATCCCAACGGGCTCTGGGTGGCGACGGAGCCGAACGAAGGCGTGCCGCTCGGCACGATCCTTTCGCGCGGGCCATTGACACCACCTGCAGCAGCCGCACTCGGAGCCTCTCTGCTCTCAGGAGTTGCCGCCCTCCACGAGGCCGGCGTAGCGATGGGCGGATTTGGCGCGGCTTCTGTCCGGGTTACCGGCAATGGTGAGGTGCGCCTTGCCGGTCATCCTGCCGGTGCGGTGCGCGGTGCCCCATCGCAAAGCGACCTGCGTGCAGATGTTCGTTCGAGCGGTATGGCCATCTGCGCCGCTTTCGGGGTCGACCCGGCTGGGGCCCCTGCGCCGCCGAGCATCCCTCCAGGCCTCGTGGTGACGATGCGGTCGATGGCAAGCGGGGCCATGGGCCCGGCAGCGGACCGCGCTCAGGGCGCTCTGCGAGAGATGGCGGCTGCGCTGCTGTCGCCGGACCGGATGACCGCATCACAGGCCGAGCTCGCAACTCGCGCGGGCGGCCGGGAGATGCCGCCGATCACGCCTTTCCTGCCTCAGGCCGAGGCACCCGCCCCGCCCGCAGCGCCGGCCCCGGCCCCGGCCCCAGCGCCGGCCCCGGCCGTGCCACCGTCGGCACAGCCCTCATACGTGCCGCCGCCGGAAGACACTCCGCGCCCGACGTCGGTGTCATACGACGCCCTGCCGAGAATGGCCGACCCCAAGCCCGCCGGCCCTGCGGGTCCGTCCGCCTGGGATACTGCTGCCCCCGCGATCTCCGCGGTGCCCGAGCCGCCGCCTCCGCCGCCGGCGGTGATGATCCCGCCTGCGCCCTTCCCGACGAGCGCTCCCACCCCGCCCCCTACTCCCCCTGCCCCCTCGCCGCCTTCCTCCCCGCCGCCGCCGGCGGCCCCAACGCAGTCGCCCTACTCCACAACCGCGCCCCGGCCCGCCCCCTTTGGCACCAACGTCCCGGTGCCCCCAACCTGGGAGACCGCGGCCCCGGCCGCGCCAGAGCCTCCGGCCGCGGCCCCGCCGCCCCCGCCGGCGCCTCCGACTTACGAGCCGCCCGCCAACCCGCCCAGCTTCGTGCCACCAACGCCGACGCCGGCGGCGCCGGCCCAGCAAACGTGGAGCGCGGTCGCCACGCCGGCATGGACGCCAAACGTGGCGCCCGACCTGGTTGTGGCTTCGGAGACAGCAGCGCCCGTGGCGCCTCCATCGGCGCCGGCGCGCCGGCCGTCAACAACTCGCCCGCCGGACCGCGAGTCCAGTGACCGGCCGGCCTGGATGCTTCCGGCGATCATCGGGGTGGTGATCCTGCTGCTGCTCGGCGCTGGCGGCGGCGTCTACCTCCTCACCCGGCCACACTCGACGGTTGGCGTCGTGACGCACACGCCCTCACCGGGCAAGAGCCCCAAGCCCACGGCCAAGACCTCGCCTACCCCGACGAACCCGGGAGGGCTGCAAACGGTCCCGACCTATGCCCCGGCTTCGGCCCCACCGGTCACCGGCGTCGTGTTCCTACCCGACACCACCTGCAAGATCAACAGCGCTTGCAGGGTCGACGTGGAGATGAGGTATTCCAGCGCGCAGAGCGGCACGCTGGGTTACGTCCTCAAGTTCTTCGACCGGTGCACCGGCACGACGACCTCGCTGCCCGGCAGATCGTTCAAACCCTCGACGGGGTTCATCCGCGCCGACCCCGGATTCCAAACCGTCACGCTGCCGGCCGCGAAATCAGCTGCCCTGGTGGCTGTTTCGACGACTCCCGCAGCGGCAGCGTCAACGCCTCTGCTGCTGGGAGCCGACAGCTGCTAGAAGAAAGTCATCATCCTTCGCAATAACCTGACGCGCCTCGAGGCGCAGGACAGGGCTGCGCTCATCTCCGACGTTCATTACGACGTCACGCTGGACCTGACGACGGGTGACCAAACCTTTGGCTCCGTCACGAAGGTGACCTTCCGAAGTCGCCGGACGGGCGCGGACACCTTCATCGAGTTCATTGGCCAGGCGGTCTCAAAAGCTGAGCTCAACGGCAAAGAGTTGCCGGCCAGCGCTTTCGATGGCGGACGCTTGCAGCTCCCGAGCCTCGAAGCCGACAACACTCTCACGGTGTCGGGAACCGCGGAGTACATGCACGACGGCACCGGTCTTCACAGGTTCCAGGACCCTCTCGATGGCTGCGTCTACCTTCACAGCCAGTTCGCGAGTTACGACGCCCACCGCGCCTTCGCGTGCTTCGACCAGCCCGACTTGAAAGCGACCTACACCTTCGCCGTGAACGCCCCGGCCGACTGGGTCGTCATCTCGAACACACCCGGAAAGCGTGACGGCGCCTGGTCGCGGTTTCCAGAGTCCAGGCCGATGTCGACTTACCTGGCCGCAATCGTGGCCGGCCATTACCACTCGGTCCATCAGGAGCACCGCGGTATCCCGCTCGGTATCTACTGCCGCCAGTCGCTGATGCGATATCTCGATCCTGACGAGCTGTTCGAGTTGACGAGGCAAGGGCTTGATTACTTCGAAGAGCGTTTCGGCTATCCATATATGTTCGGCAAATACGACCAGCTCTTCGTGCCTGAGTTCTCCGCCGGAGCCATGGAGAATGCCGGCTGCGTCACATTCACCGAGCTGTACGTTTTCAGGTCTCGGGTCACGGAGGCGCTGCGAATGCGACGCGCGGAGACCCTGCTGCACGAGATGGCCCACATGTGGTTCGGCGACCTCGTGACGATGCGCTGGTGGGACGGGCTGTGGCTCAACGAGACATTCGCCACCTACATGGGCAACCTCGCCAACGTCGAAGCCACGCGATTCAGGAACACGTGGACGTCTTTCGCCATGAACTACAAAGCGAAGGCCAAGGCGCAAGACCAGCTGCCAACCACTCACCCGATCGTCGCTGAGATTCCGGACGTCGAATCCGTACTGCTCAACTTCGACGCGATCACCTATGAGAAGGGCGGGGCCGCGCTCAAGCAGCTGGTTGCGTGGGTCGGAGAGGAAGCATTCTTTCGCGGAGTAGCCACCTACTTCAAGCGACACGAATACGGGAACACTGAGCTGTCGGACTTTCTGGCGCCATTGGAGGAGGCCTCGGGCCGCGACCTGAAGTCCTGGTCACGGGTCTGGCTGGAGCAGGCCGGCGTCAACACCATCGGCGTCAAACTCGTCACCAAGGGCGACCACATCAAGTCCGCAACATTGATTCAAGGCGCGCCGCCCGAGCATCCCACCCTGCGGCCTCATCGTCTGCGCCTCGGCCTGTTCGACAAGCAGGGAAACTCCCTGGTGCGACGCCGCTCGGTCGAGCTCGATATCGAAGGTGCTTCAACGCCGGTTCCGCAGCTCGCGGGTGAAGCCGTGCCCGACCTGCTGCTCGTGAACGACGACGATCTCACGTACACGAAGATCGATCTCGACCAACGGTCGCTGGCCACACTCAAGACACACCTCAGCGGGCTCGACGACGGGCTGGCGCGCGCGGTGTTGTGGGAGGCGCTGTGGGACCTGGTGCGCGACGCCAAGCTGCGCGTAGCTGACTATGTCGAGATCTCGCTGTCCAACATCGACATCGAGACCGACGCGGCAATCGCGGGCTCGCTGATCAGCCGTATGACCAGCGCGGTCGACAGGTATGGCGATCCAGGCCGTTGCGCATCATTGCGGGCGGCTATCGCGAAGGCCGCGAAGGACCGCTTGAGCCGAGTCGCGCCAGGCACCGACCTTCAGCTGCTGTGGACTTCCGCTTTCATCGGGGCGGCGAGGGAGCCCGGGGATGTGGCCTGGTTGCGTGGCCTTCTGGACGCGACCACGAAGCTCGACGGGCTTCAGGTCGATTTCGCGGTTCGCTGGAGCGTGATCAACGCGCTCGCGACGATCGGCGAGGCCGTCGAGGATCTCATCCATGCCGAGCTCGAGCGAGATCCGACCGACCAGGGCCACCGAGCCGCCGCCGCCGCCCGGGCCGCGAGGCCCACACCGGAGGCGAAGGCCGAGGCGTGGGCGGCTGTCACGAGCCACGACGCCTCGCTGGCGATGAAGAGGGCGATCGCGTCAGGCTTCCACCGGGCGGACCAAGAAGAGCTGCTGAGCGGGTACGTGCAGACCTACTTCGACAACGTGATGCCGATCTGGGAGGAGTTCGTGATCGAGGAAGCTCTGGGCTTCATCGGTTCGATGTACCCAATGATGGTGGTCAAGCAAGAGGTGGTGGACCTCACTTACAAGTGGCTGGCCCGGGGAGGAGAGATCCCCGGCCCGATCCGCCGCTCACTCCTGGAGTCAGAGGACGACCTCAAACGAGCCCTACGAGCGCGAAAATTCAACTCG
>JBDUAO010000026.1:0-24913 GCA_040004595.1 Candidatus Dormiibacterota bacterium | reverse complement strand
TCCACCATGGAACGCATGTTCGTATTTTACCAAAGTCGTATTCGAAAGCAACCCAAAAGGGGCCTTTACAGGGCAATATTTTCGGGCTATTTCTGACAGGCCCATCGCCTTCGCCAGGCGCGGCTAAATCGGCTGCTCAACCACCTTCTCCACCCCTCATCCCAGCCCGTCCACGCGCTGCTTTGACTACCTGCGTCCCTTGAAAACACCTCACCAATGCGGCCGCCGATGGCTTATTCCCCGAGGTGAGACACCACCTTGCCCTGGCTCGAGTGCAGCAGCGTCACATCCAGAGCGGTGAGATGCGTACCCACCCACTCGCCGCTCTTCTGGACGACACGCTCGAGGGTGTCCTCGTCGATACACGAGGTCATCGAGACCAGCTCGTTGGACTCGACCGGAACCAGGTGGTAGCTGAGAAACCCGGGCTCCTTGCGCAGATGGTCGGTCCAGCCGTCGTCGACCATGCGAATCACCTCGTCGCGCTGACCTTCCCCGATCCGGTATCGCCTGATGCTCATGAACATTCGCTTTTCTCCAGTGTTGGCCGCCGATTGTCTGCTGCTCGGAAGTGTGCGCCTAGTTCAGGGGCTGATGCCTCAGGCTTCGTTTTCCGGCAGCTCGACCGCTATCCAACGCGACGTGTCCGCCGGCCGGGAGCTGCAGAATATGAACGTGCTGAAGGACACCGAGCTGGCCCGATTTGAAGAGAGCCTGGAAAACATCCGCCGAGCGCCGCGTGACGGTGGGACGGTCCAGCTGATCGTCGCCCGTCCAAGCGTTGATGCGCGCAGGGTGCTCCGCGAGGCCCAGCTCAACCTTTCCGATGGTCTCGAAGGCGACACCTGGCGGATCCGCGGCAGCAAACGCACCGCGGATGGGGGCGCGAGCCCGGACGCGCAGCTAACCCTGATGAATGCGCGCGTTGCCGAGGCGATCGCCGGTGATCGCGATCGTTGGCCGCTCGCCGGCGACCAGCTGTACGTGGATCTCGATCTCAGCCTTGCCAACCTGCCCCCCGGCAGCCGGGTCCAGCTCGGCTCCGCCGTGATCGAGTTCAGCGAGGCCCCGCACACCGGTTGCGCCAAGTTCTCAGCGCGCTACGGCAACGATGCGCAGAGGTTCGTCAACTCAACAGAGGGGCGGGAGCTGCGCTTGCGGGGTGCCAACTGCCGCGTGGTCGTGGCGGGCACTGTGCGGCAAGGCGACGCGATCAGGAAGCTCCCCGGCTAAGCCAGGCGCGCCGCACGCAAGGCCAGGTATCGCTGTTCGGGGAGGCTCGCCGTCATCCGCGCAGCCCGCTGATACGAGTCGCGCGCTGCGGAAAGGTCGCCGGCAAGCTCCAGCAGGTGGCCGCGCACGGACTCGAGGCGATGATTGCGTTTCATGCGCTCGTCATCGTCGAGCGTGCCGAGCAGGGCGAGGCCGGCTCGAGGTCCGTGGACTTTTGCGACTGCAACCGCGCGATTCAGTCTGACCACCGGACCCGGCGACACGCGTTCGAGCACGTCGTAAAGGGCCAGGATCTGCGGCCAATCGGTTTCCGCGGCGCTTGGCGCCTCGTCGTGCACCGCCGCGATTGCGGCCTGCATCTGATAAGGACCGACCGCGGTCGTGCCCAGAGTTCTTGTGAGCAGCGCGACGCCCTCCTCGATCATCGAGCGGTCCCACAGATCGCGCCTCTGCTCGTCGAGCGGGACCAGCGAACCGTCAGGCAGTGTCCGGGCAGCCCGGCGGGCCTCGGTCAACAGCATCAGGGCGAGTAGGCCCGCGACCTCGCCTTCAGCGGGAAGCAGCGCATGCACCATGCCTGACAGGCGGATCGCCTCTGCTGTCAGGTCGGCGCGATTCAGCGAGGGACCTGTGCTCGTCAGATACCCCTCGTTGAAAACCAGGTACAGCACGTGCAGGACGACCCGGAGCCGATCGGCCTGCTCTGACTTTGCCGGCAGCTCGAATCGAGCTCCGGTGCTCCTGATGCTCTCCTTGGCGCGACTGATCCGCTGGGCCATCGTGGCCTCTGGGACGAGGAACGCGCTTGCGATCTCCGCGGTCGTCAGCCCGCCCACCGCTCTGAGCGTGAGCGCCAGCTGGGAGGACACCGAGAGCGAGGGATGACAGCACAGGAACAGCAGGGACAGCGTGTCGTCGTGTTCGGCTGCGCTTCGTCCCTGCTCGGGGATCTCGAGCAGCGCCGCTGTCTCCTCCCTGCGGCGGCGAGCGCCTTCACTCCTCCACCGGTCGACGAGGCGGCGCGAGGCGACCGTGAGGAGCCACGACCGCGGGTTGTCTGGGATCCCCTGCTCCGCCCAGTGCTGCGCCGCGGCTAAAAGCGCGTCCTGCACCGCGTCCTCACACATGTCGAACTGGCCGTGCCGTCTCACCAGCGCGCCAAGAACCTGCGGCGCAAGCTCGCGCAGCAGGTCCTCGGTTCGGGCGTCCGATCTCAAAAGTCTGGCGGCGCGTCCATCACACGGCGGACCTCGATCGGAACCTTGACAAAGTCAACGATGCGCGATGCGATCGCGAGAGCGCGGTCCTCATCCTCGACGTCCACGATCCAGTAGCCGACGAGAGATTCCTTCGATTCCGCGTAGGGCCCGTCGGTCGCGACCGAGATGCCATTCTCGAAGCGGACCGTCTTGGCCTGGCTTCCGTCCGCGAGCCCTTCCGCGCTCACGAGCTCGCCAGACTTGCGGAGATCGTCGTCCAGGTTGTGCATGAACTGGATCATCTCGAGCATCCACTCCTTGCCCATGGTGGCCAACCCTGCCTCGGCGGACCCGAACGTCATGATCATGTACTTCATCTGATCGCTCCCTTGAATTGCGCTCCCGTAAGGGACCGCTCATTGATTGGTCGGAGCCGGCGTCCGGTTCTCGACATCGGTGTCAGCGATTCTTGGCGGCGGCAGGCGCGCTGCGGTTTTTGGCTGCGTTGACCGACCGCTCGTGCCCCTGAGACAGCAGGGGATCGGTCACCGCGACTGCGAGCACCACGGCTGCGGCCACCGCTCCGACGATCAGGTCGGGTAGCCCTGTGGCGATGGGTATGAACGCAATGAGTACAGCGATTGCAACGATCCGCGACCACGGCGTGACGTTCCAGACCGCGATCTTGAACATCGCGTGGCCGGCGAGAAAGATCGCCGACCCGCCGGCCAGCATCAGGGCGGTTGCGAGGCCGGCTGAAGAATTGGGGTGGGAAACGATGGCGTGGTCGCCGGCGGCGATGGCAACGATCCCGCCGATCATGACCGGGTGGATCGAGTGGTAGGCGGACCGGCCCAGGCTGCCGGGGTTCGGATGCCTCGCCAGAACGCTCTCAGCGACCTCGGCACTCCGGTCGAAGTACACCCACCAGAGCCCAATTGATCCCGCAAAGGCGACGACGATCGCGACGAGCTCACGAATTCCGATACTCGGCCCGCTCGCCAGGCCGGCGCCGATAACCACTATCGACTCGCCGAGGGCGATCAGCACAAACGATTGGCAGCGCTCGGCCATGTGGTGGCCATCGATGTTCCAGTCCTGGCTCCTCGAGCGACCGAGGCCGGGAACAAAGAAGCCGGTAACGCTGCCTGCCATGTCAATGCTGACAGCCAGCAGCCACAGCACCTCACGCACCAACCCATGCTGAAAGCCGCCCGCGATCGCGAGGGTGCCGCTTGCCAGGCACCACACCAGGATGCGCTCGAAGTTCTTCTGCAGCTTGTCGCCGCGCAGTGCGACCACCGCGAAAACGCTGCGCCCGATCTGCATGGCGGCGTACGCCCCGCCGACGGCAAGGCCGCGAGCGCCAAAG
This sequence comes from Candidatus Dormiibacterota bacterium, assembly GCA_040004595.1. Lineage (GTDB taxonomy): Bacteria > Chloroflexota > Dormibacteria > Dormibacterales > Dormibacteraceae > Palsa-872. Next base: position 21,109 of record JBDUAO010000026.1, on the reverse strand, counting down.
GCGTCGGGAAGACCGGCGGAGAAGACCAGGCTGACAAGCATCAGAGCGAAGAGCACTAAGCGCACCGAGATATGACCTGGGTCGAGCCAGTTGGTCAGCCACATGGTGTACGACCAACCGAGCCACACCATGGCCAGCAGCAGCACGGCCTGGAGCGCTCTCTCTACGCTCAGGTGGTCGAGCAGGAAGCGCGACGAGAGCTGCGTGATGGCAAAGGCGTAGACCAGGTCGAAGAAGACCTCGATCTTGGTCTCGCCGCGAGTGCCTGTGTGCTTGCGGAGGATGGGCACGACGAAAAACTCTAAGGGCTGATCAACCGGTCATGACCGTGGCTTGTCGTCGGGATGGCCCGTGTTACCGAAGGCGATCCTGTCTCGGACCACCGCGGCGCGACCCAGAAGGCGTGCTCGCTGCACGGCGTCCTCGCCAAACCGATCGCGGATTGCGTCCATCGCCTTCTCCAATCGAGCATCGCGTGGTTTGGAGGCAGCCGAGAAGAGATCCATCTGGCCGGGGCCGGCATCGCTGAGGCCGGCCAGCCCGACGCCAAGCGTCCCGACCGGGCGGCGCGCGTCGCGCGCTGCCATCAACTTCAATGCGGCCTGGTAGATCTCGTCGCCCGTTGAGATGGGGGAGGGCAGCTTCGATTGCCGTGAGAGACGATCCACGTCGGGCCGGTACACGACGCTGATCGAAACGACGTTGCCGCGCCGTTCGGAGGCACGGATACGGCGCCCGACCATGTCTGAAAGGCGCATCAGCAGCTCCTCCAGCTCGGCCTGCGATGTGGTGGCGCGGGCGAGCACGTGCGAGTGGCTGTAGCTTTTGCGCTCGGCGCTCTCGAAGCTGCTCACCTCGAACCCGCGCAGGCGCTGATGCCATCCGCCCGCAACGTCGGACCTCATGCCCACAAGACCAAGCCGGGCAGGCGTCGCATGCAGGAAATCGATGACGGTTTGAATCCCCGCCTTGCGAAGACGGCTGGCGGTGGCCTCGGCAACGCCGGACAGATCGGTGAGCTCGAGTCGCTCGAACACGGAAACCAGGTTGGTGTGATCGATTCGCTGGAGCCCATCTCGCTTGTCGAGGTTGGACGCCTGCTTGGCCATCCAGATGGAGGTCGATATCCCTACCGAGCAGGTGACGCAATCCCCGATCTCCTCTCGAATCGCCCCCTTGATCGCGCGGCCGACGCCCTCGGGTCCGAGCTTGGTCAGGTTTGGAGTCCCGGCGAGGCTCATCGACGCCTCGTCGATCGACATCCGCAGGACATCGGGGCTGTGCCGCAGCAGGATCTCGATCATCGTGTCGGAGGCAGCCCGATAGAGGGGTGGGTTGGGCTCTCTCACGATGATCCGCGGATAGATCGCCTTGGCCTCGAAGACTCGCATCCCGGTCTTGATGCCAAGGTCTCGAGCCTCGCGCGATGACGACACGATCGTGGCAGCGTCGGTGGCGTACGCGGCGATGGCCAGAGGCTTGCCACGCAGCTTTGGATCGTGCTGCTGTTCGATCGAGGCGAAGGCGCAGTTCAGGTCGATCACAAGGGTGACGGGGTCCGCCATATTGAGCCCGAGGTCCACAGCCATCAGCGAGCAAATGTTCGCACAGGACGGACGCCGTGGCGAATCGCAATTGATAAGCCTCTGGTTTTATCATTCGTTATCAAATGGCCACCGTCTGGGCGCCGACGCCCTACCGCCCCGGCAACGGCATCGACCCCCCTTACCTGGGGGACCGCGAGGAGCAGATCGAGGCGGTCCGCGGCTTCTTGAAGAACCCCAGGCATCCGCGCAACGTCCTCATCACCGGCCTGCGCGGCGTGGGCAAGACCGTGTTGCTGAACCGCATGCAAGGGGAGGCGGAGTCCGCCGGGTGGATCGTCATCGACCGTGAGTTCTCCGAGAGCGATGGCGATCCACACGCGTTTGCGAACGCGGTCCTCACGGACGTCAGTCGCGCGCTGCGAAAGCTGAGCCTGTCGACTCGACTGAAGGACAAGGCTGGGCAGATGCTGCAGTCGGCGATAGACCTGGTGGGCGCGCTGACGGTGAGCTATGGCGAGTTCAAGGTGAGCGTGGACACCAAGCGCCGCAGAGGTGAGCCGCCGCGGCGCCTCGACGACGACCTGCGCGAAGCCCTGACCCACATCTGCGAGCTCTGCCTGAAGAGCGAGTACAAGGGTTTGGTGCTGCGCTACGACGAGTTCCACGTCGTGAGGGAGAAGACCGGCGATCTCACGCTGAGCGCGCTCCTCAGTGCGACGTCGGCGGTGCAGCAGCGGAGCCTTCCGATGATGCTCATGCTCTGCGGCCTGCCGCCGGTGGTCGACAACCTGTCGCGTTCGAAGAGCTATTCCGAGCGGATGTTTTCGACTCAGGAGCTCGGCAACCTGCGTCCGCCGGAGGATCGGGCGGCGCTGGTCGATCCTGCGGTCAGGCTGGGACGCCGTTTTGCGGACGACGTGGTGGATGCAGTGATGGCCGACAGCGGCGGATATCCATTCTTCATCCAGGTGTATGGCGACGCGCTCTGGACGGGCTCGCAGGGAGAGACGGTCACCATGCTCGACCTCAAGCGCTTGCGGCCACGCATCCTGGCCACGCTCGACGCGGGGTTCTTCCGCGCGCGCTATGTCAGGGCATCGCCGCACGAGCGCTCGCTCATGCGCGACATCGCGAAATTCGGCGAGAGCGCCACGATCGAGCAGATGCAGCAGGCGTCGGGCAAGCGCAATAACGAGCTGCAGCCGACGGTGAGCGCCCTGATCCAGAAGGGCCTGGTCTACCGGCCGGAGCGAGCGCGGATCGCCTTCACCGCTCCCATGTTCGGAGCCTTCCTGCTGCGCACCCCGAATTGATAAGGGTTGATAAGGAAAGCCCGATATCGAATTGAAGCGGTCCTGGGTTAGAGGTCGGCGCGAACCTTGGCCGCGGCCCTGGCGAGCGCTGACAGCTTGGCGAACGCCTTGGCTCGCGGCAGGTACTTCATCCCGCAGTCGGGGGCAAGAATCAGTCGGTCGGCGTCGACGTACTTGAGAGCGTTGCGGATCCGCCCGACCAACGTCTCTACATCCTCGACAGGGCTGTCGTCGGCGAGGTCGATCACCCCGACGATCAGCCGCTTGTTGCCGAGCCTCTTCAACACCGACAGGTCGACCTTCTGCTGCGCCGACTCCAGGGAGATCATGCCGACGTTCACCTCAGCCAGCTCCTCGAGAAATGGATATCCGCTGGGACGCGAATGGACGATGTGCGCGTAGCCGAAGCACGTATGCAGGGCGGTCTCGCCGGTGATTCCCTCGAGCGCCCGGTTGATCACCTTGATCGCGAATCGCTGCGCTTTCTCCGACCTGGCCTGGAGGTACGGCTCATCCAGCTGAACCACATCCGCGCCCGCGGCGAAGAGGTCGCGCACCTCATCGTTGACGGCCTCGGCCAGGCCCATCGCCAACGCTTCCTCGTCGTGGTAGTAGTCGTCCTCGGCCTGCTGCGACATGGTGAAAGGGCCGGGTAGCGTGGCCTTGATCCTGTGGTCGGTGTTCGCTCGCAGGAACTGGACGTCCCTCACCTCAACCGCGCGGGTCCGGCGAATGGGACCGACGACCCGCGGCACCGGGTTGGCGTGGCCGGTCCGATCGAGGGCGGTGCCTGGGTTGTCCAGGTCCATCCCGTCAAGGGCCGTGGCGAAGCGGTTGGAGTAGCTCTCGCGCCTTATCTCGCCGTCGGTGATGATGTCGATCCCGGCACGCTCCATGTCCCGAATCGCCACCACTGTGGCGTCGTCCTGCGCCTGCTCGAGGTGCTCCGAGTGCGGCCGCCAGATCTCCAGCGCCCGGGTACGAGGAGGGAGGCGGCTCCCGAGCACAGCTCGATCGACAAGCCAATCCGGTTGAGGGTAGCTGCCCACCACGGTCGTCGGGAGCAGGTGCGCCACGCCCAAAGCCTATCCGCGGCTGGTGCGCGTCTGCGCGGCCAAGCGCCGCGCATCATGCTTTCTGGAGGTCATGACCACCAAGCCTGCCCTCGACCAGATCGGCTCGTCGGCCGGCCGCCTCAAGGGCGACTCCTGCGGAACGGATTGGATCTGGGACCGTGACGTGGAGACCGCATCCCTCGCCGATCAGCTCGCCTCGGCATCGAAGGCTTGGGACGCGCAGCTCCGGCACCTCGAGGCGGGTTCACCGTTCTACGTACGGAAATTTCGGGAGGCGGGGATCGGTGCGACAACCAGGGTCCGCCTTGCGGACATCACGAGCCTTCCTTTCACCACCAAGGATGAGCTGAAACAGTCGGTCGACGAGCGGCCTCCATTCGGCACCAATGCCGGGGTCGCCGAGGACCGAATCAAACGCATCTACCAGACCAGCGGCACGACCGGCACCCCGACCGTGATCCCGCTGACACGCACCGACATGGACACCTGGACAACCATCGGTTCTCGGTCCTACTACACGACCGGCATTCACGAGCACCACAGCGTCCTCACGACGTTTGGTGCCGGTCCTTTCGTCGCGGGCCACACGCATTTCGTTCTGACGCGCATCGGTTCTCGCGCTGTGCCGGTGGCCCCGGGCGATACCGGCCGGGTTTTGCTGGGGCTCAAAACGGGTCTGGCGGACACCTTGCTCTCGACGCCGTCCTTTGCCCAGTACCTTGCCAACAAGCTCGAGGGCAGCGACCCGGATCCGGCCTCGCTGGCGCTGACGCACGTCGTCACCGGTGGCGAGCCGGGCGGGGGCATCCCCGCCATCCGCGACCACATCGAGCGTGTCCTCGGCGCAACTGTCACCGAGGTCATGGGCATCGGGGACGTGGCGCCCTCTCTGTTCGGCGAGTGCCCTCAGCAGCACGGGATGCACTTCTGCGGCACGGGTCATGTGTGGCCCGAGCTGGTCGACCCGCAGACGCAGGAGCCGATGGCGATCGAGCCGGGAGCGGTGGGCGAGCTTGTGTACACGCATCTCACGCGCGAGGCGATGCCGGTGGTCCGGTTTCTTAGCGGCGACATCGTCAGGATCGAGGGCACGTCATGCGAATGCGGGCGCACAAGCTTCCGCATGCGCTGCCTGGCTCGGCGCGACGACATGTTCATCGTGCGGGGCGTCAACGTTTATCCATCCGCAATCCTGGCCGTGGTCGGCGAGTTCCGGCCGCGGGTCACCGGCCGCGCGCGTGTGGTGCGGCGCGACGCCGCGGTGAGCGTGCAGCCGCCCGTTCCGGTGGAGGTCGAGGTCCCTGCATCGGACCAGGCGGACGCGCAGCTGGCGGCGGCAATTGAGGAGGCGGTGCACACGCGCCTCACATTCCGATGCAAGGTCGAGCTGATCCCAGAGGAGGCCTTCGGCGCGAGCGGCTACAAGACCAACCTCACGGTGACGCGCCAGTGACCACGGCCAAGAAGAGACTGAGATCGAGCATGGGCAGCAGCACCGCGGATCGGATCACCGTGCGCGGCCACGACCTGGTCGCCGACCTCATCGGCAAGGTCTCGCTCGGCGACATGGCGTTCCTGGAGCTGAAGGGCCGGCTCCCCACCGGCAAGGAGTCGACGGTGTTCAACGCCCTCGCGGTGACTCTGGTCGAGCACGGCATGACGCCAAGCGCGATCGCCACCCGTATGACGTACTTCGGCGCTCCCGAGTCGTTGCAGGGCGCCGTCGCCGCCGGGTTGCTCGGAATCGGTGACCGGTTTGGCGGCTCGGTCGAGGAGGCTGCGCGCACGCTTCAAGAGGCGCTGGAGGGTGCGGGAGCGAATCCGGACCCCGGCGTCCTTGCGCGCCAGATCGTGGCGTCACACAAAGAGTGGAAGCGGCCGATCGCCGGGCTCGGCCATCCGATCCACAAGCCGATCGATCCCAGGACCCCCCGGCTCTTTGCGATCGCGGCCGATAACGGGTTCTCCGGGCGATTCGTCCAGCTGATGGAGGCGATCTCCGCGGAAGCGAGCCGGAGCTATGGGCGAGAGCTGCCCGTCAACGCCACCGGCGCCATCGGGGCGATCGCCAGCGAGCTGGAAATCCCCTGGCGAGTGACACGGGGGCTGGCGGTCATGGCGCGCGCGATCGGGCTGGTGGGCCACGTCCAGGAGGAGCTGCAGGAACCCTTGGCGGCGGAAATCTGGACCCGCATCGACGAAGAGTCGTCCAGCCGGTAAGTCGGGATCCGGCCGGCCCACCTGGATCGGCTTTATATTGGTTTCTCGCTCCGTTGGATCGGCCTGAAGGGAGACGATCACCTGGCAGCCACCATACCCGGCATCCACCACGTCACCTGCATCACAGCCGATGCCCAGAGGTGCGTGGATTTCTACGTGAGCGTGTTGGGGCTGCGCTTCATCAAGAAGAGCATCAACCAGGACATGCCGGATACCTATCACATCTACTTCGGCGACTACGTCGGATCGCCGGGCACGGCGATGACCTTCTTCGGGTGGCCGACCTGGCCCAAGCGACGGGCCGGCAGCGGCCAGATAACAACGGTTTCGTTCACGGTCCCTCCGGGCTCGCTCGACTTCTGGAAAGACCGCCTTCGCCGGCTGGGCATTCAGGCAACCACGACCAGCCGTTTTGGCACGAACGCCATTGTGGTCAGCGACCCCGATGGCATTGAGCTGGAGCTGGTCGCCGAGGCTACCGATCAGCCCTGGGTCGCCTGGCCGGACGGCCCGGTCGGCGAGGATCAAGCGATTCGAGGCTTTCACTCGGTGACGATGACCGTCGCTGAGACGGCCGAGACCTTCGACCTCCTCACCAGGACGATGGGCTTCCGCAAGGCAGGCCAGGAAGGACGCCGGACCCGATTCGAGACCGGCAAGGGTGGAGCGCATTCGGTGGTGGACGTGGTCGCGGCGCCCGAAGGTCCTGTGGGTGAGGAGTCGGTCGGCACTGTCCACCACGTCGCGTGGCGGGCGCCCGATGCCGCCGATCAGCTCACATGGCGCGAGGCCCTGGTCCAGGCCGGCCGCAATGTCACGCCCGTCATCGACCGTTACTACTTCAAGTCCATCTACTCACGTGAGCCAGGTGGCGTTCTATTCGAGATCGCAACCGACGGCCCTGGATTCACCATCGATGAGACTGCCGAGGCCCTGGGTTCGACGCTGAGCCTGCCGCCCTGGTTCCAGGTGCGCCGCGACAGGCTCGATGAAACGCTGCCGCCCATCGTCGTACCGACCACGGCGACGACCGGCGCGGGGCACTCATAAGCACTATGGGAGCGTGGTCGCAATCTCGCCTCTGGGAGGGAGCTAATTGATGAGTACGGCGACAATCGCACCGGTCAATCCGATGGCGGCCGAAGGCAAAGAGACAGTCATGAACGTCATGCGTCGTGACCGCGAGAAATTCACTCGCATGGTCGAAGACCCCAAGAACTGGAACATCATGACGCGCTGCACCGGCTGGGAGACGCGCGACCTGGTCGGTCACATGATCGACGTGATGGAGGGTTATTTCAAGAACTGGGAAGCGGCCAAAGAGGGCAAGGAAGGCACGGCGCTGGGGCTGCCTGTGATGGGGGAGACCCTCAACGACCACGCGCTCGACTTCCGCAAGCTCTCGCGTGAGGAGGCGCTCGATCGTTTCAAGAAGGACGCGCAGAAGCTCGACGGAATGCTCGAGGCGCTGACGCCCGAGGAATGGACGACCTTCATGGTCTATCACCCATTCGCCGGGCCGGTTCCTGCCGGTTTCTACGGGACCTTCCAGATCATGGACTACGGCGTTCACCCGTACGACATCGAGTACGGGCTGGGAGACAAGCTCGCGACCATCGACGAGGCCACCGCAGGCCTGATCCTGCCGTATGCGTTCATCTTCTGGATGTACACGGTCGACCAGAAGGTTGCCGCAGGGGTCGACGCTCAGTACGGGATCGACGTCAAGGGCCCGTGGGGTGGCAAGTGGCGCGCGACGATCAAAGACGGCAAGTGGACGTCGGAGCCTGAAACTCGCAACTTCGAGGGTGCGGACGCGCTCTTCACGTACGACTCTGCCGCGGACGCCGTCCTGACGTTCTTCGGCCGCTTTCCGGGTGGCTCGGCAACTGGAGACCCCGAGGTCATCCATAAAGTGCGCCATCTCTTCTTCTCCTTCTGATCCAAAGCATTCTCTGGGCGGCGGCCCTCGCCGGGCCGCCGCCTCAACCGATCAGCGGCCAGTACGAGGTTCGCGAGCTCGACTCGGCGTGGGCGAATGTGGCGATGGAGGCTGAATCGGGCCTCGTCCCGGGACGTCTGGCGAGGGGATCGCGGTGCTTCGGGTCCTGGGCGGGACATGAGCTCGTGGGGTACGGCTGGTTGTCGACCAGGTCCGAATGGATCGGAGAGGTCCAGCTGGAGATCGGGCTTCCCGCGGGTGAGGCTTACATCTGGAACTGCGTGACGCTCGCGCGACACCGCAGAAAGGGGGTCTTTCGAGCGCTGGTCACCGCAATCGTCGGACAGGCGCACAAAGAGGGATTGGCCAGGTTGTGGATCGCCTCGCTCGCCGGGGTGGGCGGGAAGACGATCCAGCAGGCGGGGTTCCAGCCCGTGCTGCAGTTTGACTCCGCCAAAAGGCTCGGGCTTCATTGGCTCAGGGTGAGGCCGGCGCCGGGAGTCGATCCGGAATTGCTCACGTCCGCACGTGAGGCGGTGGCCGTCGGGGGCCTATCCGTCCACCGGCCAATTGTTAGGAGGCACTGAAAGGGTGGTGGATCTCTGGAGCGTGTTCGTAATCCCGGCCGCCGTGATGGTCTTCCTTGTCGCCGCGCTGCACATCTACATCCTGGTGCTCGAGATGTTCCTATGGCGGACGCCGCGCGGGCTGCGCAGCTTTGGCATGACGCAGGAGGTGGCGGATTCCTCGGCCAGGCTGGCCGCCAACCAGGGCCTGTATAACGGCTTTTTGGCCGCGGGCCTGCTCTGGGGACTGTTTGGCTTTGGCATCGTCAACGGACGGGGGATCCTGACCTTCTTCCTTCTGTGTGTGATTGTCGCCGGAATTTATGGCGGAGCCACTGTGAACAGGCGGATCACGTTGATTCAGTCGGTGCCCGCAGCCATTGGATTGATATTGGTGTGGCTGTCCTAGACGGGAGCGCTTAGAGAGCTTCCAGGTAAACCCTCAGCAGCTCTGCGCTTGGGTAGTTCCCGCCCAGCTCGCTCGCAGCTCTTCGCAGCTCAGGTTCACCAATCCCGTAGTCGGCTATGTGCTGCGGCAAACCGAGCGTGGCGACCAGGCGCTGGGTATCGTCCGCGGCGTCGCCCGACCCCGTCGCCTCCCCCAGCTTCGCCACTCGCTCGGGCATCCGTTCGGCGAGGAAGCGCAGAACGTGAGGGAGGAGCAGGCATGAGGTCACGCCGTGGGGAATGCCGTGCCTCGCCCCGATCTGCTTGCCCATGACATGGCTGAGCCCGCCGGCAGATTGACCGGGCAGTGTGAACGTGAACCACGCTGCGAGCTGGTTCTCGGTTCTCAGCTCGAGATCGGATGGCGCAGCCATCACGAGCGGCAGCGAGGCAAAGAGGCGCCGGATTCCCTCCAGCGCGAGGGTGTCGGAGAACGGGTGCTCTCCCTCGGATAGGAATCCCTCGACACCGTGGTCCATGGCGCGGATTCCTGTCGATAGCCATAGCGGCATCGGTGTTGCGAGGCTGAGCTCGGCGTCGTAGATCACTGAATCGAGAAGCAGCCGCACATCGCGCATGCCCGCCTTGTCGCCGGCCTCGTTGGTGAAACCGGCGCCACCGGCGAGCTCCGCCACGGACAGGGTCGTGGGGATGGCGATGTGGGGGAGCCCGCGATAGGCGAGGCCGCGCCGATCGGCCAGCTTGACCGCCACGATCTTGGCGGCGTCGATCGCGCTCCCGCCGCCGAAGCTCACCACGCCATCGACTCCCGCCTCGGTCGCCTGCTCCAGAGCGGCGTCGATCTCAGCTTGTGGCGCGTGCTGGCTGATCACGACAGTTGCCGGGGCCTCCACCTCACCCAGGGCGCTGCGCACCTTCTCGACGAGCTTGCCCTCAGCAAGGAGTGAGCGCGTTGTGAAAAGCGCGATGCGGTTCATCTGCAGCCGCTTCAGCTCGGGCGCCAGCTGTGTGAGCGCGCCAGGACCCCAGTGGATGGCGCGGGGGTTCGCATAGCCGAAAGCCCATGGCATAGCGCCGTCATAGTACGTATCAATGAGCGGTCCACACGACGGTCAGCCAGTCTTGCAGGCAGGCGAGCCGCTGGCCACCGCGCGCGCCGCCATGATCCTGGTCCATGGCCGAGGGGCAAGCGCCGCAGACATCATGACCCTGGGGGCGGAGCTGATGCACCCCGGTGTCGCCTACCTGGCTCCTCAGGCGGCCGGCAACGTCTGGTACCCGAATCCATTCACCGCCCCGATGGAAAGCAACGAGCCCTACTTGAGCTCAGCGCTCGAAGTTTTGGTCTCATTGCTCGCCTCGATCGAAAAATCTGTGCCGGCTGATCGGGTCATCCTTCTCGGCTTCTCCCAGGGCGCATGCCTGACCCTCGAGTTCGCTGCGCGCCATGCTCGGCGCTTTGGGGGTGTGGCGGGTCTCAGCGGGGGGTTGATCGGGCCGGATGGCACGCCCCGCGACTATCCAGGAACCTTTGATGGGACTCCTGTCTTTATGGGCTGCAGCGACGTCGACCCGCATATTGGAAAGGACAGGGTGCTCGAAGCGGCGGAGGTGTACAGGCGCATGGCGGCCAGGGTGACCGCAAAGCTCTACCCGGGGATGGGCCACACAGTCAGCGAGGAAGAGATCGAGGCTGTAAGGGACATGGTCGCCGCGACCGCAAGCTAAATGTCGCCGGAAGCCAGTTTCGATCTTAGCCCTGAGCAAGAGTGGGTAGAACGGGCCGGGTTGCCCGTTTTTGTATCGACTAGCCGGAAATCTCCGCCGCAAGGCGGGCCACGGAGGAGTAAGAGTGGAACTTGGATCAATCGTCGTATGGATCATCGTCGGCCTGATCGCCGGATTCTTGGCCAGCAAGGTTGTCTCAGGGCATGGCATGGGCGTCATCTGGGACATCGTGGTCGGTATTCTCGGCGCGTTTGTCGGTGGGTGGATCGCGGGCCTCATGGGCTTCGCGGTGACCAACATCCTCGTCCAGGTTGTGGTTGCGTTCGTCGGCGCCGTGATCTTGCTGATCATCTTCCGCGCTGTCGCGGGTCGCAGCAGGATGCACGCGTAGAGCGCTCGACTGAAAGAAGGCCTCGCGGCGATGCCGCGGGGCCTTTTCTTTTCCCCGCAGCCGAATGTATGCGCCCGAAGTGGCCACGAACGTGGGGAGTGCCGGCGCCCGTAGGCTGGCGTCTCATGGATCGGGCCGACCTCGTCGCACTCCTTCGGGAGGGCGTGACAGCCAAAGGGGGGCAGTGGGTTGACCTCGGTGCGGGAGAGGGCGCCTTCACCTTTGCCCTGGCTGATCTGGTTGGTCCAGGCGCCGACATCACGGCCGTCGATCGAGACCCCAGCTCATTGAAGCGACTGGCAGCAGCAGCAGAACGAGGGCGAGTCATCCAGACCCTGGCTGCCGATTTCACCCGCCCGCTGAAGTTTTTCGGCCTGGACGGCGTGGTCATGGCCAACTCGCTGCATTTCGTGCGGGACAAGGCTCCGGTCCTTGCCTCCGTCCTCGAGATGCTGCGACCCGGAGGGGCGTTCATCGTGATCGAGTACGAAACTGACAGGGGCAACCCGTGGGTGCCGCATCCTTTCTCCTTCGCGACGTGGGAGCGCATGGCCGTAGCCGCTGGTTTCGAGCCGCCAACGCTTCTCCATCGCCACCCCAGCCGCCATTTCGGCTCGATGTACTCGGCATCCAGCCTTCGGCCGCGCCGCTAAGCATCCCCTTGCAATCCCGGGTGTTACGTAGTAATCTTGTAATCATGGATGAAAAAGAGCTCGGTTCGATAAAAGGTTGGTTTGCCGGAAGACTCCCAGACGGCTGGTTCACGGGAGTGGAGGTCACCGTCGAGGATGACCAGATAGTGGTCCTCGGCTCTTTGCCGGACGTCGGCGCGGCCGCAGGGTCCACGCCGGAGGAGAAGGAAGGCGCGGCTGCGGGCCGCATCGCGCGCTTCCGCGAGGAGACCCGGGGTCCTAGAATCGGCATCGCCCAGGAGGCAGAGGAGCGCTTCCACAAGTTCGTGACGTGGGGCGCGAAGCTCGGCGGAGTGACCAAGCGGTTCAACCCAGGCGGCGGCGGCGGCCGTTCCGAAGGCAACCGGCGCGTGATGATCGGACGCTGGATGCGCTCGCGAGGACGGCATTCGGAACCGCACACCGGCACGCGCGCGACGTCAAGCGAATCGCAAGTCTTTTAACCGACCGCCCCGGCGCAAAGCTGATTTTTGCGCCGGGTCGGTAAGCTCCGGTAGTTAGATGGGCATGATGCCGCCGCAGCACCCGGGACCGCCCACGGTCATGTGGTGGAGAGGGCGCAAGAAAAATCCTGAAAGCGGACCAGCCGACAGCGGGCTGACCGGCGACCCGATGCTCGAGGGACCGCCCCAGGACGACGGTCCGAAGGACCTGCGCAGCCGCTGGCTGAACCTCAAGCAGGCAGTGACCGGGACCACAGCTGCGCTCCCACGCGTCCTGCGTCTGGTCTGGGATGCCAGTCCGCGGACAACGCTGGCCCTGTTCGCCGCGACCATCGTGGCGGGCGTGATCCCCGCCGGCGCCGCTTACACGTCGAAGCTGCTCATCAACGCGGTGGTGCGGGGGATCCTCATCCACAACACCGGGATACCAAACGTGGTCAGCTTCCACGATCTCGATTCCAACCTCCACGGGGGACCGAGTTTGACCGCCGTAAACATGATCATCGTCATCGCGCTTCTGCAGCTGGCGCTGTTCGCGGTCACCGCGTTGCTCGGCACGATCCGCAACATCACGCAGCAGCTGCTGCAGAACTCGGTCGCGATGCGAATTCAGCTGATGGTCATGGAGAAGGCGGCGTCGCTCGATCTCTCTTTCTATGAGGATCCCGCGTCGTATGACCTCCTGAGGCGAGCCCAAACCGACTCAATCAACCGTCCGGTGCTGATGATCTCCACGGCGTTCGGCCTGCTCCAGACCCTGCTGACCTTCATCACGATGATCGCCCTGCTGATCGTTGTGAGCCCACTGCTCGCGCTGCTTGCGCTCGCGTCGCCGATCCCAGCGTTCATTGCTGACACCAGGTACGGCTGGCGCGGCTACAACATCGCTCGTTGGGGTTCGCGGCTCCTGCGGCGGATGAACTACATGGTCACCCTGGTCACCACAGACAGCTACGCCAAAGAGGTGAAGCTCTTCGGCCTCGGCGGCTACTTCATCGAGCGTTACCGGATTATCGCGAACCGCTTCTACTCGAGCCAGCGGGCTCAGGTCGCGCGCCGATACATGACCGGATTCGCCCTGGGCAACATCAGCACGATCGCAACCTCCGTCACCTATTTGTACGTGGCTCTACAAGCGATTGGCGGCCGCCTGAGCCTCGGTGACCTGTCGCTGTACACCGCCGCGGCGCAGTCGGTGCAGGGATCGATACAAGGCATCCTCGGCGGCTTCTCTGGCATGTACGAGCACAACCTGTATCTCAACAACCTGTTTGAGCTCATGGAGACCAGCTCGTCGATGCCCATCAAGCAAACGCCGGCGAAGGTTCCGGTGCCGATGCGGGGTGAGATCCGGTTCGAGAACGTCACCTTTGCCTACCCCGGAGCCGACAAGCCGGCCCTGACTGACCTCAGCTTCACGATCGAGGCGGGGGAGACGCTCGCCGTCGTCGGCCGCAACGGGGCGGGCAAGACAACCCTTTTCAAGCTGATATGCCGCCTGTACGACCCGAACGACGGCCGGATCCTCATTGATGGGATCGACATCCGCGACTTCGATCCCAGCGATTTGCGCGAGCAGGTTGGCGCTATGTTCCAGGACTACGTCACCTACCAGGCGACCGCCTCCGAGAACATCGGTCTCGGCAACGTCCCCGATATCGGCAATCGCGAAGCGATCGAGAGCGCCGGCCGTCAGGCTGGGGCCGATGAGCTGATCGCCGGGCTCCCCGCCGGTTACGACACAGCGTTGGGCAAATGGTTCGACGCCGGGGTCAACCTGTCCGGGGGCGAGTGGCAGAAGGTCGCGCTGGCCCGCGCCTTCATGCGGGACGCAAAGATCCTGCTGCTCGACGAGCCCACGTCTGCCCTCGATGCGCAGGCCGAATACGACCTGTTCGAACGCTTGCACTCGCTGACCAAGGGCCGGACCGCCGTCTACATCTCGCACCGCTTCTCGACCGTGAGGCGCGCCGACCGCATCGTCTTCCTGGAGCACGGCCGGCTCGTGGAGGAGGGCACGCATGAGGAGCTGATGCGTCTGAACGGCCGCTACGCGCGCCTTTTCAGAATGCAGGCGTCGGCCTACACGGGTGAAGACGTGCTGCCGGAGATTGAAGTGGAAGCGGCGCCGCCGAGGCGGTGAGCGCGGCCAGCCGCCAAGCAGTTAACTTCCCCGCGATGCGAAGTCGCGGACCCGCAATCGCCGGAATCGTCCTCGGGCTTGCCACTGCAGCGATTTACATGATCGGTTCGAACCGCTCGTTCGGCTACGACGCGGCCGCCACCTTCGCCGGCTTCATCGCCACGCCATCGCTGTGGGACGCCTTCGCCGTGCGCTCGGCGCTACCCACCATCGACCTCAAGAGCATCGCCTCCAACGACCACGTCCTGGTCTCGTTGGTGAGCCACCTCATCTACTCGGCCACTGGTTCCCGGAGCGAGGTCGTGTACCGGCTGCTGCCCGCGCTGGCCGCGGGGGGAACGGTTGGCGTGATGGCCGTGGTCCTGTCACGAAAGTTCGGGCTGCCCGCCGGGGTCAGCGCCGCGCTGTACGTCGCGACGGTCCCCCTGTTCGTCGACAACGGCAGGGACCTCCGCGGCTATAGCCTCGCCGCCTTCTGCTCGGTGATGGCGACCATCCTGCTCACCAGCAAAAAACGCTCGCGTCTCCGCGTTGCCGCTTATGCGCTGCTGATGGGCCTGGCCATCGCCGCCCAGCTGTTCGCCGGCGTGGTGCTCGTCGCGCACTTCACGTGGATTGCGGTGTGCAGGGACCGAAGCCGAATCATCAAGCTCGTGCCGGCGTGGGTGGTTGCCGCAGCCATTGGCGTGGCCGCCAACGCCAACATCCAGTACATGGAGGTCGTGCAGCACGGCTATCCGCCGAGCGTGTTCAACCCCGACTTCCCCCGCGACCTTGTCCTCTTTCTGCTCGGGGCGCCGGTGCTCATACCGATTGGGCTGTGGCTGAGCACCGCCGGCCTGGGTTTGTGGGTGCTGCGGGCCGAGCCGTGGCTGTGGTCTTCGGTGGCCGTGATCGTCGTGGTCGTGGCGATCCTGTGGCAGGCGCTGAAGCCCGCCTATCTCTACCCGCGCTTCTTCATCTTCCTGGTCCCGGCCTGCGCCTTTCTGATGGCGGCGGCGATCGCGCGCTGGAAGGTCCTGGCCCCCGTCGTCCTGGTGGGGGTCGTCGCCGCGGTTGTCAGTCAGGCCACGGGATACACCGAGGATCCGCTGGCCTTGCCTCAGGCCGCGGCGTTTGTCGATCGCGCTCACGCGGCTGGTCGAACCGCGTGCGTCATCCACGCGGACGAGCAGGTGCTGGCGGCCTACACGGCGAACTTCAAAGTCGTGTCCAGCGCTGATGAGCTGAATGCATGCGATGCCGTCGTGGTGATCAGCTGGAATGTCGACCTTGCGCTGCGCGACCAGGCGGCCCAGCAGTTTCCCCGGAGGACGATCCTCCCGGCGTACTACCCCGCTGTCGTTCTGGAGCGCTGAGCCTGCGCGTTAAGCGCGCAGGGGACTCTGGTTTAGCTGAAGTACCTTGACCGCCCGGCCGCGCATACGGTCGCAGCGCCAGCAGAAGACCACGGCGTCTATACCCCACGGGAGGATTCCCTGGACCAGTATCTCGCGCTCACCTCGGTGCATGAGCAGGCAAATGAAGAACCCCATGAGCAAGATGAACCTAGCACGGGGGTGGCGACAATCCAAAGCGGACATTGTTAAGACTTGGTCACATGCCCGGCCATCGTCCGGCCCAGCCATAAAGTTGCCACAAGCGGCGAAGGTAAAATGGTCCCCCCGAGGGCGGCTAGCTCAGTGGAAGAGCGCTCGCCTCACACGCGAGAGGTCGTTGGTTCGACCCCAACGCCGCCCACCACTCGCCCGGCGCACCGAAGCGGCAAAATGCCAATCGTGAAGAGGCGAATAGGGAAGGCGGTGCAGCCACCACTGGCGCGAAGCCTGGTGACGGGCTCCGACGGCTTCATCGGCGGCCGCCTCTTGAGCCGTCTCGAGGCCATGGGCGCCGATGTCTACCAAATGTCTCGCAAGGGCACCGGCCCAAAGACGATCACCAACGACATCGGCAAGGATCCGATCACCGGGCTGGCCGGCATCAAGCCGCAGGCGGTGTTTCACCTCGCCGGGCGGGTGCACCGGATGGACGAGGGGGGAGACGCTGAGGCCGAGCACATCCGGGTCACGGTCGATGGCACCAACTACCTCCTCCAGGCGGCGGAGGCGGCGGGCGCAGAGGTGTTCGTTTTCTTCAGCACGGTCGCTGTCTTGCCAGAGGGCTTGGCATACGAGCTCGACGAGACCACGCCTCCGGCGCCGACCACGCCATACGGGCGGGCAAAGCTTCGCGCCGAGGAGCTGGTGCTGGGCATGAACGGAAAGTCGGGGATGAGAACCGTGTGCCTGCGGCTGCCTATGGTCTACGGGCCAGGGCACAAAGGCCACCTGCCGCGCATGATCGCGGCGATCGATCGGGGCATGTTTCCTCCGTTGCCTCGGTACCCCGGAAAGCGCAGCCTCGTCCACGTCGAAGACGCCGTCGACGCAGCCATCCTTGTCGCCCAGAGGCCGGAGGCGGCGGGCAAGGTGTACATCGTTGCCGAGCCCCGGGCTTACTCGTCGCGCGAGATCTACGAGATCGTGCTGCAGGCGCTCGGTCGCACGGCGCCTGGATGGCACATGCCGCGCGTGGTGCTGACGTCGTCGGCCCTGCTGGGCGACATCGGCGAGCGCATCGCACGCCGCAGGCTGCCCTTCGATTCAGCATCGCTCTCCAAGCTGTCGATGCCCGCAATCTACAGTGCTGGGAAGATCGAGCGCGAGCTGGGGTTCAAGGCGAAGAAGAGCTTCGCCACCGCGGCCCGCGAAGTGGTCGTCCAGCGCAGAGCTCAATGATCACCGCCTTCGCGGTGGCAGCTGTCCTCGGCTTTGGCGTTGCCGCCGGAACCGCCTGGCTGGTCTCCCGCAACGCAACCCGACTCGGCCTGCTCGACGTTCCCAACGACCGCAGCTCTCACGTTTTCACCACCCCGCGCGGCGGTGGGATCGGAATCGTCGCGGGGGTGACGGCCGGCGTCATCTATCTGAGCGCCGTGGGAATCCCCTTGGACAGGAACCTGGGCGTTCTCCTCGCTGGGGCCGCCGTGGTCGCCGCACTCGGCGCGATCGACGATCGCCGCTCGGTGCCCGCTCCGGTGCGCCTTCTGGTCCAGGTGGCGGTGGCGGTGGTGGTGGTCGTTCTCATCGGTGGGGTCGACAGGCTGCCGCTGCCGCCCCCGCTCGACCTGCCGATCGGCTGGCTCGGAATGCCGCTGGCGGTGGTGTGGCTCGTCGGCGTGACGAATTTCTACAACTTCATGGATGGGATCGATGGCCTGGCCGGCGGCCAGGGTTTCGCCAGCTGCGCAGGGGTCATCATCGGCATCTGGTCATCGGGCGCCGTGGAGCTGGCCGTCGTGCTCGCCGCGGCCTGCCTCGGCTTCCTTCTCCTCAACAGCCCGCCCGCCCGGATCTTCCTGGGGGACACGGGAAGCTATTCGCTCGGCTTCGCCATCGCGGGAATGCCGCTCCTGGCGCCCCAGTTCGGGCGCCCCATGGCGTTGTTCGCAGTCGCGGTCGGGCTGACCCTGTTCTTGCTCGACCCGATTGAGACGCTGGTGCGGCTGGCGCGGGCCAGACGGCGGATCGGAGTCGCCCACCGCGCGCACTCGTACCAGGCGCTCGCGTCAACCCGGGACCGGCACCGGCGGGTCACCCTGGCGCTGGTGCTGACGGGCCTGGCCCTGTCGCTGGGGGGTGGGCTGTCATACCACCTCCAGTGGCTGGCGTGGCCGGTGCTGGTCGTCGCCGTGGCGGCTTTTGCGGTCGAGCGATTCCTGGCCGGGCGGGCCGGGGCTACAGCCGCCGCTGGTGGACAATGATCTTGGTAGCATGTTGCGTCCGCCCGGAACGCAACTCACGACGCGGCCCCGTCGTCTAGTGGCCTAGGACGCAGCCCTCTCAAGGCTGAGATCGCGGGTTCGAATCCCGCCGGGGCTACCACTCGAATCGTCGGATTCCGCACGCGTGACACCAACCGTCCGCTTCAGCGCACATCGACGAGCTCCGCTGTCGCCAAACGTGCGGAACGCCGGCCCGCCTCAGCCGGCCGAGGGGTAGAGCCCCCCAATCGACTCGATCATCCCGAGGTGGCGGCTCAGGTGCTCGAGGTAGATGAGAGCGTTGTCGAGCTTCGTGTCGCCCTCCGGATCAACTTTGGCCGCCGCGAGCAGCTGCTCGTCCGATATGAGCGTGATCGCCTCCTCGGCATAGGAGAAGGCGAGCCTGGCGTAGCCGACGACCTCCTTCTGAGCCGGGAAGCGCATCGCATCCGCCGCCTCATCTGGCATCTCGGTTCCTGTGTCACGCCGGCCCATCGAGCCCGATGTCAGGGACCATCGATCCGCCAGCGCCTCTCTCTCCCAGACCTGGGCACGAGGGTCCTGAGCCAGGGCCTTGTGAAAGTAGGAAGCAAAGACGTCGTCCCAACGAGCGGCATGCCACAGCTGCCACGCGGCGGAGTGAACGCTTGGGCCCGCGCTCCAGATGAATTGCTCGGGAGACATCGCCTCCGCGGCGGCCAGCAAACGCTCGTGTGCCAGCCTGAACGTGCGTGCGAGCGTCTGCGTAAGGGAGCGCGGGTGCGACGCCATCAGGCGGTTAAGGTACTTCGCTTTCGAGTTCTCGGGCCGCTGCGGAAGCATCTGCGCAAAATCTGAGGACTTTTCCACAGGCTGAATACTTCAAGTGCAGGAGGACATACAGAGCGTTCTGCTTTTACGGTAAATCCATGAGGATGCGTGTGATCGCGATCAAGGGCCCGTCGAAAGGCCGTCCGGTCCCGACACTGCTGTACCGCGCCCAGGCTTACGAAGCCGAAACGCACGCACCACCAAAGTGGGAGTGCGAGCACGATCACCCCAGTGCGCTGGAAGCGCACGATTGCGGGAGGGAGTGGCTCGAGCGAAACCCGTCACCCGAAGGTGACCAGAAGTAAGGCAGGTCAGGAGATCCACAGCTCCTGAGAGGGCGCTCCTCCAAGTTCTGGTCGACAGGACCATAACTTCCTGTTAAGGTAACAGTCGTGCCGACTAAAACCAGGGACCCAGGCGTGCCGGCCGCTTACAACCCATCGGAGTTTCCGGCCTTCGCGGTGACGGTGGACATCGTGATCCTGACGATGCTTAAAAGCCGCCTTCATGTTTTGCTCGTACGTCGCGGGGTGGCGCCGTTCGAGGGCAAGTGGGCGATCCCGGGCGGCTTCAAGCGACCCAACGAAACGCTCGACGAAGCGGCAAAGCGAGAGCTCTCAGAAGAAACTGGCGTCGACAGCGCGAGCCTGCTGAAACAGTTCGGCGCTTACGGCGATCCGGGCCGTGACCCGCGAATGAATGTAGTGACCGTCGCCTATCTCGCGGTGCTGCGCGACGTCGGCGCTGTGGTCGCCGGCACAGACGCCGCAGCCGCCGCGCTGTTGCCGGTGTCCGAAGCGCTCACCGGCAAGCTCGACCTCGCCTTCGACCACGCCCGGATCGTTCGCGATGCGGTGGAGCGCGTCCGCGTGGACCTCGAGCAGACCGGCATCGCAACGGCATTCGTCGGGCCGACCTTCACGGTGGCCGAGCTCAGGGCTGTCTACGAAGCCGTGTGGGGCGTGCACCTCGACGGAGCGAATTTCAGGCGTCGCGTCGTGACAGAAAGCGGATGGGTGATCCCGACGGGGCGCCGTGCCCGACCCGGAGCCGCCGGCGGCAAGCCTGCAGAGCTGTTCAGGGCGGGGCGGATGTGGAAGCAGGGTGGACCGATTCGGCATCCACAGTCGCCCGAGAGAGGGAAGGGGAACCAATGAAAGCAGTCGTCCACGACCGATACGGATCGCCCGACGTCCTGTACCTCCAGGACGTCGCGCGGCCCGTCCCGAAGGCGGACGAGGTGCTTGTGAAGGTCCACGCCTCAACCGTCACTCGATCCGATGCCGGCATTCGCGGCGCCAAGCCGTTCATCATCCGGTTCTTCTTCGGCCTACGCCGGCCGAAGCAGCGGATCCTTGGCACCGAGTTTGCGGGGGAGATCGAAACTGTCGGCGCGAACGTCACCAAATTCGCCGTCGGCGACCACGTCTTCGGCAGCACCAACGCCTTCGTGAGCGGAGCTCACGCTGAGTACATCGCGCTGCGCGAAAGCGCACCGATCGCGATCAAGCCGTCTGGGATGACCTTCGAACAGGCTGCCGCGGTCACTGACGGCTCGATCCTCGCCCTGATGTGCCTGGACGCCGCGCATGTCCACGATGGCCAGAAGATGCTGATCTACGGGGCGTCGGGCGCCATCGGCACCGCTGGCGTGCAGCTCGCCAAGTATTTCGGAGCCCATGTCACCGCGGTCTGCAATACCAAGAACGTCGAGCTCGTGAGGTCACTTGGTGCAGACAGCGTGATCGACTACACGCAAGACGACTTCACCAAGAACGGCGAAACCTACGACGTTATCTTCGATGCTGTCGGCAAGCACTCATTCATGCGCAGCAGAGGCTCACTGAAAACGCGCGGCGCTTACGTCGCCACCGATGGCTTTCGGAACCTCTTCCTGCAGATGTGGACCTCAGTTGTCGGAGACAGGAGGGCTCTGTTTCCGATACCGCCGCACTACACGCAGGAGAGCGTCCTGTTCATCAAGAAGGTCATCGAGGAAGGCAGGTTTCGAGCCGTCATCGACCGGAC
>JBDUAO010000025.1:0-24927 GCA_040004595.1 Candidatus Dormiibacterota bacterium | reverse complement strand
GGCAACATCGGCGACACGATTCTCGACCGCCTGGATGAGATCACGCCTCGCCACTGGGTGGTGCTCGAACTGTCCAGCTTTCAACTTGAATCGGTCGAGAAGCCACGCATGCACGTTGGTGTGATCCTGAACATCACCCCGGATCACCTCGACCGTCACGGCACCTTCGAGCGCTACGTAGATCTGAAGGCGCGCGAGATTCAGTTCGCGGGAGTTGACGATTTCGCGGTTTTGAACGGCCGCGACGAGGTGACCCGCCGCCTGGCGGATCGCACGAGGGCGCACGTGGTGTGGTTCGACCAACACCGTCCCGTCCCGCCGATGCCGCTACCCGGCAAGCACAACCTCGAAAACGCGCTGGCCGCGGCGGCCGTCGGCCGGATCGCCGGTCTGTCGGACGACGCGATCGATGAGGCGATCCGATCGTTCAAGGGGGTTGAGCACCGCCTCGAGCTCGTTGGCGAATGGGAAGGCGTGCGCTGGTACAACGACTCCAAGGCGACCAACCCCGACGCCGGTCGCGTCGCCCTTGCCGCATTCCCCAACACGCCCGTCGTGCTCATCGCCGGCGGCTATGGCAGCGGGTTCGAGCTGGGCGATTGGCTCGCCGACGTCCTCGCCAACGTCGAAGCGGTGGTGTTGATCGGAGCTTCGGCCACCACGCTTGCGGACGCGCTGCACAAGCACCGAAAAGTGGTGCGCGCGGCCGATCTCGATCAGGCAGTCGAGATAGCAGGCAGCCTGGCGAGGCCCGGCGGTGTTGTCGTGTTGAGCCCCGCCTACAAGAGCTTCGACATGTTCAAGGACTTTGAGGACCGGGGCCGGCACTTCAAGTCCGTTGTCCACGCGAAATTTGGAGCGCGCCAATGAGCGCCGGCGTGCGCGAGGAGCGCCAGCCCGATCGGCTGCTGCTCCTGACCACAGTTCTGCTGTGTGCGGCCGGCCTGGTGATGGTTACGAGCGCGAGCATCGCGTTTGCATACACGCAGCGGCAGTCGGCGTTGTACTACGCCGAGCGCCAGGCAGTCTGGATGGTCATCGGTTTCGCGGCATTGTTCGTCCTCAGTCGCTTCGATTACCGGAAGCTGCGCCGCCTGGCGACCGCCGGCGCCGCGGTGGTGGTGCTGTTGATGCTCCTCGTGCTGGTGCCGCACATCGGTGTGACCGTCAACGGCGCTCGTCGATGGTTCGAAGCCGGTCCGCTGGGCACCTTCCAGCCATCGGAGCTGGGCAAGCTCGCGTTCGCCGTGTTCCTTGCCCACTGGATCGATCGCAACGCTTCGGTGGTCGGCACTTTTCAGAAGGGACTCCTGCCAATAGCGGCGATGCTCGCAGGCGTCCTCGTCCTGCTCGTCCTGGAGAAGGATGTCGGGACCTCAATCGTGATGATCGGGATCTTCATCAGCGCGTACTGGGCGGGTGGCGCGCGCCTGCGGCACATCGTGCTGCTCATTGCGGTCCTCGGGCTTGGCCTCGTCGCGGTGACTCTGTTCGAGTCATACCGGGTCGCCCGCCTGGTCTCCTTCAGAGATCCCTTCTCCGACCCGCTGGGTGCGGGCTTTCAGTCCACGCAGGCCCTGTACGGCCTGGGTTCAGGAGGGTTCTTCGGCGTCGGCATCGGCCACTCCGTGGAGAAGTACGGCTGGCTGCCGGAGGCTCACACCGACTTCATATTCGCGATCGTAGGAGAGGAGACGGGCCTCGCCGGGACAACGCTGGTGATGCTGGGTTTCCTATGCTTTGCCATCCGCGGTTATCGAGCGGGCCTGAGAGCCCCCGACCGGTTTGGCGTGGTGCTGGCGGTGGCGATCACCACGTGGATCATTTTCGAAGCGCTGCTCAACATGGCGACAGTCACCAACACTTTGCCGATCGCCGGGGTGCCGCTGCCCTTTTTCAGCTACGGCGGCACGGCGCTGGCGACGACCCTGGCGGCAGTCGGGGTGCTGCTGAGCATCGCGAGACGCGGTACCAATGCAGAGTCTGGAATCAAACGGAGGACAAATGCGCCTTTTGATAGCGGGCGGCGGGACCGGCGGGCACCTTTATCCCGCGCTCGCAGTCGCCCGGGCCTTTCGCGCTGAGGAGCCGAACGGTGCGCTGCTGCTGGTCGGGCGCGCCGGCGGGCCCGAGGAGCGCCTCGTCCCGGCTGCCGGCTTCGACCTGGCCACCGTCACCGTCCGCGGCTTCGACCGGGACGCGATGTGGAAGAACGTCGCCCTGCCGGCGGTCATCCCAATGGCTCTCCGCGCCGGCCTGCGCATCGTCGACGCTTTTCGACCCGATGTCGTGCTCGGCGTGGGTGGCTACGTGATGGCGCCGGCCATCGCCGCGGCCCGGTTGCGAGGCATCCCGTACGTGCTGCACGAGAAGGACGTCCGTCCCGGGCTGGCCACGCGCATGTTTGCGGGAGCTGCCGCAGCCGTTTGCACGACGCTGCCCGGCACGGAGAAACGGATCCGCGCGAAGCGTGTCGTGCTCACGGGCGTCCCGCTGCGCGAGGGATTCGTCCAACGCACGCCGGATGCTCCGGCTCGACGACTTCTGATAACCGGGGGCAGCCAGGGTGCGCGCAACATCAATCAGACGGTGTGGGCGGCGCTGGACGAGCTGGGCCGCAGATTCGAGGAGGTCGTGCATGTCGCCGGACGCCAGGGAGCCGACGGCGTCGCGCATCACTCGCACGTGCACTACCGCGGACTGACTTTCGTCGACGATATGCAATCGCTGATGAGCACCGCTGATCTCGTCGTGAGCCGGGCGGGCGTCGGCACGATCGCCGAGGTGACGGCGGTCGGCCTTCCCATGGTCCTGATCCCGGGCACTTTCGGCGGAGGGCACCAGGAGGAAAACGCGGCCGCGATGGTGGATGCGCGCGCCGCCGTCAGCATCCCCGACATGCAGCTCACCCCCGACTCATTGATCGACGCGCTGGACGGTCTCACCCCGGAGCGCCTGCGAGCGATGGCCAAGGCGTCGGCGGCGACCGGCCGGCGGGATGCCGCCCAGAGGGTGATGGCAGTGCTAAGAGAGGTGGTTCGCGGATGAAGATTCACCTCATGGGGATCGGCGGCGCAGGGGTCTCCGCACTGGCACGCGTCCTGCAGGCCCGCGGCCACGAGGTCAGCGGGTGCGACTTGAAGCCGTCGAACACGACCGCAGAGTTGGAGGACGCCGGCGTCCGCGTCGAGCTGGGTCACGACCCCGAGCACGTGCTGTTCCAGGACCTGCTGGTCTACAGCGGCGCCATCAAGTCGTCGCCGGAGCTCGATGCGGCCCGTGCGATGGGCGTGAGGGTCCTGACACGTGCCGAGATGCTGGCCGAACTCATCTCCGAGAGCGACGCGATCGCCATCGCCGGCAGCGCCGGCAAGACCACCGTGACGTACATGGTTGGGCACATCCTCACCGAAGCAGGACTTGACCCGACAGTACTTGTGGGCGACGGGTCGAGCTCGCGAGCGGGTCGGTCGCGGTTGCTCGTGGCCGAGGTCGACGAATCGGATGGGAGCCTCGTTCTGCACCATCCAAAGCGCGCGATCATCACCAATATCGAGCTGGACCACATCGACCATTTCAAAGATGTGGAGGCGGTGCAGAACCTCTTCGCCGACTTCGTCGAGGGCCTCCCGTCCGACGGTCTCGCGGTGCTGTGCGCCGACGACGAGCGGGCGCGGTCGCTCAGATCAAAAGCACGGCACGTCACGTACGGATTCGACGAGAGCGCCGATTATCGCTGCGGCCATGGCCGGCCTTTTCCCATCCACTTCCAGGGCCGCGAGCTTGGCCTTATCAACCTGCGCCAGCCGGGCCGCCACAACGTGCAGAACGCGACGGGCGCCGCAGCCATGGCGCTCGAGTCAGGCGTGAGCTTCGCCGCGGTGGCGGGAGCGCTGGAGAGGTTTCCAGGCGCGCACCGGCGGCTCGAGTTCATCGGCGTGTTCCAGGGTGCGGCGGTTTACGACGACTATGGTCACCATCCGACCAAGGTCAGGGCCACGCTGCAGGCGGCACGCGAGCTGCGTCACCGACGGTTGATTGTGGTGTTCCAACCGCACCGGTACTCACGCCTCGCGGCCCTGATGCAGGATTTCTCCCGTGCATTCACCGGCGCCGACAAGGTGCTGGTGCTCGACGTCTACGCGGCCGGCGAGGACAATCCGACGGGAGTGCAAGCGAGCGATCTGGCCAATCTGCTGCCCAACGGTTCGTATGTGGGCGATTTCGAAGGCGCGCGCCATGAGCTGGAAGGCCTGGTCGGACCTGACGACATTCTGTTGTTGATGGGAGCGGGCGATATCCGCAAGCTGGGCGATGAGCTGGCGCAGCGCGTCTAACCTCGCCTGGCTGCGCAGCCTCCCTGGTGTGCGGGAGAAGGAGCCGCTGGCTTCGCGCACCTCGTTTGGCATCGGGGGCCCCGCGGATTTCTTCGTCGAGCCCGGGCGCGCCGATGGTATCGAGAAGGTGCTGGAAGGCTGCCGCGAGCGAGGCGTCCCGTACTTCCTGCTCGGTGCCGGCACCAACCTTCTGATCGCGGACGCAGGGATGGAAGGCCTCGTGGCGCGTGTGGTGACGCGCGAACATCACGTCGACGGCACACGGATCACAGCGTCCGCCGGGCTCAAGATGATGCGGCTCGCCCGCATCGCCGCCGACGCCAACCTCCGCGGCTTCGAATTCGCCATCGGCGTGCCCGGGTCGGTTGGCGGCGCTGTGTATCAGAACGCGGGCTGCTGGGGCAAAGAGATTCGCCAGGTCCTGGTGGAGGCATGCGGTTTCATGCCCGCATCAGGCGAGAAGAAATGGACGCCGACAGATCTCAAGTTTGGCTACCGCACATCGGCCCTGCGGGACGGCGACCTGAAGGGCGGGTTCGTCGTCGAAGCGACAATCCAGCTGCAGCGGGGCGATGGGGAAGAGGCGAAGGCTCAGATGGCCAAGCTGACGCGGGAGCGCAACGAGACCCAGCCCATCAAGACGAAGAACTGCGGCAGCGTCTTCAAGAACCCCCCGGGCGACTCGGCCGGCCGGCTGGTGCAGGCAGCGGGGCTGAAAGGCCTGCGCCAGGGCGCCGCGGTCATCTCCGAGCTGCACGGCAACTTCATCGTCAACGAGGGCGGCGCCTCGGCCGCGGATGTCGCGGAGCTGATCGAGCGCGCGCGAGCCGAAGTCAAGCGGCGTTTCAACGCCGAGCTCGAGCCCGAGGTCGAGATGGTAGGTCGGTGGGGATGAAGCTGGCCGTGTTGCGTGGCGGCCGGTCGGCTGAGCGTGAGGTGTCGCTCAAGTCAGGCGCGCAGGTCGAGGACGCGCTGCGGCGACTCGGGCACGAGGTCGTCGGCGTCGACATCGACGCAACCACGTGGGACACGATTCGCGATGGCGGGTTTGCATGCGTCTTCAACGCGCTGCACGGGCGGCTCGGTGAGGACGGCGCGGTGCAGGGGATGCTCGAGCTGCTCGGGATTCCGTACACGGGCTCGGGGATCCTCGCATCGGCCCTCTGCATGGACAAGTCGCGATCGAACTCGGTGATGGCTGGCGCGGGACTGCACATCCCTGACTTCGAGGAGCTGGAGATAAAGGAGGGCGTCGGCGCAGACGTGGTCGAGCGCCTCGTCGCGCGGTTCGGCCTGCCGATAGTCGTCAAGCCGGTGCGGGAGGGTTCGACGATCGGGCTGACGATCGCCAAAGACGCGGAGGAATGTGCCAGCGGACTGGCACTGGCAGCGCGCTACGACCGCCGCGTCCTGGTGCAGAGATTCGTGAGCGGGACGGAGATCACGGTCGGAGTGCTGGCAACTCCGGAGGTGCAGGTTCTGCCGACGCTGGAGATCGTGAGCGACAACCCGACATATGACTACGACGCGAAGTACACGGCTGGCAAATCGCACCACATCATCCCCGCCCGGATTGAGGAGCGTGCTCAGGCAACGTCGGCCGACGCGGCGGGCCGGGCGTTCGTGCTTCTCGGATGTGCGGGGATGGCGAGGGTTGACATCATCGTCGACGCGAAGAGCACGCCGTGGATCCTGGAGGTCAACACAGTGCCCGGCCTGACGGAGCTGTCGCTCCTGCCGGACGCGGCGCGTGCGGCGGGCATCGCGTTCGACCAGCTGTGCCGGCGCCTCGTCGACCACGCGATTCAGCGCCAGGCGAATCGG
Source organism: Candidatus Dormiibacterota bacterium (assembly GCA_040004595.1). GTDB lineage: Bacteria > Chloroflexota > Dormibacteria > Dormibacterales > Dormibacteraceae > Palsa-872. The sequence goes on along the minus strand of JBDUAO010000025.1, from coordinate 18,766 downwards.
GTGGGACCCACCGAATGAAGTTCAGAAGGCGCAGCTCGTTGCTGCCGCGCGCCGCGTGGCGTCGCGACCTCGAGGCGAGCGAGCCACTCAAGGGCCAGCTGTGGACGCGGTCAGAGAAGTCATTGCGCGAGCCGGACGTTCATTGGTCGCGTCGTGCCGCGGCGATGGGGGTCGCGGTCGCGCTCTCTGTTCTGCTTGGATGGCTGTGGTTCGGGCCGGCGCTCTCGGTGCGGACCGTGGAGGTCACAGGTGCGCAACGCCTCAGCGGCGCGCAGGTGGCGCGGGTGGCGGGCCTGGCTGGTGGCGCATCGGTGCTGTCGGTCGATGCCGAAGCCGATCGGACCAAGCTGCTCAACCAGACCTGGGTGCAAGGGGCCACGGTCATACCGCAGCTGCCGGGAAATGTGCTGATCGAGATCAGCGAGTGGCAGCCGGTCGCGGTCTACCACGCGGGCGCAAACACACCCTTGTTCCTGATGTCCGACCAGGCGGTGATTCTTGCGTCGGCGCCCTCTGCCGCCGGCCTGGTCGACGTGCAGGGTCCAAGCGGGGGCGATCCAAAGGTCGGGCAGAAACCGATCGAGCAGGTGCTGCTGACCGCAATCGTCAACATGCAGCGCGGCTTTCCGGCGCTGTTGGGGCAGCAGGTGTCGGGATTCATCTTCGACTCGTGCGGCAACCTGACTCTCATCGCCAAGCGTGGCTGGAAGGTCTACTTCGGCCGAGTCCTGACCCCTGAAGAGTTCGTTACGTTGCGCGACAAGGTGGCTGCGCTGAAAGCGATACAGGGCAAAGGCAACGTCAACTACAACTCCCCGGACCTCGAGTACGTAAACGTCATGAACCCCACTGAGCCCGCCGTCGGACTCCACTCGACGCATCCCGCGAGCCCATCTCCATCACCCGGCGCGACCCCTCGACCATCGCCCTCACCTTCACCGGCACCAACATGCAAGTAATCGTCGTCGCGGTCGTGTTTGCGATCCTGGGAGTCCTCATCGGGCTGCTGTCGCCGGTCACGATCCCCATCACATACGCGCGATATACGGCGGTCGCCCTGCTGGCGGCGCTCGATTCGATTTTCGGAGCATTCAAGGCATACATCGCAGGGACATTCGAACCGAGGGTGTTCTTCAGCGGCCTCATCACCAACATGACTCTGGCGGGCGGCCTGACCTACTTTGGAGACAAGCTGGGTGTCGACCTCTCCATCGCTGCAATAGTCGCGTTCGGGGTCCGGATCTTCAACAACCTGGGAGCGATCCGCCGGCACTATCTCTAGACCACGAGGTTCGGCTTTTCAGGCGCCAAACGTGCGCAATCCAGCGCTGGGTAGGGCCCGATTGGCGCCAAAAGTGCGGAATCCACAAGCCGGGACCACGCGGCCCGACCCACTAGGCGTGCCCCTTTCCAGCCCCCGACCCACAAAATCTAGTCCGCAGACGCCCCAGGAGCCGATATAATCCAACCCAGCCCGCCCCCAGTTCCAGCCCACGTTCCACCCAGGAGGCACCACAAACACCTTTGTCACGGCGGAAGCGCACCGTCGGCCTGGACCTCGGCACGAGCCGCGTCGCCGTGGTCATCGCCGAATCTGACGAACCCGGCGCCCCCCTGAACATCATCGGCGTGGGCGAGGCCCCCTCCGACGGCCTCCGCAAGGGCGTCGTGATCAACCTCGAAAAAACCATCGCCGCCATCCAGGCCGCGGCCGTCGCCGCCGAGCGCATGGCCGGCCAGCGCATCGAATCCGTGGTCGTCTCCCTTGCGGGCGGTCATCTCACCTCGCAGAACTCCACGGGCGTTGTCGCGGTCGCGCACCCCGACCACGAGATCGGCGAGGAGGACGTGCACCGCGTCGTCGAGGCCTCTCGCGCGATCAGCGTGGCCTCCGACCGCCAGGTCATCCATGTCATCCCCCGCGCCTATACGGTGGACGGCCAGGACGGCGTGCGCGACGCGGTGGGAATGACCGGCCACCGCCTCGAGGTGGAGACCAACATCATCACCGGCGCCCAAACGGCGGTCCAGAACGTGATCAAGTGCGTCCACGGCGCGGGCTTTGACATCGAGGACGTCGTCTGCGCCGGCCTCGCCGCAGGCGAGGGTGTCCTCACCCCGCAAGAGATTGACCTCGGCGTCTGCCTCGTGGAGATCGGCGCGGGCACGACCGCGGTCGTCGTCTACAACGAGGGCACCGCGCGCCACCTCGCCGTGCTGCCGGTCGGCGGCAACCACGTGACCAGCGACATCGCGATCGGCCTGCGCACGACCCTCGACGAGGCGGAGAGCCTGAAGCTGAACTACGGCCACACGCTCCCTGATGTGATCGACCACGGCGAAAAGGTCGAGGTCCGCCAGGTCGGCGGCGACCGCATTCAGGCCCTGCCCCGGCGCTTCCTCGCCGAGATCATCGGCCCCCGCATGCAAGAGATCTTCCAGATGGCCCGCGAAGAGGTCCGCAAGAGCGGCTTCGACGGCCTCCTGCCTGCGGGCTTCGTCGTGACCGGTGGCGGCTCGCGCCTGATGGGCACCACCGACGCCGCTCAGGCAGTCTTCGACGCCTCGGTGCGGCTCGGCCAACCACTGGGCACAGCAGGTCTCGCAGACCGCGCCCAGGGACCCTCGTTCGCAGTCGCCGTCGGCCTCGTCAAATGGGGATCGCGTGCCCCCGCCCGCGGCTACGCCAGCGCTCGACAGCCGGTGACCATCGGCTTGACATACCAAAAAACAGTGAGGTGGCTGCGAGATTTTTTCTAGAGAAGAGACCCGAAACCAGCTCGAGCTCGAGATAGCAAAAGCACGTGGACAAGAAAACCAGGAGGACGTTGTGAAAGAAAGTTTGTTGCACGAAGGGCGGGCCCGCATCAAGGTCGTGGGCTGCGGCGGCGGCGGCGGAAACGCGGTCAACCGAATGATCTCGAAAGCGCTGAAGGTCGAGTTTATCGCCGTCAACACCGACAAGCAGGCACTCGAGCGCTGCCAGGCCGACGTCAAGGTCCACATGGGGAACAAGATCACCCGAGGCCTCGGCGCCGGCGGCGACTGGACGCGCGGCCGAGACGCGGCTGACGAGAGCAGGACAGAGCTGTCCGCAGTCGTCCAGGACTCTGACATGGTGTTCATCACCGCCGGCATGGGCGGCGGCACCGGCACGGGCTCGGCGGCGATCGTCGCCCAGCTCGCCAAGGAATCCGGCGCCCTGACCATCGGCGTCGTCACGCGCCCCTTCGCCTTCGAAGGCCGCGTGCGCAACGAGACCGCCGAGGAGGGCATCAAGTCCCTTCGCAGCCAGGTCGACGCTCTCATCGTCATCCCGAACGACAGGCTGGCCCAGGTCGCCAACTCGAAGACGACCCTGGAGGAGGCTTTTCGCATGGCCGACGACGTTCTGCGCCAGGGCGTGCAGGGCATCTCCGACCTCGTCACCAACCCCGGAGTAATCAACCTCGACTTCGCGGACGTGAAGGCGATCATGGAAAACGCGGGCGAGGCCCTGATGGGCATCGGACACGGCGCCGGCGACAACCGGGCTGAGGATGCCGCCAAGCAGGCCGTATCGAGCCCGCTGCTCGAAACGTCGATCGACGGTGCGAAGGGAATCCTCTTCAACATCACCGCCGGCAAGGACATCACCCTTCAGGAGGTGCAGAAGGCGGCCGAAATTGTACGTGCGGCGGCCGACCCCAGCGCGAACATCATCTTCGGCGTCGTCCGCGACGACACGATGCAGGGCGAGATCAAGATCACGGTTATCGCCACGGGCTTCGGCGCCAAATCCTCGACCGAGGTGCGGCACGACACGCAGCGCAGGGCGATTGAGCGCGAGCGACCTGAGTTCGCAACCGACGAGTTGGGGGACATCAACATCCCGGCGTTTCTCCGCAACCGGATGTAGGAATAGTAGGACACATTGCGCTGCCCGTACTGCGGACACCATGACCTGAAGGTGGTCGACTCTCGCGACTCGGAAGTCGGAGAGGCGATCAGGCGAAGGCGTGAATGTCTGCAGTGCGGCCAGCGTTTCACAACGTACGAACGCATCGAGGCGGTGCCCTTCTACGTCACCAAGAAGGACGGCCGCCGCGAGGACTTCGATCCCCAGAAGCTCTTCACCGGCCTGAAGAAGGCGACCGAAAAGCGCGACATCTCACCGGAGCGATTGCGTGCGATAGTTGACGACATCGAGGCGGAGCTGAGGCGGTCAGGTCGGGTCGAGATTCCCAGCGGCGAGATCGGTGAGATGGTGATGGACCGGCTGCGTGACCTCGACGAGGTCGCATACATCCGGTTCGCATCCGTGTATCGAGAGTTCATGGACCTGCAGCAGGTCAAGCGCGAGATCGAACAGGTTCTCAGCTCGAGGCGCCCGGTCTAACCGGGTCACGAGTCCGCGATCTAAGCTCAATCGAAATGGCTGTTGTCGCGCGCCTGCTGAAAATCCCCGAGCTCGAGTCGGAGTCGGGGCTGCTTCACGGCTTCTCAACGCTTCTGATCGGAAACGTCGGGCTGAGCCATGCGCCCGACCCCGAGCCGGTCCTCGCATCGCGCCGCGATTTCGCACGCGCCGTGGGTACCGACTCGGAAGCCCTGACTGTCGTCGGTGCCGTTCATGGCGCCTCCGTCGCTCGGATCGACGAGCCGCGAGGCGTGGTCCAGGGCGTCGACGCGCTGGTGACTGACCGTCGCGACGTGCCGCTCTTCGCGACCTACGCGGACTGTTATCCCATCGTGCTGTGGGATCCAACACGGCGCTGCGCCGCCCTGGCCCATGCGGGATGGCGCGGCACCCTCGCGCGCGTCGGACCCGCTGCCGTGCGAAAGATGACCGACGAGTATGGGTCGAACCCCGCCGACATCCGCGCGGGCATCGGCCCCGGGATCTGCGGCTCCTGCTACGAGGTCGGAAACGACGTCGCGTCGCAATTCGATCCCAGTTTTGTCACGGCGGGAAAAGGCGACCGGTTCCTGCTCGACCTCGCCGCCGCCAATGGAGCCCAGCTCGAAGAGGCCGGCCTCAACGCAGTGCACGTGCTGGGGCTCTGCACCAAGGAAACGCCGTTCCTGCCATCGCACCGCCGTGAGCCGGACGGCACTCGATTCGGCGCAATAGTCGCGCTGAGGTGATCGATGAGGTCAGGCACCGCCTCGCGCTGGTGCGCGAGAAGATCTCGCGAATTCGCAACCCTGACGATCTGGTCATCGTCGCCGTCACCAAGGGCTTCGGGCCTGAGACCTGCAAGGCGGCGTTGGCTGCGGGCATGACCGTGCTTGGCGAAAATCGCGTCCACGAGGCGATCCTGAAGATGGAAGTGGTTCCGGACGCGGAGTGGCACCTGATCGGCCACCTCCAGACCAACAAGGTCCGCCAGGCGGCCGGGCGCTTCGCCCTCATCCACTCGGTGGACTCGGTCCGCCTCGCGACCGAGATCGCAAAGGTCGAGCCCAAGCAGGCCGTTCTGCTGGAGGTCAACGTCACGCGCGAGCCGCAGAAGCACGGCGCCGACCCCGACCGAGCCCAGGAGGTGATCAGTGAGATCGCGAGACTGGTCGAGCTGCGGGGCTTGATGGCCATGGGACCCTCGCACGGCGATCCCGCGCCCGCGTTCAGGGAGCTGAGGCGCACGCGCGACGACGCCGAGCAGCGACTTGGCAGGAGCCTGCCGGTACTATCGATGGGCATGAGCGGCGATTTCGAGGTGGCGGTGGCAGAAGGCAGCACCATGCTGCGACTCGGACAGGCGCTCTTCGGGCCTCGCCCCAGCTGACGGCGATGGTCGTCATGGCTTCGCTGCTGTCCCTGCTTTTGTGGGCCTTCGTCATCGTCATCCTGGTCCGCGTGGCGTTCACGTGGTTCAGCCCGTATCCGCGACACCAGGTTTACAGGCTTGCGGTTCAGATCACGGAACCAGTCCTCGCACCAGTTCGGCGGTGGCTGCCCCCAGTCTCAGGCATGGACCTGTCACCACTCGTCGTGACCGTCGCGTGCTACTTCTTGATCCACGCTCTCGGCTTCATCAGCTGAATGGGAGAGGCCGCCCGTGTTTGAGCCCGTGAATCAGAAGGTCAGCTTCCCAGAGCTCGAGAAGGAGCTCATGACGACCTGGAAGCAAGAGGACACGTTCCGGAAATCGGTGGAGCTGAGGTCGGGCCGCCCGCGGTTTGTCTTTTATGAAGGGCCGCCCACCGCCAACGGCAAGCCGGCGACGCACCACATTCTCGCGCGCGCGTTCAAAGACCTCTTCGGGCGCTACAAGACGATGCGCGGCTTCTACGTGGAGCGCAAGGGCGGATGGGACACGCATGGCCTGCCGGTCGAGATCGAGGTGGAGAAGAAGCTCGGCATCTCGGGCAAGTTCGACATCGAGAACGGGGTCGGCATCGAGCGCTTCAACCAGCTGTGCCGGGACAGCGTGCACGAGTACGTCTCCGACTGGGTCACCTTCAGCGAGCGGATGGCCTTCTGGGCGGACTACGAAGCGGCCTACTGGACGCTGACCTCCGACTACATCCAGTCCGTGTGGTGGTCGCTGAGCGAGCTCTGGAAGCAGGGCCTCATATACAAGGGCTTTCGCGTTGCGCCTTACTGCTCGCGCTGCGCCACGCCCCTGTCGAGCCACGAGCTGGCGCAGGGCTACCGCGACAACGTGCCCGACCCGAGCGTATTCGTGCGGTTCAAGCTGAAGAATGACCCGACCACATCGATCCTCGCCTGGACCACCACCCCCTGGACACTGCCCGGCAACGTCGCGCTGGCCGTCGACGCGGACGTCGACTACATAAAGGTGAAGGATGGCGACGAGTTCCTGATCCTCGCGGAAGCCAGGATCGAGATTCTCAACGAACGGCCTCAGGTGGTCGACCGCATGAAGGGTGGCGACCTCGTCGGCCTGGACTACGAGCCGCTGTTCCCTTACTCGATCCCAACCGAAGGTCGCGCTCACTACGTGGTCGACGCAGACTTCGTGTCCACCGACGAAGGCACTGGCGTCGTGCACACCTCGGCGCTGTACGGCGTGGACGACCTCAAGCTCTGCCAGGAGAAGGGCATCCCCTTCCGCCACACGGTCGGGCTCGATGGCAAGTTCCTGCCCTACGTCGAAGCGTTCGCCGGCCTGCACGTCAAGGAGGCGGACCCCGTCATCCTCGACGATCTGAAGGCGCGCGGCCTTCTCTACAAGGCCGAGACGATCCTCCACACGTATCCCGAGTGCTGGCGGTGCAAGACGCCGCTCATCTACTACGCCCTCGACTCGTGGTACATCCGCACGACAGAGCGCAAGACGGAGCTCATCGCCAACAACGCGGCGACGAACTGGGTCCCTGCGCACATCAAGACCGGGCGGATGGGCGATTGGCTGGAAAACAACGTTGACTGGGCGATCTCGCGCTCGCGCTACTGGGGCACGCCGCTGCCCTTCTGGGTCTGTGATGAATGCGGCGAGCAGCGGTGTGTCAGCTCAGCCGCCGAGCTCGGACTTAAGGACGACGCGGACCTGCACCGGCCGTACATCGACACGGTGACGTTGAAGTGCGATGGGTGCGGAGGCGTGATGAAGCGCGTCTCCGAGGTGCTTGACGCATGGTACGACTCGGGTTCCATGCCGTTTGCGCAACGCGGCTATCCGCGCCACGACGCGAAGGAGTTCGAAGAGACGTTTCCCGCCGACTTCATCTCGGAGGCGATGGACCAGACCCGAGGCTGGTTCTACTCGCTGCTGGCGATCTCCACCCTGCTGTTCAAGCAGAACGCGTACCGCAACGTCATCTGCCTCGGCCTTGTTGTCGACCCCAAGGGCAAGAAGGCGTCGAAGTCGCGCGGCAACGTCCTGGATCCGAACTACCTGTTCGACAACTTCGGCTCGGACGCAGTGCGCTGGTACTTCTTCACCTCGACGCAGGTGGGCGAGAACTACCGCACCGGAGACGCCGTTCTTCGGGAGACCGTCCAGCAGTTCTTCATCCCGCTGTGGAATTGCTATTCCTTCTTCGTCACCTACGCTCGACTTGACAACTTCGACAGCTCGCAAGCCCAGGTTCCCCTGAGCGAGCGCCACGTGCTCGACCGCTGGCTGCTCTCGCGTCTCAGTGGGTTGAACACGGCGGTCACGGGCGGCCTCGACCGTTACGACGCCGTCGAGCCCGCTCGCCGCATCCAGCGGTTCGTCGACGACCTGTCGAACTGGTACATCCGGCGCTCGAGGCGCCGTTTCTGGAAGTCGCAGTCCGACCGCGACAAGCTGGCCGCCTATCAGACCCTCTATGAGGTTCTCAACAGCCTCAGCCGGCTCATGGCGCCGTTCGCGCCATTCATCGCCGACGCGATGTACAGGAACCTGTCCGAAGGCCGGTCGGTGCACCTCGCAGACTTTCCCGAACCGTCAATCGCGCAGGACCCTGAGGTCGAGGCAAACATGGCGAAGGCGCGACAGGTGGTGGAGCAGGGCCTGTCCGCGAGGGACGCGGTGCGCATCAAGGTCCGTCAGCCGCTGGCCTCCGTCTCCGTGCCGGGCGATCCGCTGCCCGAGGAGATTGCGGCGATCGTGCGCGAGGAGCTGAACGTGAAGCAGCTGATCTTCGGAGCTTTCGAGGTGGGGCTCGACACCGAGATCACGGAAGAGCTCCGCCTCGAGGGCCTGGCGCGTGAGGTGGTGCGAATGGTCCAGGATCGGCGCAAGAAGCTCGGCTTCAACGTCGAAGATCGAATCCACACCCGATACGAGGCGGATGGCATGCTCGAACGCGCCATTCAGAAGCACGGTGATTACGTCAAGAACGAGACGCTGTCAATGACGCTCGAACGCGGACGGGCCGAGGGCTTCGACGGCGAGCAGCAGATGCTGGAAGGAGAGCAGATCTGGATAGGCCTCGAGCGAGCTTGACCACCGGCCGCATTCTCTTCGGGGTCATCGCGGTCTGTGTTTTTGCCCTCGACCGGGTGACGAAGAGCCTCGTGAGCGCCAACGTTCCGTTCGGCACCGAGGTGCCGGTGATCGACCATGTCGTCGGCATCACCAACGTGCACAACTCAGGGGCGGCGTTTGGCTTCGCCCCCGCGGCGGCTGCCATCTTTCTGGCTGCGTCAGTGGTGGTCTCGGTTGGCATTGTGGTTTACGTGGCCCGGCATCCAAACGACCTGCGAGCTGACGCGATCTTTGGCTTGATTCTTGGCGGGGCGGTGGGCAACGGTTTCGACCGGCTCGTATTCGGGACCGTCACCGATTTCGTCAACGTCCACTTCTGGCCGGTCTTCAACGTCGCGGACTCTGCCGTCAGCCTTGGAGTGGTGGCTCTTCTCGTCGGGTACGTGCTACGCAAGCCAGACGCCGCCTGACCGCGGCCGCGCCGTCGTCCCGACTCGACCGCTTCCTCGCTGAGCAGGAGCCCGAGCTGAGCCGGTCGGCTGCCGCGCGCCTCATCAAGGGTCACCTGGTGCTGGTCAATGGCCGGACCGCGGATCCTTCGGACCGCATCGCCGCCGGCGACGTCGTCGAGTTCCAGATTCCCGAGGCGTACGCCATCGAGGCTTCCGCCGAGCCCATATCACTGGACGTGGTGTACGAAGACGAGGACCTCGCGGTGATCGACAAGCCGGCCGGCATGGTCGTGCACCCCGCGCCGGGTCACTACACGGGAACCCTGGTCAACGCGCTTCTCGGTCGTGGCGGCACGTGGTCCGTTGTTGGAGGCTCGGCGAGGCCGGGCATCGTGCACCGTCTGGACAAGGGCACGTCAGGCCTGATCGTCGTCGCGCGTAACGACGTGAGCCATCGGGCGCTCTCCGCTCAGCTGAAGGATCGCACGCTCAGCCGCACCTACATGGCGATCGTCAGGGGCCGAGTCAAAGAGGACGCTGGAGAGCTCGAGGGACCGATCGGCCGTGATCCGAAGGAGCGCAAGCGCATGGCCATTGTGAGCGGCGGGCGGTTTGCGCGCACTCGGTACGAGGTGGTCGAGAGAGGGCGCGGGCATACACTCCTGCGCTGTGACCTCGACACCGGCCGGACTCATCAGATCCGCGTTCATCTTTCCGCGCTGGGCCATCCGATCGCAGGCGATGTCGAGTACGGGGGAAGGAGGCCTGGCGACCCCGATCGCCAGATGCTTCATGCGTGGCGGTTGCGCCTTCGTCATCCCCGCACCCAGATCGACATGACCTTCGAGGCGCGTCCCCCGGCTGACTTCGATGCGTTCTGGGCCTCCGTGAGATGAGTCGTAAGCAGGGTTTGCTGGTCGTGATCTCCGGACCGTCCGGCGTGGGCAAGGACACGCTGATCGAGCGACTGCGGGACCTCGACCCAAGGCTGCGCTACTCGATCTCTTACACAACCCGCAAGCCGCGCCCTGGAGAGAAGGATGGGGTCAGCTATTTCTTCGTCAGCCGCGAGAAGTTCGAGGCGCTCACCGCACAGGGTTTCTTCCTCGAGCACGCGACCTATAACGGCAACTACTACGGCACGCCCACGGCGGCGGTCGAGGAGGCGCGCGGCGCGGGCCATGACATCCTGTTGAAGATCGAGGTGCAGGGCGCAGCGCTGGTGCGCAAGCGCGCGCCGGATGCCTTGTTCATCTTCATCGCACCGCCCTCGAAGGAGGAGCTCGTCAGCCGCCAGCAGCTCCGCGAGGGCGGGGCTCCGGATGAGGACATTGCCGAGCGCCTGAAGATCGCCGAGACGGAGATGAAGCACGCAGTCGAGTACAACCACGTCGTCGTCAACGACGACCTCGAGCGCGCAGTCGCGGAGGTGCTCGAGATCGTCCGGAGGGCGAGCGAGCGCCAGACTTAGTCTCGCGATGCCTCTAGACCCCACTCCGATCCCCAAAGAGCTTCGCGGGCTGCGCATCGCGCTGCTGGTGGCGGGCGGCATCGCTGCGTACAAGCTGGTCGACCTGGCCTCGACGCTCACGCAGGCCGGTAGCCCGGTGCGGGTCGCGATGACACGGTCGGCCGCGCGCTTCGTCGGCGCCCCGTCCTTCCGCGGAGTGACCGGCAACCCGGTCCTGACCGGACTGTGGGCTGCGGACGGCGCCCCCGAGCCTCATGTGTCCCTGGGCGACTGGGCGCAGGTGGTGCTCCTGGCCCCAGCGACGGCGAACGTCATCGGCAAGATCGCCGCCGGCCAATCGGACGAAATCGTGGCCGCGACGGTGCTGGCTTCGCGGAGCCCAGTCGTCGTGGCTCCTTCGATGAACGATGCGATGTGGGCCAAGCCGGCGGTCCAGGACAACATCGCGACCCTGCGCGAACGCGGGATGACCGTGGTCGAGCCTGAGTCAGGTCACCTGGCCAGCGGGCACGTCGGCGCGGGCCGCCTGGCCGGCACCGCCCAGCTGCTGGGCGCGATGGCCTCCGCCGTCCGAGCTCGCTACGACCTTGCGGGACGCCGCGTGGTGGTCACGGCAGGGGGCACCCGAGAACCGATCGATCCCGTGCGATTCATCAGCAACTACTCCAGCGGCAAGATGGGCTTCGCAATCGCGTCGGCGGCCGCGGACCGGGGCGCGCGCGTGGTGCTGGTGACCACCGTGGCGCATCCAACCCACAACGGCGTCGAGGTGCGCCCTGTGGAAACGGCAGCGGAGATGCTCGCGGAGCTCAGAACCCAGCTCGACGGCGCGGACCTGCTCGTGATGGCCGCGGCGGTGGCCGACTTCCGGCCCTCGAAAGTCGCCGGCAACAAGATAAGACGCGCGGAGACCGTACACCTCACCCTGGACCTCGAGCCCATCCCTGACCTGATCGCAACGATCGGTGGTGAAAAGGGAGGCGCCGGCGTGTATCGGGTCGGCTTCGCGGCCGAGGGGTCGGACCTCGACGCCAGGGCGCTCGAGAAGATGAAGAAAAAGGGCCTTCAGGCGATTGTGGCCAATGACATCTCGCGAAAGGACGTTGGCTTCGGCAGCGATCACAACGAGGGCGTGATCCAGTTCGCCGACGGCACCCGGCAGGAGATACCCCGGATGACCAAGCGCGAGATGGCCGATCGCATCCTGGACCTGGTCGGTCCGCGATTGCCTAAGCCCTAGAGAGTTGCTTTACGCCGAGGTTGCAGTCGAGGCTGGGCGCTCGCTCGATCGGGAGACCTACAGCGACCAGGTGCCGGATGGCATGGACGTGGTGCCTGGCCACCGCGTCACGGTTCCTTTCGGCCGCCGCACATCCTTCGGCTTCGTCGTCTCGCTGGGCACCGAGGATCCCGGCGTGGAGACCAAGGCGATCGCCTCAGCCGGCAGCGAGCCGCTGCTCCTCCCGCACCAGGTTGCCCTCGCCCGCCTGGTTGCCGACCACTACTGGGTCCCGCTGATCGAGTGCCTCCGGGCGATGCTCCCCCCGCGTGTCCGGAAGGCAGGCTCCGGCGGCTCTGGCCCATCGACCCGACAGCGCAGGCACAGCCGACTGCTCGAGCTTGCCGGCGCGGCGGGCCCGGAGGCGGCGGCGGCGGATCTCACAGCAGAGCAGGCAGCTGCGCTGGAGGTCATCGGGTCCAATCAGCTGACCCTGCTGCATGGGGTCATCGCCAGCGGGAAGACGGAGGTGTACCTGGCGGCCGCCGAGCAAGCATTGGCGCAAGGCCTTCGGGTGCTGCTCCTGGTGCCCGACCTCTCTTTGACGCCACAGCTGGTCGAGCGCGTGCGCGCGCGGCTTAAGGCGCCGATCGCGATCTTGCAGAGCCAGCTCACCGAGCTCGAGAGGGCCCAGCAGTGGTGGCGGACGCGGCGTGGCGAGGCTGAGGTCGTGCTGGGCAGCAGGTCCGCTGTGTTCGCGCCTATCCCTAGGTTGGGCCTGATCTGCCTCGACGAGGAAGGCACGGCGTCATACAAGCAGGACCGCACCCCTCGCTATGAGGCGGGATGGGTGGCGCGGCGCCTCGCGACCGTCACAGGAGCACGCCTGATCGCCGGTTCCGCCACGCCTAGCGTGGTCACGTACCACGAGGCGACGCGGGGTGTGCTGGCCCTCGCCAGGCTGACGCACCGCGTTCGCGGCCAGGACGCAGAGGTAGAGCTGGTGGATATGCGTGACGAGGCCGCGACGGGCAACCGCCAGCCCCTGTCGGGGCGCCTGGTCGAGGCCGTCGAGCGGACGCTGCAAAACGAGGAGCAGGTGATCCTTTATCTGAACCGTCGCGGTATGAGCACGTTCGTGCTGTGCCGCGACTGCGGCAAGTCGGTACAGTGCCTCGGCTGCTCGGTAGCCCTTGTGCAGCATGCGGAGATCGACGGCCTGGTCTGCCATTACTGCGGCTACGCGCGGCAGATGCCGTCGGTATGCGACCACTGCGGAAGCCGCAACATCCGCGGCATGGGGATGGGCACGCAGCGCCTCGAAACCATTGTCAAGAAGCTGTGGCCGCGAGCCCGCGTGTTGAGGTTGGACAGCGACGCGGCGCGTGGGCCCGATTCCTACTTCGACATCTGGGAGACGTTCAGCGAGCGGCGGGCCGACATCCTGGTGGGTACGCAGCTCGTGACGCGCGGCCTGGACCTCCCGGCGGTCACATGCGTGGGCGTGGTCGACGCGGACCTACCCCTCCATTTCCCTGACTACCGCTCGGCGGAGCACACGTTCGCGCTGGTGGTGCAGGTAGCGGGGCGAGCGGGCCGGGGCGGGCGCGCGTCGCGGGTGATCGTGCAGACGAGCAACCCGGAGCACTACAGCCTTCGCTGCGCGGCTAGCGGCGACTACGAGGGCTTCTACGAAGCCGAGCTGCCGTCACGAAAGGCGTTTGTGTTCCCGCCTTTTGCGGAGCTGGCGGTGCTGACACGCACCGACGCTGACGACATCCACGCGGCTGCATCGGCACGCGAAGCGGCCGATGCGCTGGCGAGCGGGTTGTTGGGCGAGGGAATCGAGGGCATTCGGGTGATGGGTCCGGCGCCGGCCTTCATCCACCGCCTGCGGGGGGAGTACAGGTGGCAGGTCACATTGAAGGGGGATGCGTTGGAAAGGGCCCGCCACCTGGCTCCCCGCGGCAAGGGATGGAGCTACGACGTGGATCCGTCGACTTGACGAAAATGAGGGGTGGTGGCTGAGATCCGAACCGTCCATGCGCGCAAGGTCGATGTCTTGGCTTCACTCGAGGGACAGAACGATCTGTGGCTCGCCACCGCGGATTCGTCGGGCCGTCCTCATCTCATTGCGGTTTCGGCCTGGTGGGATGGCACCGACCTGGTGATGGCGACTGTGGCGACGAGCCGCACCGCGAAGAACCTTGCGCTGGGTCAGAAGGTCAGGCTGGCCGGCGGGACACCGGCCGACGCCCTCATGATCGACGCGCGGGTGGTCGAGAGCCAATCGGCCGTCGAAGCGACTGATGTGGCGGATGGATTTGCTAAAGCGTTGGGCTGGGATCCGCGCCAGGTGGGAAATGGCTGGGCATTCTTTCGCCTCCGCCCGAGCCGCATTCAGGCTTACCGCGGATACGACGAGCTGGAAGGCCGGGACGTGATGCTTAATTCGCGTTGGCTGGCTTAGCTCACGGGCGCCCTGGGTAAAATCGATCTCGTGATCCGGCCGATTCTCAGCTTCGAGCACCCGGCGCTTCGCCAGAAGGCGAAGAAGGTGCCGCGCGTGGACACCTCGATCCAGCGCCTTATCGACGACCTGTCCGAGACGATGCTTGACGCGCCCGGGGCGGGGTTGGCGGCCAATCAGATCGGCGTCGGCCTTCGCGTGTGCGTTGTCAAGGGTGATGACAACCAGATCTGGGGCCTGGTCAATCCCGAGATCGTGAAGCACGATGGCGTGCAGGTCGGATACGAAGGCTGCTTGAGCTATCCGGGCTGGGTGGGCGAGGTCGCGCGCCACGAGACGGTTGTCGTCAAGGGGCGCAACCGGCACGGCAAGGAAGTGCGAATCAAGTCCACCGGGTTCACCTCGCGCGCCTTTCAACACGAGCTCGACCACCTCGACGGCGTCCTTTTCGTCGACCGCTTGACCAGCCTCGACACCCTGCGAAGGGTCGAGGACCTGGTGGCCGAGGAACAACAGGAAGCCGTCGCAGCCGCGGCAGGTTAGGCGCCTTCCTGAAAATCGTCTTCGCCGGCACGGCCGAGTTCGCCGTGCCATCGCTTGAATCGCTGCATCACGCCGGCCACGAGATCCAGCTCGTGATCACCCAGCCGACGCGGCCGGGCAATCGCATGAAACTGGCGCCTCCGCATGTGAAGCTGGCCGCGGATGCTTTGGGTTTCGAGGTCGTCCAGCCCGAGCAGATCAAGGCGCCCGGGGTGGTTGAACAGCTTCGCCGCCTGGCGCCCGACCTCCTGGTCGTGGTCGCTTACGGGCAGATCATACCAGCCACGGTGCTGGCAATCCCAAGGCTTGGCGCAGTCAACGTTCATGCGTCGCTCCTGCCGCGACATCGAGGCGCGGCGCCCGTGGCCCATGCAATTCTCGCCGGCGACCGTGAGACAGGCGTCACCATCATGCGGATGGACGAGAAGCTCGACCACGGCCCGATCCTGGCGGTGGGCACGACGGCGATCGGCGAAGGGGAGGATGCGGCGACCCTGACCCGCCGGCTGGCCTTCATGGGCGCCGAGCTGCTGGTCGAGACTTTGGCGCGGCTGGACCACATCACGCCGCTTGAGCAGGACCACGACCGAGCCACCCTGGCAGGGCGACTGCGCCGAGAGGACGGCCAGCTGGATTGGAACATGGAAGCCGCCGAGATCGATCGACACGTCAGGGGCCTACAGCCCTGGCCAGGGGTAACAATGCCCATGAAGTCGGGGCCGCTGAAAATCTTGAGCGGGCACGTCGAAGGCGACCGTTACGTCCCTGATGTCGTGCAGCTGCCAGGCAAGAAGCCGGTTCCTGCGAAGCAGGTGTTGAAAGATGACTGAGGAGAAGGTGCGCGATGTTGCGGTTAACCGCCGCGCGTACCACGACTACTTCATCGACGACAAGCTCGAGGCCGGGATCATGCTCACCGGCACGGAGGTCAAGTCGGTGCGCAACGGGCGGACGAATTTGCGCGATGGGTTCGTGCGCATCGACGGCAACGAGGCGTGGCTCGAAAACGTTCACATATCTCCGTATGCGCAGGCCAACCTGATGAACCACGAACCGATGCGGCCGCGCAAGCTGCTCATGCATCGCAAGGAGATCGCGAGCTTGATCGGAAAGGTGAGGCAGAAGGGTTACACGCTGATACCGCTGAGGGTGTACTTCTCGCGCAATCACGCCAAGGTCGAGGTGGGGCTGGCGCGAGGCAAGAAGCAGTACGACAAGCGCGAGGCGATCGCCGAACGCGATGCGAAGCGTGACATTGCGCGCGCGATGAGAACTAGGGGCTAGCTCACCTGTCGAATGTCCAGTCGAACAGAGTTGGCCTGGAAGCGCTGCCGCCGACCTTGCGGTAAGTCTTGACAGCGGCCTCGTTGTCGTCGTCGCAAAGCACCCACATGCCATAGCAACCCTTCTCACGCGCCAGATCTTTGAGCGCTGCCACCAGTACGGTGGCCACTCCCTGGCGCCGATGGGACTCGGCGACGCCGAGCTCGTACAGGAACATCTCGGTCCCCTTGTCCGGGTGGGTCATCTCCACACCGGAAACGAAGCCTGCCGGCTCGCCATCGGCGTAGGCGATCAGCAGGTGGTGGTCCGGACTGTTCAGGAAGTGGTGAGCCGCGTCACCTTTCACAGGCCCGTCGAACAATTCTTCGGCAGCGGCGACCTTCTCTTCATCGCCCGGGCCAAGGCGCTCGATTCGCATCAAGCGAGAAATCAGGCCGCCAGGTTGATGCCGATCGCCCGTAATCGTTTGTTGAGCGAGTCCATTGCGAACTGAAGGATCTCGCTCTCTGTGTGGCCAAACCCGGTGATGTAGGCGGGGTCCGGCGGATCCAATGTGCCCGCGACCAACGGAAGGCACTCCACGAGGGTTCTCTGGATCAGCGGTGCGAAGCGCTCAGGATCCTCGCGCACGGCCTCCTGCAGGACCTTGATGCCGAAGCTCACGTGGCGCGACTCGTCTCGCGCGACAGCGGTGAAGCCGCGGTAGAAGCCTCGGTCGGTGGTGCCCAGCTCTCGCATCGACTCGAGCTCGAAGCGCTGGCCGGTCAGCGCGATCGTTGCCTCGACGATGATGTGGTAGATCGTGACGCCCTCCACAAACGCGTCAAAGTCCTTCGGGTTGCTCGCCATGCGCTGCGCGGTCGAAGGCAGGCGATCGTAGAAAAGGGTGTTATAGCCCTCGTTGGTGTCGGGCCGGATCTCCGCGAGCAGGTCCGTCAGGTTCTTCGTTTCGGTACCCACCACCTCGCGCCACCACCTGTCGAAGAAGACAGTGTGCCGGGCCTCGTCGACCATCTGCGTCGACAGGAAGATCTCGATCTCGGGTGTCGGCGCCGCCCAGACGAAAGGAGCGAGGGTCGCGGTCACGCGCTCCTCGCCATTGAAGAAGAGGCGGTGCGACCACAGCGTCGCCTTCCGGTCGAGGTCGGACGCCTTCAGCCAGTCCTCGCGGTCGAGGGTGAAGTCGATTTCGCCGACCGACCACTGCTGCGCCTCCCAACGGCGGTAGAGGTCCATGTAGCTGGGCATGTTCTCGATGCCGCGGTCGATGAAGGCGAGGACGTCATCGATGCGGATGTCGCCGAGCTCCCTGAGGTTCGCTTTCGCGACCCTCTCGAGGTCCGGCTCCAGGTGTTCCAGCTTCTGCCCGACTGCCATTTCGGTGTGGGTCCATTAGACCAGAAGGCCGCAGGTGCGGGGTTGGCACCAGCCGGGTAGAATTCGGGGTGCAACGAGTTCAGCTTCGTGGGGGCGTCCGGTCTCGACGGGGCAGTTGAGCTTCGGGATTGCGAGCCGAGAGCGCGTGCGTTACAGCGCAAGCATTTTTACAAATGCCAACAAGAACAACACTTTCGCCCTCGCTGCGTAAGCAGTAGAGACGTGAGTCCCGGGACTTAGATCCCGGGTGTCGCCCCCGGTCAATCCGGCGGACTGGGGAACGGCATTAAAACAGACCGGATTGCCGCATCGAGGGCGTCTCGGCCTCGATGCGGGACACTCACCGAGACTGGCAAAAAGCGGATCCCGTCAGGAGGAGCCGCCGAGCGAGAACCAAAATCCTGGACACGCTCGTAGAGATCCCGTAGGAGACTGCTTCGGACCCGGGTTCAACTCCCGGCGCCTCCACCAGGCTGACCCCGTTCTAGACTGCAGTCAGCGATGGATGGCTGGGACGCTAACCATGAAGGCACTGAGGCTGTCATGCAGGCGAAGGCCCGTGCCGACCAGGCGAAGGCCCGTGCCGACCAGACGACCTTCGAGGACGCACCTGAGGGTCGCGGGATGCAGATGCTCAGAAGCTTGTGGTGGAGCGCGGTCCTGGTCGCGACTCTTGCCGGTGTCGTCTGGGCGTTCGGCGGTACCCCTGTAACGATTATTGCCGTCGTGATTGCGACGGTCGGTTCACTCCTCCTGGTCGTGGCGTGGCTCATGCTTCGCTCGGTCCGCCAGGGCACCATACCGACCGAGGACCATTAAGCGTGTACCTGGGTACGCCTGGCGACCCCAACAACCGCTACGCGATGATGGAGGTCGAGGCGCTGGCCCGCGGCGAAACCGTTTACAACGACCCTCCCGACGGCCGATTGGTGCGCTCGATCAAAGTTGTCTCCTTGAGCCTGGTCACGGTGGCGATGGTGGCTGGCGTGGTCTGGCTGGCTGGAGGCAACCTTGCAACCATCGTGGCTGCGGTGATCGCGACCGTGATTGCATTCGCCGTGGTCGCCGCGTGGCGGGTGCGCAGCT
>JBDUAO010000126.1:0-7672 GCA_040004595.1 Candidatus Dormiibacterota bacterium | reverse complement strand
CTGATCTCCGGCCGCTAGAGCTCGATCTCCTCGACCGACTCGACAATCCGCGCCTGTGGGTTTCTCATGACCCTCTGGCCTTCACCGCTGCTCCAGATCCGGCGCATCTTCGCGAGCAAGCCTTCAGCCTCCGCGGTGCTATCGAACTCCAGGTCGATCATCACGAAGTTCGGATCCTCGACCGAGCGCGAGACCTGATATCGACGAACCCCGGACCCCTTGCGGTCCGCTGGATCACTGTCGAAAGCTCTCTTCCAACCGCTGAAATCGGGGACGGAATGTTCAATACGCAAAGTTGGCATTGGTTGTCTCCTGATTGAGGTGATGCCGGTTTGGGAAGGCCGGCAAGCATCACGAGTATGGCCGCTTCACCTACCTTCCCTTTGGGCTGACGAATCTGGAGCGATGCATTCGCATTCATTCCCGTCGGGATCGTCAGAGTAGAAAGTTCGCACCCCTTTGAGCACCGGATGGATGCCCGACCGCACCTCGACGCCTGACGCGACCAATCGTTCCTGCAGGCTGTCGTACTCCGCTGCCCCGACGCGAAACGCCAGGTGATGCAGCGTCCGCTTGGCCTTCTCGCGCGGAAATTCCATCGCGCGGTCCGGGTGCGGCACCAGCACGATCATCTCGGGCACCCCATCCGCACCTTCGCCCGCCTTCAGGAATTTGTTCGGAATCTCGAGCGGCGAAATCACCTCGAGCCCGAACAGGTCTCGATAGAAGTGGAGCGCCATATCCATGTCGTGCACCCACAGCACGACCTCCGCGAGCCCCGCGACGGCTCGGGTCAAGCAGCTACCGCAGACGCCATCGCCGCGAGGTTGGCATCCCTCGCGCGCGGCGGCACGGAGCAGCCCGGCGCCAGCAGCAACCCTCGACCGCCCACCTCCGCGATGGCGGCGCGCGCCTCAGCCTCGACCTCCGCCGGCGGCCCGTAGATCAGGGTGCCACGCTGCCCCATGCCCCCCATCACCGCCCTGCCGCTGATCGTGCGTCCCTCGGCCAGCGTGGGGTTTCCCTGGTTGTGGACCGACCAGCTGACCACCTGGACGGGAATGTCGCGAGACAGCCCGAACTGCAGGTTCGATCCGCACAGATGCACCGCATTGAACCAGGCCCCGGGCGGCAGCTGCTCCAGAAATCTCACGTCCAGCGGGAGGACGAGCTCTCGGTACAGGCGCTCGGGCATCGCATCCTTGCTGGCGAAGCCTGAGATCGCATAAAAGATTCCGGCAGCCCCCGCCTTTACCGAGCGCTTCGAGAAATCGACGAGCACCTCGGCGATCCGCTCCAGCGCCGGCTGCACCACCTCGGGGTTCTTGCGCAGCTCGCGCACCACGCGCGACTTCGACTTGCCGACCAGGTAGCTCGCAACCGTGATCGGGCTGAAAACGGTCTGTAACACGGGCACGCCGGGGCCAAGCTCTCGCGCAACGATGCCGATCGACTCGACCTGATCGTTCAACGCTTTGGGGTTGGTCGCCGAAAGGGTCCGCCAGGCATCAATGTCCGGCACGGCGAAACTCACGGGCACCGGCCCCTTGAGGCGATGCCCGGCCGGCTTGTACACCGACCCGAACGCTTCGGCAAAGCAGGTGGCCCGCGGTTGGAACTTGACGAAGTCCCAGCCAAATTTGCGGGCGCGCTCGACCGTCACGCGCGCCAGCTCATCAGGCGACCACTCCTCCTTGTACGTGTGCCCCCAGGCGCCCACCGGAGTCCTGTCGGCGGCACCCAGCTCGATCGCCGCCTCTACCCTCTCTCGGCCATTCATCGATTCGAGTTTAAGCTGGACCAGGTGACGATCGAGTCCGACGCTGCTCGGTTGCGGGCAACTGCTGAGGCCAAGCCGATGAAGCTACCCGTCAATCGGCGTGTCGACGAGACGCACCATCTGGTCACCGATGACGGGCTGTCGGTCTGGTACACGATCCAGGTATCGCCCCACAGCCGCATCCAGGAGGCGATCTTCGAGCGCTCCGATCGCATGCCCAGCGACGACGAATGCGCCAGGTGGCTTCGGTCGCTGGTGGTCGGCGCCGAGGCGGTCGAGGCTCCTGGCTTGCCCGGAGCCATGACGCGCCGTTTCGAGGCATTTGAGCGCAACCCCGAGCGGGAGGCTCCGCTCGCCTGATGCCACTGCACCCACCGGTTCTGGCGCAGCTGCGAAAGATCGTCGGTCGCGAGCAGGTGATCGACAGCGCTCACGACCTGCGCATCTTTGAGCGCGACGCGTCGATCGAGGGCGCCACTCCGGACGCGGTGGTTCTCCCCGCTACGAGCGACGAGGTCGCGGCGGTGATCAAGCTCGCAGCGCAGCACCGCATCCCTGTGGTGCCGCGTGGGGCCGGAACCGGTCTGTCAGGTGGCGCGGTCACCATCCGCGGAGGCCTCGCCCTGCAGATGACCCGGATGCGCCACATCCTCGAGATCGACCCGGTGGGTCAAACCGCCCTCGTCGAACCGGGCGTTGTCAACCAGGAGCTTTCGCTCGCAGCCGCGGCGCATGGATTGTTCTACGCGCCCGATCCCTCGAGCCAGAAAGCGTGCACGATCGGCGGCAACGCGGCCGAGAACTCAGGCGGCCCGCACTGCCTCTACTACGGCGTAACGACCAACCACGTGCTCGGCATGGAGGTGGTGCTTGCCGATGGCAGCGTTCACTGGGTCAGCGGTGACGCGCCAGACCGCATCGGGCTCGATCTGTGCGGCGTGCTCGTCGGTTCCGAGGGAACCCTGTGCGCCATCACCAAGATCAAGGTGCGCCTCCTGCGCGTGCCGCCGACCGTCGCCACTCTGCTGGCGGCATTCCCGACGATCGAGGCTGCAAGCCAGGCGGTTTCCGCGATCATCGGGCACGGAATCGTTCCGGCAGCCATCGAGATGATGGACCAGGTCACCGTCGGGGCCGTCGAGGCGCACTATCACGCCGGCTACCCGACCGACGCAGGGGCGGTCCTCCTGGTCGAGGTTGACGGAATCGCCGAGTCAACCCGCGAGCTGATGGCAGCTGTCCGCGACCAGCTCACCGCGAACCAGGGCTATGCGCTGCGCGAAGCCAAAACCTCAGTCGAGCGGGATCTGCTGTGGGCCGGCCGCAAGGGCGCCATCGGCGCCCTTGGGCGGATCAAACCCAACTATTACCTTCATGACGGCGTCGTGCCGCGCACCAAGCTTCCGCAAATCCTCTCGGCCGTCGGCGAGATCGGCGTGCACTACAAGTTGCCGGTCGCGAACGTGTTCCACGCCGGCGACGGCAACCTGCATCCCAACATCCTCTTCGACCTGCGCGATCGCGAGATCCTCCACCAGGTCGAGAGCGCCGGCGAGGAGATGCTCCGCGCCGTCGTCGAATTCGGCGGCGCGCTGTCCGGCGAGCATGGCATCGGCCTCGAGAAGAGCGCATTCATGCCGTGGGTCTTCAGCCCGGATGACCTCCACGCTATGCATCAGGTGAAGGAGGCGTTCGACGCCGACGGCATCATGAACCCGGGCAAGATCTTTCCGGACTCAAGGCGCAGACAGGCGCGACTACCCGGACGCACGGGCCTCGCCAGCGAGGCGCAGTGGTGGTGAACGCGGCGGTTGAGAAGCCGGCGACAGCCGAAGAGGTGGCGCGCATCTTGAGCGATGCGTCGGATGCCCGGCTCGCCGTCTGTCCCATCGGCGGCGGCAGGGCTGGCGAGATGGGCGATCCGCCGGAGCGCTGTGACGTCGAGCTGCACATGAGCCGTCTGGATCGCGTGCTCGAGCACACTCCGGGCGACATGGTGGTCAGCGTGGAGGCGGGGATCACCATCGAATCGCTGCAGTCCGCGCTGCGAAAGCAGGGGCAGTTCCTTCCCCTGGATCCTTTCAACTCTCCCGGCCACACGATCGGAGGGCTCCTTGCAACCGGGTGGACGGGGCCGCTCCGCCAGCGCTTCGGCTCGCCACGCGACTTCCTCATCGGCATCCGCGTGGCCCTGCCCGATGGGCGGCTGGCCAGCGCGGGCGGCCGCGTGGTCAAGAATGTCAGCGGCTACGACATGATGAAGCTGCACCTCGGTGCAATGGGATCTCTGGGCGTCATCGTCGCTGCCTCGTTCAAAGTGTTTCCGAAAGCCCTGCACGACGTGACGGTAGAGATGGCATCCGGGTCACTCGACGAGGCCTGGGCTGCAAGCGAGAAGGCGCACGCGCTTCCCCTGCCCCCGGCAGCGCTGGAGCTCCTGTCCAACGGCCGGCTGATGGCGCGGTTTCTTGGCAGCAAGGATGCCGTCGAGCGGATGGTCGGCGAGCTGGCATGGAACCGGGCGGACGGATCCGTTTGGGATGAACACTCGCGGCGCGGCCCGGCGAGGTGGGCGCGCATCGGAGTCCCGCGGCACAAGTTGCACGGGACCCTCCAATCCCTGCCGGCAGGCGCCGAGTGGTGGGCGTCGCCCGGTGTCGGCATCGTGCACTGGGCGATCTCGAGCGGCGCCGAGACCGTGCGCGATGCTCGCGCCGGCGCGGAGTCGGTCGGCGGGTCGCTCGTCCTGATGGCCGGACCTGAAGAGCTGCGACGCCAAATCGGCGCCTGGGGCAGCCGGCCGCCAACCCTCGAGCTCATGAAGCGGCTCAAGAACGCATTCGACCCTGGACGAACTTTGAACCCAGGCAGGTTCGTGGTCTGATGACGTTCGACCTTCTCAAGGACGACGACCTTGCGACCTGCGTGCACTGCGGCCTGTGCCTCGACGCCTGCCCGACGTTTCGCGCGACCGGTCTCGAGACCGAGTCGCCGCGCGGACGCATCCAGCTCATGA
The DNA here is from genome assembly GCA_040004595.1 of Candidatus Dormiibacterota bacterium. Taxonomy (GTDB): domain Bacteria; phylum Chloroflexota; class Dormibacteria; order Dormibacterales; family Dormibacteraceae; genus Palsa-872. The sequence goes on along the minus strand of JBDUAO010000126.1, from coordinate 2,876 downwards.
CCGAATGGAAACGCGGAACCCTGCCCTTCACCGAGGAACAGGCGCGCCACATCGATCTCTGTCTTGGTTGCAGAACCTGCGAGGCCGTGTGTCCTTCAGGAGTCCCCTACGGACGCATCATCGAAGCGGGCCGCGCAGAGGTGGAGCGCATTCGACGGCCGACGTCGAAACGCTGGCTCGCTCGAACAGCGCTGCGGCAGGTGGTCGCTCATCCGGCGCGACTGCGAGCAGTTGGGTCGATTACCCGAGCCGCCCAGGCCATCGGATTGACGAATGTCGCGCGCTCCGGACGCCAGCTGCCTCCGCTGGAGGCGCCGTTTCGCGCCCCGCGCACAGGCCTTGCGCCGGCGATCGGCCCGCGACGCTACCGGGTCGCGTTTCTCGTCGGATGTGTGATGCCGATCATGTACCCGCAATCACACGACGCTGCTGTCCGGTTGCTTCAGCTTGCCGGCTGCGAGGTTTGGTTTCCGAAGGGCGAACGCTGCTGCGGTGCGCTGCTTGCGCACAACGGCGACCTCAAGGGCGCCGAACACCTTCGAGACGCGAACATGCGGATCTACGGCCAGGGCCAGTTCGATGCGTTGATCGTGGATTCTGCCGGCTGCGGCTCTCATCTCAAAGATTTCTATCCCGAGCTCAAAGGGCGCGTCAAAGACCTCACCGAATGGCTGGCGGAGGTGGGTCTGCCGCCCGCTGAGCGCGAGGTGAAGGTGCGGGTCACGTACCAGGACGCCTGCCATCTCGCACACGCTCAGCGCATCCGCAAGCAGCCGCGCGACCTGATCCGCGCGCTACCCGGCATCGAGTTCGTGGAGATGAGACACCCTGAAATCTGCTGCGGCGCTGCAGGGCTGTACAGCACGCTGGAGCCCTCGATGTCCTCGAGCATCCTGCGCGAGAAGACCGACGATGTGCTGAGCACCCGGGCCGAGGTGGTGGTCACGGCCAACCCCGGGTGTCAGATGCAGCTGTCGAGCGGGATCCGCTCGCGCGGATCGAACATGCGCGTCGAGCATGTCGCGGAGCTGCTGGTGCGCGCCTACCAGCTGCCGGCTTAACTAGACCTTGATTCTCGGCAGCGTTGCGGTCCTGGTGACGTCGACCTCGACCCGCGCCACGGCCAGCGTCACGTTGTCCGGCGCGCCCAGCTCGCGGCATCGCTCGATCACGCGCTTTGCACCTGAGTCCAGATCGCCGTCTCGGAGGAGCAGCTTGCCCATCTCGTCGACGCTCACGCCGGCGCTCTCGACCCCGTCGCTGCAGAGCACGATGGTGTCGCCCTCGTGGATCTCGATGCGATCAGTGAATGACTGAATCGATTCCCAGACTCCCACCGCTCGAGTCAGGCGGTGCTTAAGGGGGTGGTCGACCGCCTCCTCCGGCTTGATGACTCCGAGACGTACCTGCTCGGCCGGCCACGAATGGTCTTGTGAGATGAGCTGCGGGCTCCCATTGCGAAACAGATAAGCGGGGCTGTCGCCGACGTTGAGGACGCCGACCTCACCTCCGCGAATCGCGGCGACGACGACCGTGCTCCCCATCCCCTTCCACTCGGGATTCTCCTCAGACGCCTCGAACACTGCCGTGTTGGCCTGCTTGCATGCGCGCTTCAAGCGATCGAGGTCTGGCCCCTCGTCGCCATCCTCAGCGAGTACACGCGTGATCGTCTTCGATGCGATCGAGCTCGCTGTCTGACCCGCAGCGTGGCCGCCCATCCCGTCGCATACGACCAGGAGGGTGTCGAGCCCCGCCTTGTTCCGCCAGACGACTACCGCGTCCTCGTTCTCCTCGCGTTCGAGGCCGGGATCAGTCGCCCAGGCGACCCGCAAACGCAAGGGTTACGAACCGAGAAGCGCGAAATGAACCGCGTTCTGACCAATCGTGATGCGGTCGTCGTGCTTGAGCTCCTTCTCCTGGGTCGGCTCGCCGTTGACGAGAGTGCCGTTGGTGCTTCCCAGGTCAACGATCCAGAACTGCTCGCCGCGCCGCTCCACGCGGGCATGGTGCCCGCTGGTCGCCGGGTCGCGGAGGATGAGGTCGTTGTCGGGCGAGCGGCCCAGGCGCAGCGCGTTCTCGGTGGCGCGATAGGTGTGCCCGGCGTCGGGACCTGACTCGATCGTCAGCTCCGCCTGGGGCCCGCCACCTGGCGTCGCGCGGATCATCGGCTGGGTCGGGCCGCCCATGACCGCGGTTTCCGGGATCGCCGGCGGCGTTGGCGGTGGAGGCTGCCACGCGGGCATCAAGGTGGTCGATTCGTGGGGGGAGTCGGCGCCGGCCCCCATACCCGCGGGGATGGTGGCGGCGATCGACGGCACCTGCTCTACGTGTGGCGGAGCTGCCGGCGGCTGCCAGGGCGGCGGCACAGGTGGGTGCGACTCGGCCGGAGCAGCCATCTCCTTCGAGGTGGCGGAGGACGGTGGTGCAGCCGCCGGGACAACAGGTGGCGCCCATGCGGCTGCCGGCGGAGCCTCCGGTGCGCTCGGCGGTGCCCAGGCGGCTGCCGGAGGAGCCTCGGGGGCGCTCGAAGGCGCACCCCAAGAAGGGGCTGCGGGAGCGGCCGGCTCCTGCGTCTTGGGTGCGTCCCAGGACGAGGCCGCGGCCGGCTCGTTCCACGACGGCGCGGGTGGCGCCTCTGGCGGTGCGCTGGCTGCAGCGACACCCCAGTCGGTCGAGGCCGGGCTCGGTGCCGGTGCGGCCGGCGGCGCGGCGTCCCACGAGGGAGCGGGCGCGACGGCACCAGCGGGTGGAGCTGCTTCAACCGGGGGCGAGCCCCAGGTTGGCGCGGGCGGCGGTGGCGCGGCAGCGGCAGCGGGTGGTGGTGGCGGGGGTGGCGGTGGCGGCGGGGGCGCCGGTGGTGCCGGCGCCTGAGGCGC
>JBDUAO010000125.1:0-7693 GCA_040004595.1 Candidatus Dormiibacterota bacterium | reverse complement strand
CCATCGAACCGAGCTGCTCATCCTGAGCCAGCACGCCGACGAGAAACGCATCATCGTCGCCAAAGCTGCTCGCAGTCACCGTGATATGCACCTGTCCCGCGGCGGTGAGCTCCGTCCGGCCCTTCACCTGGACCGCGAAGTAGGTGCCGTCTCCCAGCCGGTGCACCACGCCGTCGATTCCCAGGTCCCGTACTGGCAGAAAGATGTGCAGACCGCCCAACGACTGACGGACCAGCTCCGCCCAGACCTTGAACTCCGCCACCTGTCCCGCGGCCAGGGTGCGGCCAAGGTGCCACCGCGCGTCCCCCTCCAATGCGCGGCAATTCTGTCAGGCCAAGCGCGCCTTGACAACCACGGTTGCCGCCGGATTCGTGGGTGCTGAAGATTATGAAATGAGAAACAAGACGCCAGTCGTCAAGCAGCTGTACAGGCTCAGCGTCGAGCCGCGCGTCGTCGAGCGTTTGGTCACGCTCGCCAACAAATCGGGCGAGCCCAGGAGCCGGATCGCGACGAGGCTCTTCACCGAAGCCGTCCTGTCGGCGAAACCCTCAGCCATGCGAACCGCGAAGAAGGCGCGAGCCTAGCCCGAAGCGGCACTCCCGTTGTGCTCAGGATCAACGGAATGGCCCCCTGGCGGCTCGGCGTACATGGCGTCGACCTGGTCCTTGTACTTGGTGTGGATCACGCGCCGTTTCAACTTCATCGTCGGGGTCAGCTCCTCCGACTCGGGCGACCATTCGGTCGGGAGGATGGTGAACCTCTTGAATTGCTCGATGCGCGACAGGTGCGTGTTGGCCACCGTCAGCGCGCGGCGGACCTCCGCGATCGTGGAAGGATGCTCGACGAGCTCGGCCATCGACGATGACTCGATCCCGCGCCCCTTCGCCCACATCGGTGCCACCTGTGGATCCAGCACGACGAGCACGGTGATGAAGCTATGACCGTCGCCGATCGCGACCGCCTGCCCGATGATCGGGCTCGACTTGGCCACCGCCTCGAGGTTCGCAGGCGAGATGTTCTTGCCTGACGAGGTGATGATCAGCTCCTTCTTCCTGTCGACGATCCTGTAGTGACCATCCGGCCCCAGCTGCGCGATGTCGCCGCTGTGAACCCAACCGTCGGAGTCGATCGCCTCAGCCGTCTTCTCCGGGTCGCGGTAGTAACCGACCATCACATTGCCGCCGCGGATCAACAGCTCTCCATCCTCACCCAGGCGAGCCTCCACGCCCGGCATGGGTACGCCGACCGACGGGGCGCGATGGTCGTTGATCGGCACCGTCGTGGCCGGACCCGTGAGCTCGCTCATGCCCCACACCTCGTACAGCGGCATGCCGAGCGCGGCCCAGAACTCGTGTACCTCGGGTCTGCAGGGTGCGGTGCTGGTGACAGCGAGGTGGCAGCGTTCCAGGCCGATCTTGGAGCGCAGCAGGACGAATAACGGTTGCGCGCGCTCTACGACCGACGCCAGCTCGGCAGGCACGGGCTGGCCATCCCGCCTCAGCTTGTACGCCTGCATCGAAGCCGCCAACGCTCCTTGCGCCATCTGACGCTTCGCCTCATCGGGCTCGGCTCCGATGCCCGCATTGATGCCGGCCATCAGCTTTTCCCACACCCGCGGCACCCCGACAAATGCTGTCGGCCTCGCTTCCAGTAGGTACGGCAGGAGCTCGGCGGCATCGGGACACAGGTACACCTGGTGTCCGTTGTAGATGCTGCCCCACTGCGAAGTGAAGCGCTCCGCCACATGAGCCAGAGGCAGGTAGCTCACCAGCGTCTCGTTGTGAAGCTCCAGGACACGGCGGGCCGACTCGAGGGTCCAGACGACATTGTTGTGCGAGTACACGACCCCCTTGGGAGGGCCTGTGGTGCCAGAGGTGTAAATCAGGCTGACGGTGTCCTCAGGGCCGACGCCGCGCGAGGCTGCCTCGAAGCCGCCGGGGTCGCGCTCGTAGGCGGCGCGCCCTTCGGCGACGAGCGAAGCCCACGAAAGCACGCCGTCAGGAGCCTCGCCTCGAATCAGGACGAGGTGGCGCAACTTCGGCGTCGCCGATCGGATCTCGAGAAATTTCGCCAGGAATGCCTCGTCCTCGACGAAGGCAACCGTCGCTTCGGAATGATTGGCGAGGTACTCGACCTGCTCGGGCGTAAGCGTGTTGTAAACGCTGACGGCAGCACCCCCTGCGTGGACGATGCCGAGGTCGGCGATCACGTGCTCGGGAACGTTGCGCGCCATGATCAGGCCGAACTGGCCCGGGCCGAAGCCAAGCCCTTTGAGCGCCATGGCCACGGCGGCAACCTCATTGCGGTAGCCCTTCCAGTCAAGCGTCTGCCATTCGCCATCGCGCTTCCAGCGGAGGGCTGGAACCTCCGCCCATCTCTTGACCGCCTCGCCGAAGATGGTGCAGACGGTTTTGCCCGAAACGGCGGCGTCGATATCGGCGCGCTGGGTCATCACATCCATGTGTTCCACTCCATGATGCGGCCCCGGGCGTCGCGTGTCACGGGGGCGCTTAAACTACTCGCTGGTGGGGCGCCGATGATCTACGTTCGTTCGCGGCGGCCGATTTTGACGCTGGCAGCTACCGGACTTGCCTTCGCGGCGCTTTTCGCGCTCCTGGCGGCCGGCGCGGTGCGCCTGCCCGACGGTTGGGTTGCCTCGATCGCCCTGGCCGTGGGCTCGATCGCAGGCGCGGCGGTCGCCGTCTCGGCGGCAGTGAAGCTCCGAGCCTGGCCGCTGGGACGTCTCGGCCTTTTCAGGGACCGGATCGTGATCATCCAGGGACGCCACGAGATCAGGGCGGTCTGGAGCCGAATGGAGACGGTGACGCTGGCCGACCCCCGCTCTTGGCCGGACGTCCGTCTCACCGACCGCCTGACCATCCAGTTCCGGAATGAGCCGCCGGTCGGGTTCAGGCCCGCCCAATTCGGGCTGCAGCCGGTGGCCTGCCGCGACCTCATCCTGCGCCTGCGCGACGACTCAAAATTGCGTGCACGCCTGCCGGAGTTCGATTCGGCCCGCGACCTGGCGGTTTCAGAGGTTATGGCAGGCGAGCTTATAGAACCCCGCCTGTAGCGCAGGCGATCATGATCCCTTCAGTGGGCGCTCTTTCAGGCCGCGACTTCCTCGACGTCGCCGATCTCGACGCAGCCGAGCTTCGCGAGCTGCTCGACCTCGCTCATGCGATCAAGGCCGGTCGCCGGACCGGACGTCCCCTCGAGGGGCAGCACATCGCGTTGCTGTTCCAAAAGCCGTCACACAGAACCAGGGTCTCGTTCGAGGTCGGAATCGGACGCCTTGGGGGCCGGGCGACGAGCTTGTCCGAGCACGACGTCCAGCTGGGCGTCAGGGAGACGGTGGGTGACGCCGCCCGGGTGCTCGACAGCTACGTGGACGGGGTGGTCGCGCGTTTGCGCTCACATCGGGACCTCCTCGAGCTTGCCGCCACTTCGGAGAAGCCGGTGATCAACGCGCTGACCAATCGTTCCCATCCCTGCCAGATCCTGGCCGACCTGATGACGCTCGAGGAGGTATGCGGCCCTCTGCCGGGGCAGAAACTCGTGTACATCGGTGACGGCAACAACATCGCGGTCTCTCTGATCGAAGCCTCCGAGCTCATGGGCTTCTCCCTGACTGTGATCACGCCTCCCGGCTACGCCCCTCCGGCCGGCATCGTGGACGGCAACCTGAAGGCCGAGCGCGGTGGATCCGGAGTTACCCTGAGCAGCGACGTCGCGGATGCGGCCCGCGCGACGGCCATCTATACGGACGTGTGGGCATCGATGGGGCAGGAAAGCGAACGAGAGGTGAGGCGCAAGACGTTTGCCGGCTACCAGGTCAACCAGGCGCTGATGGACGCGGCGCCCGGGGCTGTTTTCATGCACTGCCTTCCCGCGCACCGCGGTGAGGAGGTGACCGACGAGGTCATCGACGGCCCGCGATCGGTGGTCTTTCAGCAGGCGGCCAATCGCCTCTATGCCCAGATGGCGCTGATGTCGAAGCTTTTCGGAGCCGCCTCGTGAGCCAGGTCGTCTCCGATTTCTTCACGCAGCTGTCGGAGGTCGTCCGCCATATCGGCTGGCTCGAGATCATCGATCTGGCAGTCGTCGCCTTCCTCGTGTATCAGCTTCTTCGACTTCTCAGGGGCACGCAGGGCACGCAGATCCTGGTCGGGCTGGTGCTCCTCGCGGTCGTCGGCGTGCTGGCGACCCAGCTGAACCTGCTCCTCTTGAGCTGGCTCTTCAAAAATGCGGGCTTCTTCATCCTGGTCGGCGTCATCGTCATGTTTCAGCCCGAACTTCGGCGTGCGCTGGACCAGATCGGAAGGCTCGGCAAGCTCGGCCGGCCTCTCGCCGGCTATAGCACGCGCCTTTACAGCCAGGCGATGTCGGAGGCGATTCGAGCGGTCGAGCGCTTGAGCACGCGGAAAAACGGCGCGCTCATCGCGTTTGAGCGCGACGTCGGGCTCGAGGACTATGCGGCCACCGGCGTGCGAATCAATGGCGAGATTTCAGCCGAATTCCTGCAGTCGATCTTCTATCCGAACTCGCCCCTCCACGATGGCGCCGTAATCGTCCGTGGGAACCGGATCATCGCCGCCGGCTGTCTCCTTCCGCTGCCTGAAGAAGGCCTCGTGCGGGAGAGGCTGGGCACCCGGCATCGCGCCGCCGTCGGCCTGTCATTGGCATCTGACGCCCTGGTCCTCGTGGTCTCAGAGGAGACCGGGGCCATATCAGTGATAGAGGAAGGCAAGATCACACGCAATCTCGATGGCGATGGACTCAGGCGCGTCGTCAGCGTCAAGGTGCCCGGGCCGATGTCAAACGGGAATGGGTTCCTCGGGCGGCGCAAATGAGCCTGATCACCGAGAGCTGGCGCCTCAAGCTGCTGGCGATCGGGCTCTCGGTGTTGATGTTGGGAGCTGTCGCGTTCGCGCAGAACCCGCCGACCTTCAAGACATTTACAGTCCCGATCTCCTACGCGCCGATCCCCGACAACCTGATCGTCGTCAACGGACCCACAAGGACCACAGTCCGAGTCAACGGGCTGGCCGACGCCATCCAGTCGATGAACGCCAACAGCCTGAGCGCCAACTTTGACCTATCAAGAGCGACTCCCGGCCAGGGGGTCAAGGTCAACCTCATCGTCACATCGGTCGTAAACGGTGTCAAACCGCAGAACCCTTCAGTGCCTTTCGTCCTCGACATCGAGCAGCGCAAGAGCATCGCGCTCACAGTTCAAGTCAGGTTTCCGCACGTGGCTCCGGGGTGGGTGGTCAGCAAGACTGCCGCCGCGTGTCCGAACACGCCGTGCGTGGTCAACTTCGAGGGCCCGGCCAGCTGGCAGAGCAAGCTCGTGGCCTATGCAGATTTCCCGGGCGTGGTCCAGAGCGACAAGTACGACACCCCCAACACCCCGGTAACCCTCGAGCAAAACGGAATCCCGTTGGACCTGTCGAGCTTCTTGAAGACGGTGCCGCCCGCGAGCCTTTCGCCCGCCGCCGTCGAACTTCAGATCACGGCCAAGACCGGGACGACCAGCAAGCAGGTTGTCCTCATCGACTCGCCGCCTACGCACGGCCCAGCTTCCGGCTACCGCATCACCGCCATCTCGATCAATCCGATCGCAGTGGTGATCAGCGGCAGGGCTGACGTCCTGGCCAAGATCACGACCCTGGCCCTGCCGGCTGTCGACCTGAGCGGGAGCACCTCGGAGGTCACGTTCAGGATCTCCATTGCCTATCCGGCGGGTGTCGTGGGCTCAATCCAGACGGCTCGAGTGACGTATTCGATCTCGGCCAACCCCAACACCCAGCCAGCGCCCAGTCCCAGTCCCTAGGGCCCTTCTGTAACCTGACTCCGGCTGGGCCCGTTGAACCAGGGAATGCGTTGAAACAACCCCGGGTAGGAGTTCTGTAGATATGTGCGGAATCATCGGCTACCTCGGCGACCAGGAGGCGACCCCAATCCTCATGGAGAGCCTGAAGCGTCTCGAATATCGTGGCTACGACTCGGCTGGCGTCGCCGTCCTGGAGCTGCCGACCGCCGGCAAGGCCAACCACACGAGCATCACCAAGTCAGAGGCCAAGGTGGACATGCTCATCGAGAAGCTCAAGGCCGACATGCCGACCGGCAGGTTGGGCATAGGCCACACACGCTGGGCGACGCATGGCAAGCCGACCTACGTCAACGCCCACCCACACACCGATTGCCACCACCGCATCTTTGTCGTCCACAACGGAATCATCGAGAACTTCGCCGAGCTGAGGGCTGAGCTGCAGGCCGCCGGTCACGAGTTCACGTCGGACACCGACACCGAGGTCGTGCCGCACCTGATCGAAGCCAACTACAAGGGCGATTTCCTCAGTGCCGTGCGAGCCGCGCTGAAGCGCATCCGCGGCGCTTACGCCCTGGCGATGTTCTCCACCGACGATCCCGAGCTTCTCGTGGGCGCCCGCCTCAACGCCCCGTTGGTGGTGGGCTTGGGCGACAACGAGTACTACATCGCCTCCGACATCACCGCGATCATTCCGTACACCAAGCGGGTGCTCGTGCTTGGCGAAGGCGAGGTGGCGGCGGTCACTCCGCTGGGCGCGCAGGTCTCGACCATCGATGGGGTCACCGTCGAGCCCAAGCTCATCCATGTCGATTGGGATCTGAGCCAGGCGCAAAAGGGCGGATATCCGCACTTCATGCTCAAGGAGATCCACGAATCCTCAGAGGCTGTCGCGAACGCGATGCGAGGAAGGCTCACCGACGACGGCATCGTCTCGTTCAGAGAGTTCGACGTTCCCGATGACGAGATGCGACGCTACCGCGAGGTGCTCCTGCTCGGCATGGGCACGTCGCTACATGCGGCGATGATCGGCGAGTATGTGATCGAGGATTGGGCGGGCATACCGGCCAAGGCAATGGACGCCTCTGAGTTCCGCTATCGCCGCCCAACGTTTGCCGAGGACGGATCGCTCGCCGTGGTGATCACGCAATCAGGCGAGACCGCAGACACGTTGGTTGGGCTGCATCAGGCGAAGGCGCGCGGCGCTCGGACTGTCGCCGTGACCAACGTCGTGGCCAGCTCGGCAGCGCGTGACGCGGATGGCGCCATCTATTTGAACTCCGGGCCGGAGATCGGAGTCGCCTCCACCAAGACTTTGCTCGCTCACCTCGTGAGCCTCTATCTGCTCGGCCTTCGCCTGGCGACGGTCCACGGCCGCGTGTCGTCGGAGCGCCGCCACGAGCTGGTGGCTTCATTGCGGGCGCTGCCGGACCACGTCGAAGGGATAGTCGCGCGTGAGCAGGAGATCGCTCAGATCGCCAGGAAGTACAGCCGCTACCGGAACTTCATGTACACGGGGCGGGGCCTTGGCTACCCGATCGCGTTGGAGGGTGCGATCAAGCTGAAGGAGATCTCGTACATCCACGCTGAGGGCACTACCGGCGGCGAGCTCAAGCACGGCCCGATCGCGATGCTCGACGCGGAATTTCCGGTCATCGCAATCTGCACCGAGAGCGCGACCAAGGACAAGATGGTTAGCAACGTGCACGAGATCGTGGCGCGCAACGCCCCGGTCCTGGCCCTCGTGAGCGAAGGCGACCACTCGCTCGACGGTGTGGCGACGGATGTGTTCGTGATGCCGAGGGTCGAGGAGGCGGCGGGGGCGATCCTGAACACGGTGATGCTCCAGCTGTTCGCGTA
>JBDUAO010000124.1:0-7717 GCA_040004595.1 Candidatus Dormiibacterota bacterium | reverse complement strand
ACGGTGTCAGGGTCGGTCAGCGAAGGCTCGAGGTGCCAGACGCGCAAGAACTCATAGGGGTGATCGGAGTTGTCGTACCACTTGTGAGTGTTCGTCGCGCCTTCATAGTGGAACTCGTTGCCCACCGGATTCCAAGTTTTGCCGCCGTCGTCGGACCGCTGGATCACCTGCCCGAACCAGCCGCGCGACGTCGAGGCATAGAGGCGGTTGGGTTCGGCGGGGGATCCGTTGACGTGGTAAACGTCCCACCCAGCGAAGTGCGGCCCCTCGATCTTCCAATCCTTTCGCCGTTCGTCGGCGGTGAGGACAAAAGCCCCTTTGTGAGTTCCAACCAGAAGACGTAGCGTCGTCATCACCCCTCCATTTGTGTCCTGAATCCCAGCCGGCGTAGTCGCAGCAGCCGCCTGCGGCTCCTCATTGTGAACGATGCCAGGTGGCGCCTGACGGGAAGGGTTTCTAAGCTTTCTGACATGGCAGTGGCAACATCGCGCATGACTCTTCTTCAACAAGCGCGGTTGGCTCAGATCTTGACGGTGGGCTGGATGGTGATCGAGGCTGCCGTTGCAATCACCGCCGGCATCGCTGCTCGTTCCGTTGCGCTCACCGCATTCGGCGTCGACAGCGGTGTGGAGCTTTTTTCAGCCGCGGTCGTGTTGCATCGATTGCTGCAGAGGTCTGAGTCCGAGGAACGAGGCTCTCTGTCGGGTGGAGAGCGTCGCGCCAGCCGGCTGGTCGGCTATGCCCTGTATGGACTGATCGCATACATCGTGCTTTCCGCGGTGGTTTCGCTGGTGCTGAGAATCGAGCCGCAGCGTTCGCCTGTCGGCATCGCGCTCACGGTGGCATCGCTCGGAATCATGGCGGCGCTGTGGCGCTGGCGGCTGGCGCTGGCCGACCGTCTGGGCAGTCCTGCGCTTCGAGGCGATGCAGCATGCAGCATGGTCTGTCTCTACATGGCGGCCATCGCACTGGCGGGCCTGGTCCTGAACCAGTTGTTTGGACTCTGGTGGGCCGACCCCCTGGCCGCGCTGTTGCTGGTCTGGTGGATCAGGGGCGAAGCGAAAGAGGCGGTCGAAGCAGGTCGGGCCTAGGCGCGCCCCGAGCGATCAATTTGCGGTCCACGGTGGCGGGCGCCCCGACTCCGAATGCTCCGAGCCCCAGGATGACCAGCCAGCCAAAGTCCCAGATCAGCTGAGGCAGCGGATTGCCCAGGCTGATCGTCTGCATCGACGCAACCCCCACCAGCAGCCAGAGGCGGTGCCAGAGCGGCGGATCGGTTCTCAGAACCAGCCAGGCGGCGAGGATGAGGGCCGCGTAGTCGTACTGGTGAAGGTGGAACGCGAAGACCAGCGAACCGAGCAGGCCAAGCGCGAACACCACGTTCAGGTCCGCTCGCCTGCGCCAGGCGATGGCGAGCGCCGCGACTCCCAGCACAACTTCGAGCGCATTCGACAGGATGCCGGTGCCGAATACGTAGGCGAGGGTGTAGTGGGCCTGGCCGGTGTCTGTCTGCCCGTACTCGAGCGTCTGCAGCCAGCTGTTGAGGCCAGAAGGTCCGAGCGCAATCACGCAAGCGATGGCGAGCAGGCTTCCGACCGCGGCCCAGCTGAGGACGGGCCGGTAACGGCCGCTGATCGCCAGCGCCAAAGGGACAAGGATCACCGTGTGCGGCTTGAGCGCGGTGGCGAGCGCGAGAGCGGCCCCGGCAGCGAGCGGCCTGTCTTTCGAGCACAGCCACCACGTGGTCGCCAGCAATCCCAGCATGACGAGAGTGGGCTGGCCGAAATAGAACGCGTCGAGAACGGGCCAAAGGGCGAGCGACGCCGCCAACAAGGCAATCTTCCTGAGGCCTGAATATGGCGCGGCCACGTGCCAGGCACAAACCAGCGCGCTGAGCGATACCACGCTCCAGATCACATAAGCCACCGGCAGTGGCAGGGCGGTGAGAGGCGCGATGAGCCAGGCGAAAACCGGCGGGTTGATGAAAGGCAGCGCTGGGTTGATGTAGTTCTGACCGGCTGGGAATGATGACGAGAGTGCCCGCAAAGTTTCCAGGTCGTAGATGCGAGCCCAGCCATAACGGAGGCCCGCTTCGGAGGCGACGTAGAAGATCCTGAAGTCGGGGTGGACCGGCTGCCTGATGAAGAGGATGACCCAGGTGACCAGGTCGTAGAGGGCGGCCCAGGCGGCGATCAGGGCGGCCGAAGCAAGCCACAGGGGCGGCCGCGAGATATGCGATACCGGAGGATTCACGAAAGCTCGGCCATTCTCCAACACCGGAGGGTGGTGCGCTGGAGAGGGGGGTCCCCGCCCGGCCGAATCCGGGCGAGGACTAATGCAGTGGGTGGCTATTCAGTGCAGCTCTAACCGAGAGCAGCGACGACGTTCGAGAACACGTTCGCGATCTGGTTTCCCATGGTCAAAGAATCACGATGACAACGATAGAAACGAGAACCAGGATCAGCGTACTCGACCATTCCCTGGCCGTGCTGCTTCCGGGCTAGGCGAGGCTTAGCCAAGTCATCCGATTACCTCCTTCTGTTCGCATTTGCCGACCACTTACTTTCTATTGGTGCTTCTTGGGCGACGGTGTCGGATGGACGTGGGCCGGCGGAGTCGGGTGAACAGCCGGTTTGCCCTTGCCGGGAGGCGGCCCAGGCGAGTGTTGGCCATGAGCCGGAGTGGGGGTTGCGCGGTGCTCAGCGCTTGACCCTCTTCCGCCATGTTGAGAAGCAAACGAGCTCACGCATCGGCCGATGCCATGCGAACCCGGCGCCAGGGCGTCCTTGCAATCCTTCACCTGCTGTACGACCTGCGTTCCCCAGTCGGCTGGGTTGATGCTGCCGGTGATCACCGACTCTCCAACCCCAGCCGCACCCACGGCGAGAGCCCCTGCGGCAACCCCGATGGCGGCCTTGGTCGTGAGCGCCGCTCCAACCTTCGCCAGCAGCGGCAGGTGGACTCCTCCGTGGAGGTAGGCCGCGTGATACTGCGCCTGCGCCGGCAGAGGGCTCGGGGCGTTGTAGGCGGCGGCGTGCTCCTGGAGCTGCGAGTCCAGCCACGTGTCAAACCCTGGGCCGTTTAGAGCGCTCATTCGTCGATAGGGACTGTGGAGGTCGCCGGAGTACCCATTCCTGCTTCGAAGCTGTCGCCCAGCCGCGTTCGGAGACGCGATTTGGCCGCCGCCAGGCGCGATGCAACGGTCCTCTCCGGGATCCCGATCGCCGCGGCGATCTCCCGGTTCGTAAAGCCGTTTAGGTGGCGCAGCACGAGGGCGGCGGCTTGCTTGGGCGGCAGCGCCCTCAGCTCTCGGACGAGGTCGGGCTGAGTCACCTCCGTCGGATCAGCCTCTCGAGGCCGCCCGAGGCGCCTTATCACCTCGCCGACCTCGAACAGCCGTTCGCGCCGGCGATGCGTGAATGCGACGTTCAAGGCAATCCGATAGAGCCACGCTTCCGCTGGCGCCTCCTGCTTCCAGGTTTTCCACGCCTTGAACGCACGGAGGTAGCTCTCCTGGGCGGCGTCCTCGGCTGCTGTGGGGTTGCGCAGGATCAAGACCAACGACGCGAACACGCGCTTGTATGTGGCGCGATAAAGGCGGTCGAAATCCTCCTTGACACCCGGGCGATACCCTTCGTCTGACGAGCTTTTAGAGCCAGCCACCACGAACATCAGCGGTTCGCGACAAGCTGCTCCAGCGAGTCGACGAGCCGCGGTCCCGGCCGGTTGAAGTAGGCAGATCCATCCAGCACGACAACCCGTGCCGCACCGACCGCGTTGATGTTCTTTTGCACCACAGCGGCCTCCTCCAGCGCGCGATCGCGGGTGAATCCGCACGGCGCCAGGATCAGCAGCTCAGGGCGAGCAGCGACCACTTCGGCCCACGATAACGCGACGGACGGGACGCCTGCGCGCGCGATGGGATCCTCGATTCCAGCCAGGGCGAGAAGGTCGGGAGTCCAGTGCCCCGCACGGTAGGGCGGGTCGATCCACTCCAGGAACACGCCTCGAACGGTTCCCATGCGACGGGCCTCGCGCGATGCCGCCTCCAGACGAGATCCCAGCTCGCTCAGCAGTGGCGTCGCGTCCGCGCCGCAGGCCGAAGCGAGCTCCTCGATGTCGGCGAGCACGTCAGCGAGGGAGTGGGGGTGCTGGCGGATCATGGGTATCCCGTCGAGGTCGACCGCCACCTGGTCGGCTGAGACCGCGCAAACCCGGCAGATGTCCTGGGCGATCACGAGATCCGGGTGCAATTTGCGGATCGCCTTGGTGTCGACCTCGTAAAGAGAGCGGCCCTCCGCGGCCGCGAGCGACACGGCGGCCTCGATGCCTCCGCTGTCCTTGTCTTCGAGCCCGAGCGTTGACCGCGTGACGATGGGGAGCGAAGCGGCTTCGGGCGGGTAATCGCATTCGTGGGTGACGGCCACGAGCTGGTTGCCGAGGCCGAGCGCGTAGAGGGTCTCGGTGGCACTCGGTAGTAAGGAGACGATCCTCAAGGCGCTGACGGTAGTTGTCTCGTGGTGGCTGCGCGTGTTCGCAGCATCCGGCGTGCCCGGATCACCTCCGCCACCGACCAGGCTTGCATAGGGCAGCCCGTCGCGCGATGCGGCGCGTCGCCGTCAGCCGTTTCGGAGACCGAGCCCAGGCCCCATTCCCAGAGGTGCTGCTCCAGCCCGGTGAGCACCCCGGTAACCGGAACGCCGGTTCTGAGCGCAGCCTCGACGTAGGGACCGATCATCCAGGGCCAGACGGTGCCCTGGTGGTAGGCGGTATCGCGCTCGCGAACGCCGCCGTGGTGCACTCCGCGATAGGCAGGGTCGCTCGGCGACAACGAACGCAGCCCCAGGGAGGTCAGCAGCTCCGCTCCTGCGGTCCGCACCAGGCTTGCCTCGAGCAGCGGAGCGTGGGGAAGGGATATCCCCAGCAGGCAGTTGGGGCGCACCTGTTCGTTGTCGGGATCGATGACATCGGCGCAGCCGGTTGGGCCGACGAAGTGGTGCTTGAACGATTCGCGGGCCAGCTGAGCGAGACGGCGTAGGTCCGTGGTGTCGTGCTTGAGTCTCTCCTCCAGCGTGGCGACAGTCGCCAGCGCATTGATCCACAGTGCGTTGATCTCAACCGCTTTGCCTGCCCTCTGCGTCACGGGTTTGCCGTCGACGCGCGCGTCCATCCAGGTCAGCGCGACACCATCGGCCCCCTGTCGCAAGAGCGAATCCACCGGATCGACCTTGATGCCGAAGCGGGTCCCTAGAAGGTGGTGGTCGATCACGCTGCGCATCGCTGCAGACAGCTCCGCGGCGAGCTCGTGGTCTCCCGTCCTCTGAACGTGCCTGCCGACCGCGTGCAGAAACCACAGGGTGGCGTCGGCGCTGTTGTACTCGGGCTCGCCGGAGTCGCCGGTGTTGGGCAACATCCCGTCGGACAGGGTTTGGGCGGCGCGAAGCAAAAGCTTTCGGCCCTCCTCGTGGCGCCCGGTGTCGAGGAACAAGCCTTCGTACGAGGTCATGGTGTCTCGCGACCACTCGCCGAACCATGGATAGCCCGCAACGACCGTCGGCCCTTCGACGATGAATTGATCTGCCGCCACCACCAGCATGCGATCGATCTCGTCAACCGCATGCGCGGTCGCGATGACAGCTCCTGAGCGGTGCCGGGCTTTGGCGAAGATGGCCGCCGGGCGTCGCGGCGGAACTCCGGGTGAGCCGGCCCAGGCGACCAGCTCGTGGGCATCGCCTGGCTCGAGCTGCACGGCGAAGTGACCCGCGTGCCAGAGGTCTTCGGTGCTGCCCAGGCCGCGCTCGGCCTCGACCCGGTAATGGACGCCTCGATACCACTCGCCTCCGGACACATAGCCCGCTCCAGCGACCCGGTATGCGTCTTCGAACACGAAGCCGTCGGCGGCGACCACGACAGCCGGTGGGCCTTCGGCGAAACGCTCGCCATGCACATCGCGCCACGTGCAGAGGGGATGCAGCTCTAGGGACACCGGTCCGGGCGCTCGAAGGACGCGATGCACGACGGCCACTGATGCGCGACCGTGGTCCATCGCGATCTCGCGCTCGATGGCGACGTCGCCGATCGTCCACCGCCACCGCGGCAAGCCCTCGTCAAGCTCGAAGCTTTCGAGGTGGACGTGGCCGTTGGGGTCGATGGCTCCAGACGACCATTCGTGCACGGCGAGCGGGATCCGGCGCTCGCCGATGATCAGGATGGGGTCGATGGCTGCGAGGCCGAGCATCCGGCCGGCGGGCGGCCGCGTGGCGACTATGAGGAGGCCGTGATAGCGGCGCGTCCGGAGCCCGCCCACAGTGCCCATGGCGTACCCGCCAAGGCCGTCAGGCACCAGCCACTCGCGCTCGGAGGCAGCGTCGAGGTTGCCGCAGAGCTGCCGGCCAAATCTCACGGCGTAAGTGTGAGCATGCGCGCGGGGAATACCAACACGGGCATAACCTAGGTCCATGCCCGCCGAGCAAGCCCGTCTTGACGAAGCCACCGGACGTGCGCCCTGGAAACACTGGGGTCCCTATTTAAGCGAGCGTGCCTGGGGCACCGTGCGCGAGGACTACAGCCCCGACGGCGCCGCCTGGGACTTCTTCCCCCACGACCACGCGCGCTCTCGCGCCTATCGCTGGAATGAGGACGGCCTCGCCGGCATCTGCGACGACCGCCAGACCCTCTGCTTCGCCCTCGCGATGTGGAACGGGCGCGACCCGATCCTCAAGGAGCGCATCTTCGGCCTCACCGGCACGCAGGGGAATCACGGCGAGGACGCCAAGGAGTACTGGTTCTACCTTGACTCGACCCCCACGCACTCATGGATGCGATGGCGGTATATGTACCCTCAGGCCGAATTTCCGTACGAGCAGCTCATCGCCGAGAACGCCCGCCGCTCTCGCAACGAGCCCGAGTACGAGCTGCTCGACACTGGAGTCTTCGAACGCGCGCGCTACTGGGAGATCACGGCCGACTACGCCAAGGCGGGCCCCGAGGACATCCTGATCAAGGTCTCAGTCCGGAATGCGGCGCCCGAAACCGCCCAGATAGACCTGGTGCCCACGCTGTGGTTTCGCAACACCTGGGCGTGGGGACTCGACGACCGCGTGCCGGCGATCCGCGCTGAGAGCGGCGGCCTCGTGGCCGAGCATCACAGCTTCGGCAGCAGGACGCTGCACTCCGATGGCACGCCTGACCTTCTCTTCTGCGATAACGAAACCAACGCGCAGCGCTTGTGGGGAATCGGCGGTCGAAGCCAGTTCCCGAAGGACGGCATCAACGACCATGTCACCCGCGGCCTGCCCACCGTGAATCCTGCGCAGCAGGGCACCAAGGCCGCTTTTCGACATCGCCTTACTGTCGAACCCGGCCAGACGGTCACGATCCGGATGAGGCTGAGCCCTGACGGAAAGTCCGGCCAGGACTTCGACCAGATCATGGCCTTGCGCGAGAAGGAGGCCAATGAGTTCTACGCCGGCGTCACACCACCTGGAGCATCTCCTGACGAGGCGATGGTGATGCGCGAGGCGCTCGGAGGGATGTTGTGGTCGAAGCAGTTCTACCACTACGACGTTCACCGATGGCTGGTGGGCGACCCGGCTGCACCCGAGCCTCCGGACTCGCGTCTGTCAGGCCGGAACTCGGAGTGGCAGCACCTGAATAATCGCGACGTCATCTCGATGCCGGACAAGTGGGAGTACCCGTGGTACGCGGCCTGGGACCT
>JBDUAO010000123.1:0-7732 GCA_040004595.1 Candidatus Dormiibacterota bacterium | reverse complement strand
CTTTCTCAGCGCCCCGCTGGATGAGCGCAAGAATGCTGCCTCCGAATCCGGCGCCCATGATGCGCGCCCCGTAGCAGCCAGGCGCCGCCCACGCTTTCTCGACCAGCGCGTCGACATGCGGGGTCGAGACTTCGAAATCGTCTCTGAGGCTGATGTGCGACTCCTTTAAGAGCCTCCCCAGCCGGTCGAAGTCGCGATTGTCGAGCGCATCGACGAAGTCGTGCACGCGGGCGATCTCCGAAACCACGTGCCGGCGCCGGTTGGGTTGGCCCGCCTCTGCTTCCCGCCGGCGTTGGTTGTAGGGCGTGCGCGCGAGCGAGCGGTGTTCGCCCGAATCGATGATGGCGATGAGCAGCTCGTCAGGAAAAGGCACTGCGCGGTACTTGAGAGTTCCGCAATCGAGAAGCAGCGCATGACCTTTGCGCCCGAGCGCTGACGCGAACTGATCCATGACCCCGACCTGAACGCCAGTCGCGCGCTGCTCCGCTCGCTGGCACGCAAGCGCTGCCTCGGCCCCGTCCATCTCAGACTTGAGCCCAGCTGCGATTGCGACCAGCAAAGCCGCCGACGAACTGAGCCCCGAACCCGTGGGTATGCCGGATTGGACGCTTACGGACTGCGGCCCGACTCCGAGCTCCTCACCTATGGCGCGTACGTATGCAAGGCCGCCCTTGACACGGCTGTTGATCGCCCATTCGGCTGCTGGTTGGCCGCTCACGTCGGTGTACCGGTCGACCGCGGCCGGCAGCACGACCCCGCCGAGGTAATCGACGTGCTCGCCGATCAGGTTCACACGGCCTGGGGCGCGCCCATGCCACGCGCCGCCCTTAGAGACCACGCAGCTCCGCGGCAGTGTCTTCGGCGAGCGCGTCGACTATGAAGGCTCCCGCGCCCAGCTCCGAGCCCGCCAGATACTTGAGCCTGTCTCGACTGCGGTTGGGCGGATAGAACTCGACGTGGAAGTGGTGGTCAGGACCGCTTCGCCCCGGCGGTTTCTGGTGCATCGCCATCACATACGGCAGCGGTATGTCGAAAAGCCGGTCGTATTTCTGGAGCATGCCTTTGAGAATTCGGGCAAACGATTCCCTGTCCTCGCCATCTAGGTCGAGAAGTCCAGCTCGATGCCTCAACGGAGCGATGTGCACTTCATACGGCCAGCGCGCAAAAGGTGGCACAAAAGCGATCCAGTGCTCGTCGCGCAGCACGGTGCGCTCGCCGCCCTTCTCCCCATCCAGCACGTCACAGTAGATGCAGCGCCCAGTCGAGCGCCTGTGGCGAGCGTGCGCCCGCAGCTCGTGCTGCACGACGGGCGGCACGAATGGATATGCATAGATCTGCCCGTGAGGATGGCTCAACGTCACGCCGATCGCCTCGCCGCGGTTCTCGAATATGTACACGTAGCGGACGTTGCGGACCCGGCCGAGCTCCTCGGTGCGATCACGCCAGACTTCGATGAGGTCCTTTATGTGCTCCACCGACTGCTCCCCGAGCGAGGAGTCGTGATCGGGTGTGTAGCAGACGACCTCGCAGCGGCCCTGCTCCCCAGTGAAGGACGGAAACCGATTCTCGAAGACTGCGATGTGGTAGTCGGGCTCCGGAATCTCGGTTTCGAGATGACCGGGTCGCGTGGGACAGAGGGGACAGTGGTCAGGGGGAGGAAGGTAGGTGCGGTCTTGCCGCCACGGCGCAACGGTGACCCATTCCTCAAGCAGTGGATGCCAGCGGAGGTCGCTCAACCCTTTTCGAAATAGATGAGGTAGCGACCGTCGGCCTTTTCGACGACTCGTTTGCGGAGGCGCTTCGGTTCTTTCACCCGGCGCGGCCGGCTCATCACGCGAACGCTTTCCGGATTGAGTGCGGTGGCATTGGCGTTTTGACTGCGGGGCATCGAGCGAAAAGTGTAGTTGGGCGGCTGACGCCGCCTAAAGGGCGCGCTTTCGCTGGTACACTCCACGGCGAAGTTCATTGCCCGTGGGGCGAAGGAGGTGAGGCGGAAGCTTGGATAAACCGAATCGTGGTGCCAGCCGCCTCGTTTGCCAGCCGGGAGCTCGGGAGGACGTGAGCCTCTAGGGCTTCCATTTCCGGACCGGCTCCTGGAGTCGGAGGCGGAAGCACTGCGAACGTCGACAGCGGAGGCCGGGAAAGTCCCGGCCTTCGTCTTTTCTACCCTCTCCCCTGGGCGAGGGTTGGGGAGCGGGCCGTGAAGCTCGCACAGCCGCTGATACAGTTCCTGCGTTGAGCGACTTCGCCACGCGCGTGAACGACCTGCCGGACGGATGGCTCCTGGCCATGAAAGTCACCATCACCAAAGCCACCGTGGACGAGGTGCGAGCCGAGCTGACAATCGGACCAGAGCACCTGCAGGGTTACGGAATCGTCCACGGCGGCGTGCACTGCGGGCTGATCGAATCGCTCGCCTCGATCGGCGCCGCCCTCGTGGCCCTGCCTCGCAACCAATCGGTGGTTGGCCTCGAGAACACCACGAGCTTCGTACGGGCCGTGCGCAGCGGCGCCAAGCTCCACGCGGTGTCGACCCCGATCACTCGCGGGCGCCGGACGCAGATCTGGGAAGCCCGGGTCCTGGACGACCAGGAGCGCATCGTGGCCGCGGGCCGGGTGCGCCTGCTCTGCCTCGAGCCAGAGCAGGAGCTCGCGGGCGAGCCGGTACGGGGCGTGCTTAACCCCCCGGTCTAGCGACCCGACACGTAGCTGAAGATGATCTCGTCGATCAGACGCTCCACGGGTGCGAGGTCGTCGGTGAAGACCTGGCTGTGGTACGGCGAGGGTTTCATCCAGCCATCCGCAAGCGTCGTTTGTGCCGCCTCGGTGGCCAACGGCGAGTTCACCAAACCCATGTTGTGCTCGATGTCCTGCATCGTCACCGGCTCTGTGGTGCCGAAGACCAGCGTGTTGTTGAAGTTGGGGTCGTCGATGAGATAGACGTTCGTATACACGGCGGCCATCGTGCTGGCGATCGCGTCCACAAGCCGGTAATCGGTCGCGGTGCGACCCACGTTGACCGCAACCACACCACCCGGATTCAGATGGTCCCGAACGTGGTGGAAGAACTCCCTGGTCGTCAGGTGGAAGGGAATGTATGGCTGGCGGTACGCATCGAGGACCATCACGTCGTACTTCCCGGCCTGCGTCTCGAGCCAGTAACGAGCGTCTGCGAGCACCTCGTGGGCATGCGCGTCCCCAAGGTGGAAATATCGGTGGCCGACGGCAAGGATCTCGGGATCGATCTCGACTCCGGTGATATCGATCTGGCTGCCATATGCCAGGCGGTACTGCCTCGCCGTCGTGCCACCGGCCAGGCCCAGATTCGCCAGTGACGTTGGAACCGGTGGCGTGCTCTGGGCGGGACGAAACGTATCCGCGAGCAGAAGGTAGTCCCAGTAGCTGTGTGTGAGGGGATCGCGCGAGTCGTAGATGGAGTGCACCGCCTGCCCTTCGTTCAGGATCAGCTCCGTCGATGTCGCGACCTGCACGACCTGTATGTAGTTGTAGGCCGATTCCTTCTCATATAGAAGTGCGCCGAACTCGGGCGGCTTGATGCCGGACGGCAGGAAAATCCAAGCGAGGAGCACCACCAGAGCGAAAATCGCGAACACCTTTCGTCGAGGCCAGAGGCCGGCGATCGAGATGATAACCAGGGCCAGGCCGAAACCCACGAGTGTGGGTCGAGTCCCGTAGGTCGGTATGAACCAGAACACGGGCAGGAACGTGCCCAGGATGCTGCCCGCTGTGGACAGGGCGTATACACGGCCGGCCGTGTTGCCCCCGGTCTCGATGTTCTTCAACAGAAGCCTGATCGCGAACGGGCTGACGCACCCCATGAGGATCACCGGGACTGCAAACAGGAGCACCACAGCGAGCAGGGTGCCGGCGACGAGTCCGACGCTCAGGTCTCTGAATCCCTGTTGCGACGCGAGCAGGATCGGGTAGCTGACGAGTGGGATCAGACCGATCCACAAGCCCGCCCACGCAGTGATCTGGAAGAGCACGTCGTCGCGGGGGTATTTGTCCGCGAGCCGGCCGCCGATGACGTAGCCCGCCGAGAGATAGATGAGGATGAGGCCGATGAGCACCCCCCAGACGTACAGGCTGGTCCCGAAGTACGGCGCCAGGAGGCGGGATGCTCCGAACTCCACGCCCAGCGACGCCATGCCGGAAACGAAAACCAGGGGCAACAGCAATCGGCGTGAGAGGGGCAAGGCGCCCTAGAGAATAGCGAGTCGGAGTCCCTCCCCCTAACGGGCGGGCTGCGGAGACTGGCACCCTCGAGCTACAGCGGCTGCTGCTCCGCCCACTTGCGGGTCTTGTCGTCCATCGGCACCGGCAGCTGGACCCTGACCTCCGCATAGAGATCGCCCGGGGGACCTCCTTTCGGGTCGGGCAGGCCGAGCCCGCGCAAGCGAATCTTGGTTCCGTTCTGCGTCTCCGGCGGAACCTTGAACTGCACCTGCCCGCCCTTCAACGTGGCCGCGGCAACCTCGCCGCCCCGAAGGGCGGCTTGAAGGGGAACGGGCACGACGACTCGGACGTCCTTGCCCTCGCGGGTGAACACCGGGTCCGGCGCAAGCTGCACGCGGGCGCGCAACCCCGGGACGCGAAGCACAGTGCCCTCCTTCACGCCGGCCGGCACGTTGACCTCGACACGCCGCCCTCCGGGAAGCTCAACGGTTCGGCTGGTGCCGCGGTACACCTCGGCGAGGCTGACGGTGATGGGCGCCTCGACGTCGGCCGGTTCGACACGAGGTCTGCCTCGGGCGTTGCCGCCGAAGATCGAGCCAAACATGTCGCCGAAGCCGCCGCCGGAATCGCCGAAGAGATCCTCCATCTCCTGAGGGGTCACGCTCCTGTACTGCGCGCCGCTGGGGCCCGCGCCCGGCTGCTGGCGCGCGCGGCCACGGCCTGCTCCCGGCTGGACACCCCCGGCCGCTGCTGCCGCCCAGTCGGCGCCGAACTCGTCGTAGAGGCTTCGCTTCTTGGCGTCGGTCAGCACGTCGTGCGCCTGTGAGATCTCCTTGAACCGCGCTTCCGCCTGCTTGTCTCCGGCGTTCAGGTCCGGGTGATGCTTTCGAGCGAGCTTGCGGAAGGCGGACGTGATCTCTTTCTGGTTGGCCGTCCGCGGCACGCCCAGGACCTCGTAGTAATCCTTGGTTTTTGGCACTAGGTGCTCTTTACCCGCTTGACGAAGCTGATGAACCCTCGACGGGCGTCATACCCCAGCGTTTCGTTGATGTGGAGCATGGGCGCGTTCTCGGAATCGTTGTCGGTGAGGACAGTTGGAATTCCCAGCTGGGCCGCCTGAGCCAGGGTCTGCAGCTTGATCCCGCGTGCAAGGCCGCGGCCCCTGTAGTCCGGGTGCGCGCAGGTGTAGCCGGTCCAGACCTGGCCCCGGACTGGAGGAAAGCGCAGAAATGAAAATGCCACCGGGTTGCCGGCATCGCTGGCGAGCCACACGCGATCTGGCCGGCGATCTGGCGTGTTCATGCGCTCCACGAAGTTCTCGTAGGGCTGTGTGGGGATCGGATAGGAGGAGGGAATATCGCGCCGGGTCAGCTCGGCAAGGGCGTGCAGCTTTCGCAAGGCGTCCGGATCGTTCCAGTCCGCGACCGTCAGCATTTCGATGCCTGACGCTTGCGCCTTCGCTTTGGCGGCGTGCGCCTCGGCGACCAATCGTGGGCCGTGCTTGGCGAGGTCGAGCTGCCAAACCTTCTCGGTCCGGTCGCGCTCGTAGCCCAGGCGATCCACGGCGAGGATCATTTCGGCTTCATCCTCGACCAGCTGTGTCTCGAGGACGAGGGCTCCATCCGCCTGCGCCTCGGTCGCCACCCGCTCGAACATAGACATCGCCAGCTCGACTTCGAGCCTGGCCCGGTCGAGGTACACCTCGACGTAACTGTTGCGATCCGGCAGCTGCTCCCATGGCGCATGGGTCCAACCGAGCAGCGCCACAGGCTCGCCGTCGAGCTCGGCGATAAAGCGGGCAGTCCGCCACTCGGCTCGTGGGTGCGCCCAGAAATACTGCTTGAGCACAGGGTCCTCCGGCAGCTCCGGGTAACAAGCGGTGATCAGATCCGACGCCAGCTCGGCATCTTCGAGGAGGGCCGGACGGTATGTGAGATCGCCCATTCCCAGACTCTAACGTTCCGTCACAGCACGACGATCCGCGGCACGATCGCCGTGCGGCTCACTTCGAGAATCCCAACCGAGGGACGCGGATAGCGGCGCATGTGACGCGCGACCTGCAGCCAGCTCCATTCGAACCATCCGGGGCCGCGCGCCAGGCGCTGCGTGGCGGTTCCCGGACTCCACTGATGCACGCCGCCGGGGTTGAACAGAAGGGCACCGTCACGGGTCTCGATATGCGCGCGATGCGTGTGGCCGAAGACGATCGCATCAGCGTCAGGAAAGCGCTGGTGCAGAGATCGCGGCAGCGACGCATTCGGGCGCAGGTAGCCGAGGCTGAGAGTCCACAACAGCGTCTGTGGTTCCTCCACCCAGCGGCTGCGATTGCCGTGGATGAGAACGATGCGCCGACCCTCGATCGTGAGCTCACGGGTCAGGGGCAGCGAGGTGAGGTCGCGATCGTGGTCACCGCGCACCGCCTCCACCGGGGCGATGCGTTCGAGAGCCGCGAGCGTCTCGGGCCCGCTGACATCCCCCGCATGAAGGATCAGGTCAACGCCGCGAAGACTTTCGAAGATTCGTTCGGGTAACCGGTCGAGAAACTCAGGACTGTGGGTGTCCGCGACGACCCCGATCCGCGTCGTCAGCTACTTGATCCCGGCCGCCTCCAACCCGGCCGAGTGGGCGCCTTTGGCGTCGGCGCCGCGGTCGAGCGCGTGCAGCGCCGCCGTGGCAAAAAGGTGGGCACGAGACTGGTCCAGGGTCAGGTCGATGTTGGCGAGAGAAAACCAGGCGCAATAGGTCTGCCGGCCTGCGTCGACGGTCACCGGAGGCGACGCCATCGCCGCCGCGGCAATTTGCGCAGCGGCAGCGACATCCTTGCCGCTCGCGAGAGCGGCAAATGCGGCCTGAGCAGCTGCATGACATGCGGGAACCGGCGCGCCTCCTCGCTTCGCCCACGCGAACCATTCGGCGTAGGAACGGTCCTCCGGCGTTGGCACGACCTTGGCGACCTTGACCTCGTCGACTCGCTGCTGGTTGACGACTTGCCATGAGGACGAGGAGGTCGACCCGGGGGCAGCCGGAGCGGCGGCGGCGGCGGCGGCGGGGCGGTGAGGCGGTGGCGGCGGCCCCGACGGAGGCAAGGGCTTGGCGACGGTTGGCGACGGAGCCTGCGGCGCCGGCGCAGCTTCGGCCGGCCGGGGCGGCGCGACGTGGATTTGGGGAGCCCACGCAGGTATGTCGACTACGGCCGGCCATTGAGTTTCCTGCTCTGGAGCTGCTGACGCCGCGGGCGCGATTTGCGGCGCCCACGCCGGCACCGCCGTGCTGCCCTGCTGGGGTGCTGAATCAACCTTGGGTTCGCTTGGAGCGTCTTGGGCTGCGGCCGCCGCTTGCGCGCCCGCGGACAGGTCGGCGTCAGTCATGGAGTGCGGCGCCGGCGGCACCGTCTTCGTCGCAGCCTCAGGCTCAGGGGAGGGTGCGGGCGGCACGGTCTTGGTCGCCGCGGGCGGCACGGTCGCCGCAGGTGGCACGGTTGCCGGTGGCACGGTCGCCGCAGGCACCGCTGTGGCAGGCAACTGAGTGCCGGGCG
>JBDUAO010000122.1:0-7775 GCA_040004595.1 Candidatus Dormiibacterota bacterium | reverse complement strand
TGAACCTCGTAACGCAGCCGCTCGTCTTCCTTGAGCTCGTTGGCGATCTTCTCGATCGAATGGAGGGCAGTGGTATGGTCGCGACCGCCGAACGCCTTTCCGATCGCCGGCAGTGATGAAGGTGTCTCCTCGCGGACCAGGAACATCGCCACCTGGCGCGGAAACACGATGTGCTTGTCCCGCCGTTTCCCCTTCATGTCGTCGAGGGTGACGTTGTAGTAATCGGCGACCAGCGCCTGGATGCGCTCGACATTGATTGGCTTGCGCGTGCCGGCGGGGATGATGTCGGCGAGCAGTCGGGCAGCCTCATCCTCGTCCACCTGGCGCTGGTGCACGGCGGCGAAGGCCTGGACGCGAGTCAACGCCCCCTCGAGCTCGCGGATGTTCCGCGTCACTTTGTGGGCGATGAAGCTCAGGACCTCTTCGGGAACCAGCGCGCTGTTGTCGCCGAGCTTTGAATGGAGGATGGCAAGTCGGGTCTCGAAGTCCGGCGACTGGATGTCAGCGATCAGGCCCCATTCGAATCGCGACCTGAGGCGGTCCTCCAAGGTGGGAATCTCCTTGGGCGGCCGGTCCGACGAGATGACGATCTGCTTGTTGATCTCATGCAGCGCGTTGAACGTGTGGAAGAACTCCTCTTTGGTGCGGTCCTTGCCGGCCAGGAACTGCACGTCATCGATCAGAAGGACGTCGACGGTGCGGTACTTGTGCCGGAACTCCCCCATGCGGGCCGTGGCGATCGAGGTGATCACCTCGTTGGTGAATTGCTCTGAGGTGAGGTAGACAACCCGCTTGCGTGGAAACCTGTCGTGCACCTCATGGCCGATCGCGTGCATCAGGTGCGTCTTGCCGAGGCCCACGCCCCCGTACAGGAACAGCGGGTTGTAGCTGTCGCCAGGCGCCTCGGCGACAGCCTTGGCGGCGGCATGCGCGAACTGGGAGTTATGACCGACGACGAAAGACGAGAACTTGAAGCGAACATTGAGCTCTGAGGGCGGTATCGGCGGAGCATCGGCATAGGGCTCGGGGCCGTTTTCGCGCCCGTTGTCGCCGGTGGAGCTGAAATTGTCGACATCAACGTTCGCGATGGCTGGGCGGTGGCCGCTCGGGGAGATGACGAAGTCGATGTCCACCTCGGTGCCGGTAACCGCCTGCAGGGTTTCCTGGATGAGGCCTGAAAAGCGATCCGCCAGCCAGTCTTTCGCGAGCTTGCTCGGCACGCCGATGCGGTATGTGTTGTTGTCAGCCGAGAGCACCGAGGTGTTCTTCAGCCACATGTCGTAGGTCCGTTTTGCCAGCTGGAACCGGAGTTCCTCCTGAACCTGGGACCAGACTTGGTCCTGGTTCAACTCATCCCTCCTTCCCTCTCACGCCTGTGGACGAACGCCACTGAACCTGTGGAAGGAGGCCGGCTGGGCTCTGCAAATGCTGTGGATAACTTGGGCTCAACACAATTCCATCCTTTTCCCGCTTACTCGCCCAATCGCCGTCACGGCATCTCATCAAAGGCGACCGCAGGTACAACCGAAGCTCAACCACCCCATGAGCTCCGCCTAACTGTGTCCTGTGGAAAAGAGCGGACCGGATTTCCACAGGCTGGCGGCGCCTACCTGTCCGAAATCCCACATCCGCTCGATCCCGAAATATGGAAGCGGTGTTGTGCGCTTACTTAGCACCGTATTGTTGCGTTTAGTGGGACCGACTTGAGCGACTTGTACTGGGATGGAGCTGCTACCCCTACTCCATTTGCTTCCGGGGCGGGATTGTAGCAAAGGCATATCGTCTTCGCAAGGCTGCACCCCACCCGATGAAGTGATAGTGCCGGTGTAGCAATCGTGCGGACCCCGGTTCGATACACTACCGCGGTCCACTTAAGAAGCATCGCGCACTAGGGAGAGCCCACCATCAAGCGAACCTTTCAACCAAAGAAGCGGTACCGCCGCCGCGTTCACGGCTTTCTCCGCCGCATGAGCACTCGCGGTGGTGTCAGGGTCGTGCAGAACCGCCGACGCAAAGGCCGCCTGCGGCTTAGCGCCTAATTCGCCTCCTGCGTTGAAGAGGCGTTTCCGGCTCCGCCGGCAGGCGGACTTTCAGTCCGCGTTTGCGGGAAAACGCATGTACAGCGGTCGAGCCCTCGTTGCTTTTGCCGTTCCCACCTCCGCCGGAACAAACCGGGTCGGCGTGACAGTGAGCCGAAACGTCAAGGGATCGGTCGATCGCAACCGGGCGAGGCGCCGGGTGCGCGAGCTCGCCAGAGAAAAGCTGCTCGGCCCTGATTCGCCGCTGGCCAGCCTGGGAATACGATATGACGTGGTCCTGATCGCTCGCCCGGCGGCACTGGAGATGTCGTTCGCAGAACTGAGCGAGGAAGCCTCACAGGCTGCGCTCAGGATCTCCAGGTTGAACCAATGACCAGAGTCCTGCTCGTTCTGATTCGCGGCTACCAGATGTCGTTCTCGAAGATCATGCCCCCCTCGTGCCGGTACTACCCGTCGTGCTCGCACTACACGTACGAGGCGGTGGAGAAATACGGCTGGCTGCGGGGCGCATGGATGGGAGCGGCGCGGATCGCCCGCTGCCATCCATTCGCCAAGGGCGGCTACGATCCTGTTCCCTGACCGTGCCGCTCTGACCAAGTCACTGGAGAACTGACATCTTCCTCAGCTCGCCACTCGACGTTTTCAAGCCCATAAAGAACCTGTGGGAGGTTGTCATCGTGAACAACCTCACCGCGGTCCTCACCTTCATCTATGCCCATTTCCAGGCGGTGCCCGTGCTGGCCACCATTGGCGCATACGGCCTGGCCATCGTGGTCCTTACCATCTGCATCCGGCTGCTCCTTTCTCCTCTCCAGCAGTTCCAGCTCGTGACCCAGAGGAAATCGATGCTCGAGCAGCGAAAGCTTGCTCCCGAGGTCGCTGCATTGAAAAAGAAGTTCAAGGGCCAGCAGCTCCAGCTCGAGACGCAAAAGCTCTACTCGGAGCACGGCATCAACCCACTTGCCGGCATGGTGGGCTGTCTGCCCGTGCTCGTCCAGCTGCCGATCCTCACCGCGCTCTATTACGTTTTCCAGGGTTTCGCGCACGCAGCGACGGGTCCCGCGCACTTCCTATTCATCCCCAACCTGAACGACAACCCCAACCACCACCTGCTGATGTCGATACCCCTATTCGGCACGAACGTGGGAATTCCCTCGCCCGAATTCCTCGTCTTTCCGCTGCTCGCCGCGGCAACGACATTTGTGCAGACGAAGATGCTGCAGATGCCTCCCGCAACCAACCTGACCGAGCAGGAGGCCCAGGCGCAGCAGATGCAAAAAATGATGGTGTGGATGTCGCCCCTGATGATCGGGTGGTTCGCGCTGAGCGTCCCCGCCGGCCTCGGCCTCTACTGGTTCATCGGCAACTGCGTCGGTATCATTCAGCAGTATTTCGTCGTCGGCTGGGGGAATCTGCTGCCTAGGCGAAATGACCCTGGCCCCCCGGCAGTGGTTGCGAAGAGCGGCGGTGGGGGACCCAAGACCGGACCTGGCAATACGCCGAAGCCGCTACCGGCCAACGGCCCGAGAAACGGCCCACGCAACGGTCCCAGAAACGGAACGCAGAACGGAATTAACCGCGGCAAGCGGAAGAGATGAGGGCGGTGCAATGAGATCAGCAGAGGGGCGTGGGCGCACGCTTGACGAGGCAGTCGATGCGGCGCTTATCGAGCTCGGCGAAAGCCGGCGAAATGTCGACGTGAAGGTTCTCAGTGAGGGGACGGAGGAGACGGTGGTGGAGGTCACTGTGATCGAGGCTCTAGCCGACGCGTCCGCCGCCCCTGCCGATGGAAAAGGCGAGATGGCGCGGACTTTGGTGGAAGGCCTGCTCAAGCACATGGGAATACGGGCCCAAGTGACGACTCGCCAGGGCAGCGAGCCGACGACGCTGGACATCAGCGGCCGTGACCTGGGCGCGCTGATCGGTTGGCGTGGCGAGACATTGCGCGCTCTTCAGTCGGTCACGAACGTCATGGTCGGACGGCACCTCGGTGAAGGCGAGCGGATCATCGTCGACGTCGAGCGCTATCGCCAGCGGCGCGAGCACACGGTGCGCGAGATCGCGCTTCGCGCCGCGCGCCAGGTGAAGATGACCGGCGACGCTATCACCCTCGACGCCATGCAGCCGTTCGAACGGCGTGCGATTCATCTCGCGCTCGAGGGCGATCCCGAGGTCACCAGCTCGAGCATCGGCGAGGAGCCCGAGCGGCGCGTAGTCGTCAGCCTCCGCAAGCCGGCCGCAGAGTAGCTCGACACCCATGACAGGCCGGGCCGCGGCTGAGCGGATCCGGAAGGCGATCGCGTTGATCAACGCGGTCGAGGATGGTGCGGGCGACGAGGAGATCACCCCAACCGAGATCGCCGAGGCGATCCGCGATTGTCTCGAGCTGAGCGACGTCGACCGCGTGCCCAACGTTCGCCGCTATCTCGGCGAGGCCCTCGACGCGGTCTCGGACGGGATGCCCGCAGACTTCGTGGCGATGACCCTTTACGCGGCGCTCGGCGCCCTCCAGGAGGACGGCTCTACCCGCTGAGCGGTTCTCCAGCCGCCTGGTGGAGGCTCATATACTGGCCACTCCCATGGCGGTTCCCTATCGAGTTCGCGGTGTGCCGGGAGGCGCCAGGGTGGTGATGGCTCCGATGCCGGAGCGGCTGTCCGCCAGCCTCGTCTTCATGTTTGGCGGCGGCGCGAGGTTGGAGGACGACGGACTGGCCGGTGCCTCGCATTTCATCGAGCACCTTTTCTTCAAAGGCACGCAACGCCGTCCGACTTCCAAAGAGATCGCTGACGCGATCGAAGGTGTCGGCGGGTTCATCAACGCCTCGACGGACAAGGAGCTGACGGCCTACTGGACCCGTGTTCCCGCAGAGCACCTGTCGCTGGGGCTCGATGTTCTCGCAGACATCGTGTCGAACTCGAAGCTCTCGATTGACGACGTCGAGCGAGAGCGGTCGGTGATCCTCGAGGAGCTGAAGATGTACCAGGATCAGCCGCAGGACTACGCGCTAAACCTGCTAGAAGAGATCATCTGGCCGGGCCATCCTTTGGGCCGTGACATCGCCGGCACCGAGCAGTCGGTGGCGCGTCTCACCCGCGATGACATTCTCGAGTACGCAAATGCGCAATACAGGCTGCCGAACCTGGTCATTGGCGTGGCCGGCGCGATGGACGAAGAGGAAACGCTCGCCGCGATCGGCTCCAGCGTGACGCTCCCAGCCGAACCGAATGGGCTGGTCATGCCCGAGTCGCCGTCTCCGCTCTTGGGATCAAATGTCCTCTTGAGACGCAAGCGCACCGAGCAGGCCCATATCGGTCTTGGAGTCCGCGCCCAGAGCTACCTGGATCCCGATCGATATGCGCTTGACCTGCTCAACACGGTGCTCGGCGAAGGCATGAGCTCTCGTCTGTTTCTCAATATCCGCGAGCGTCTCGGACTGGCCTACGACGTGCACAGCTTCACGCAAAAGCACCGGGACACCGGTCATCTCGGCATCTATCTGGGCGTCGACCCGAAAAAGTCGACGGAGGCGATTCGCGCGGTCATCGCGGAGATGCACAGGCTGTGCGATGAGGACCTAGCCGATGAAGAGCTGCATCGCGCGAAGGAGTTCACGAAGGGCAGGTTGCGGCTCGACCTTGAGACCACCAATGGGGTCGCGTTCTGGCTGACCTACCAGGAGCTCTTGATCGGCGAAATCAAGGACATCGAGGACGAGCTGACCATGGTCGACGCAGTCACCGCGGCCGACATCCGCAGGGTCGCGAACTCGGTGTTGCGGTCGCCCATTCAAGCGGCGGTGATCGGTCCCTTCACCCGCGAGTCGGCTTTCCGAACGGCGATAGACGCTTAGCTCAACACTCCTAGCCCGCCGCGACAGTGCCGGTTTCGAGCACGGGAAGCTGGCTGTAAATGCCCCCGAAATGATTCAACGGCCAGATCCGAAACCATGCCCGCCCATCGATACGGTCCCGGCCGATGAACCCGAAGATGCGCGAGTCCTGGGAACGATTGCGGTTGTCGCCCATGACGAAGTACGCGTTGGGCGGCACGACCGTGCCGTCAGGACCGCCCCAAGTGTCGAGCTGCGTCCACGCCTCGGGAAGGTATGGCTCGTCCAGCTTGTGGCCGTTGATGTACACGATGCCGTGGCTGATGAGGATCCGCTCGCCAGGGAGCGCGATGATCCGCTTGATGAAGTCCTTCGAGTTGTCGCTGGGCGGCCGGAGGATGATGATGTCGCCACGCTGCGGTGCGTGCAGGCGATAGTCGATCTTGTTCGCGATGAGGTAGTCGTTGTCGTCGAGCGTCGCGAACATCGAAAGACCCTCGACGTGAACGGCCTGCACGGCGAAGCTGATCCCGAAATACAGGATCACCGCCAGCACAATCACCTCGACCAGCTCGCGCAGCAGCGACGAAGCGGTTGAGGGTCGGGCTGGCGCGGCGACAGCCGCAGGTTGGGGTGATAGGGCCATACGTACTAGGTGACGAGCTTACCGCACACCCGTTCAAGCTCTTCCCGGCTCGAGTAAGTGAGCTCCACCTTTCCGCGATTCATCGAGCCCGTGATCTTTGCAGGTAACCCAAGTCGCGATTCGATATCGCCTGCCAGTGAACGAAGCTCGGCGGAGCCGCCGCTTCTCGTCTGGCGTCGTGGCTTGTAAGTGCGGACCCAGTTCTCGGTTTGCCTGACGGACAACCGGCGCGCGATCACGACTTTCAGACCGTGCTCCTGCGCTGCCTGGGATTCCAGAGCGATGAGCGCGCGGGCATGGCCGGCGCTGATCACGCCCGACGCCACCGATGATTGGATCGCCGCGCATCCGTTGAGGAGCCGGAGCGCCTGCGTTACTGAAACGCGGTGCTTGCCGATCTTCTGCGCGACTTCCTCATGGGTCAGGCCAAACTCCTCGGTGAGACGCTTGAGTCCGCCCGCCTCTTCAATCGGATCGAGGTCAGTGCGCTGCAGGTTCTCGATCAGGCCCAGGACGAGCTGCGAGTCGTTGCCATCGTCGAAGCGGACGACAGCGGGGACTGAGGTGAGGCCGGCCAGGCGCGCCGCTCGCCACCGCCGCTCACCAGCTATCAGCTCGTAGCCGTCGGGCAGCCGTCGCACGAGGATGGGCTGTAGGACGCCGTGACGGCGGATCGACTCAGCCAACTCCCCGAGAGGTTCGGCCTCAAACCTCGTGCGCACCTGCTGGTGAGAAGGCCGGATCTGGTCAACCGCAACCATCTGCGGCACCATCACGTCCCCTTCTCGCGTCGGAATGAGGGAGTCGAGACCGCGGCCCAATCCACGAGTGCGTTGCTTCATCGTTCCAACAGCTCCTTTGCGAGGGCGCGGTACGCGGCCGCGCCGCGACTCGAGGGGTCGTACTGGATGACAGACTTGCCGTGGCTCGGCGCCTCGCTGATCCGAACATTGCGGGGAATAAGTGTCTCTAAAACATGGGCGGGATGCGAGCGCCGCACCTCGCGCAACACGTCCCAGGACAGCGTGGTTCGTGCGTCAAATTGCGTCATAACAATGCCTGCGATCCCAAGGTTTGGGTTGAGGCGAGAGCGCACGAGCTGATGCGTGTACAGGAGGTGGCGGAGGCCCTCGAGGGCGAAGTACTCGCACTGGGTTGGGATCAACATGCTGGTGGCGGCGCAGAGGGCATTGAGAGTCAGCAGACCCAGAGAAGGCGGGCAATCGATGATGATGCAGCCGACGCCCGCCGGGACGGTCT
>JBDUAO010000121.1:0-7802 GCA_040004595.1 Candidatus Dormiibacterota bacterium | reverse complement strand
CTCTCCGCCTTCCGTCGAATGGCGTCCCAATCCTTGTGGGCGAGCACCTCATCTGAGAACAGCGCGCTGGTGAGGCCGACGACCCTCACACCCAGCCGGATGTAGTCGGCGACCTGGCCGATCTCCACGCCGCCCGAAACCCAGTAAGGAACGCCGCCCATCGGCCCGTTCAGCGCGCGGATGTACTCGAGCCCGCCAACCGGGGTGATCGGAAAGACCTTAACGAGCGCGGCGCCCGCCAGACGAGCCTGGTAGATCTCGCTCGGCGTCAGCGCTGACATCACGCAGAGCAAGCCCTCCTTCCGGCAAGCCTCGGCGACGTCGGGGAGCAGAACGGGTGTGACGATGAAGTCCGCCCCGGCGTCCTTGGCCTCTTCGACCGCCCCCGGATCCCATACGGTGCCCACCCCGATCGAGGTCTTGCCCCCGGTGGTGGCGAGGATCCCGCGCACCATCTCGAAGCAGGAAGGCACCGTCGTGGTGACTTCGATGGTCGCGACGCCACCCTCGATCGCGGCCAGGCACGCTTTGAAGCCCGCGTCGGCATCCAGGGTGCGGATGACCCCGCAAAGGGAGTTGGGAAAGATCTCGTCGATGCTCTTCACAGCCGGGCCGATTATGCCGGTTTGGGGAACCCTGTAGGACGCGGCCGAATCCCGGCCTGCGCTATGGTACATACGTATGACCGGGGCGACTGCGGCTACCGAGACCACCCGGGAGTTGATCATCCACGCGGCCGCCGACTCCCTCCTCGAAAACGGCTACTCCGGCACGAGCGTGCGCTCGATCGCGTCCAAGGCGGGTGTTGCGATCGGCAACCTCCAGTACTGGTTCCCCACCAAGTCGGAGCTGCTGGTCGAAGCCTGGCGCTACCTGACGGCCCGCTCGGTCGAGGAACTGCGCGCGGCCATGAACCAGCTGACCGACCCCCTCGAGGTCCTGGAGCTCGGCGCCGAGTCGATCTGGGCTTCCCTTCGCCAGCTGGGTGACGTCCAGCTCGCCGCCTTCGACCTGCTGGTCCAGGCCCCTCGTACTGAGCGCCTTCGCGCCTATCTGCCCGAGCTGTTCACACGGTACCGCGAGGTGATCCAGGAGCAGCTCGACCGGCTTGAGGCGGATGGCCGCATCAGGCTCACCGTTCCGCGCGAGGTGCTCGTACCGCTGGTGCTGAACACCGTCCTCGGCTTCGGCCTCTACTACGTGGTCACGCGGGATGACGAGTCCTGTCTGCGCGCCCTTTCCGCCTTCAGCCAGCTGGCCGCCAGCCTCATCGAGCCGGTCGAATGACCGCGCAGGCGCTGCAGATCGACAGGGAGCTCGAGCGCCTCGACGGCCTGTGGGAAGACGGCCTGCAGGACACGTACAAGTCGTACATGGACGCGGTCGGAGCGTACGAGCCGGCCGAGAGGCCAAGGCTGGCCCTCGCGGCAGCGCTGATCGAGTCGGGGCTCAAGCTTCAGGGCTTAGGTGGGCGAGCGGCCGCAGCCGCCCCACTCCTGATGGGCGACCTGTGCCTGGCCCGGGCCTCACGCCTCCTCGCGGAACACGCATCGCAGAGCTTGCAGGTGGCCTTCGCCCGCGCTATCGAGACGATGTCCGCGAACGCGGCGTCTGGGCACAACGGCGGACCGGTGCGCGACTTTCTCGTCCTCGCCCTCGAGAACGGACGATGATCGCTCAGCGGCTGCGGTTCAAAACTTCATCGGCCACCCAGTTTGTTGACATCACCGATAAGCTCCGCCAAGAGGTCCGGCGATCCGGGCTGAGGATGGGGCGCATCCACCTGCAGTCGCTGCACACCACCGTCGGCCTGGCGGTCAACGAGAACGAGCCCCTGCTGCTGCGCGACTTTGAATCGCTGCTCGAGCGCCTCGCCCCAACCGAAGCGGGCTACGAACACGACGACTTCGCGCGCCGCTTCGAGATCGCGCTGGACGAACCGGTCAACGGCCACGCGCACTGCAGACAGCTCCTGCTTACAGGGTTCGCCACCCTGCTGGTCGAAGACGGAGACCTGGTCCTGGGCCGCTGGCAATCAGTCTTCGCCGTCGAGCTGGACGGCCCCCGCACAAGAGAGTTGGCCCTCCAGCTGGATGGAGACTTCGAGGCAAGGATGGAAAAGTTGTCCTCACGGCTACCTTCTGGGGTCCCCATGCCCGTGGTGCGCGGGGGAGGTGCCGGTACGCCCGGAGGGAGCGCCCAGACCCGCACAGCCGTGGACAAGGAGCTCGTCGAGGTCGAGCTGAACCGCCAGCTGTTAGCCGACCCCGACCCCGTCGCCGTCCCCATGCGCCGCCTCGTCGAAGCGGGCGGCAAGCGCCTGCGACCCCGCCTCGTCCAGCTGACGGCCCACGTTGGTCCGCACCACGACCCCCTCCGCGCTGCGGCCCTCGCCGCGGCGGTGGAGCTCCTCCACAACGCCACCCTCATCCACGATGACTACGTCGACGAGAGCACTCACCGCCGAGGCCGCCCAACCGTGGCGGCGGCGGAGGGCCCGGAACGCGCCATCGCCGTCGGCGACTTCTACTTCGCCAAGGCGACAAGGCTGATTGCCGAGATCGGCAACAACGACGTGACCTCGACCATCGCAGACGCGCTCGAAGCGATATGCGCGGCCCAGATCGACGACGTTGCTCTGCGCGGCGCGTACCCGGGCGACCACGAGTCCTACCTGAAGGTCGTGCGTGGCAAGACCGCGGCCCTTTTCGCCGCCTCCTGCGCCTCAGGCGCGCAGCTCTCGGACGCCACACCCGACGAGGTCGAGGCGCTCCGACGTTATGGAGACCTAGTGGGCGTGGCCTTCCAGATGGCCGACGACATGGTCGACTTCAGCCCCAGCTCGGGCAAGCCGGTGGGCCTGGACATCCGGCAGCGCGTCCTGTCGCTGCCCCTGATCTACGCGGCCGAGGACAAGGAGGTCGGACCCGAGGTCCGGCGCCTGCTGGCCGGCTCCCTGGGCGATGCGGAGGTCAATCGGGTCACGGAGCTGGTCAGGTCGAGCGATGCGCTGAAGCGCGTGGGGGACGAAGCCCGTGCGCTGGTCGAAGGCGCGTTGCGGGAACTTGAAGCCATCGAGCTCGACGGCCTCCGCCCCACCCTGATCGGCCTCGCGCGAAGCGCGGTGGATCGCGACTCCTAAAACGCAGGGCCGGGAACGGGCCAAAAGGGCACAAACCGCCGCCTCGTCACGCCAGGCCCCAGCCAAAAGGGCACAAAACGGCCCGTTGGCAAGCGTGCGAGTTACCCCTGCTCCCCACTGACTATCCCGACCGTACCCATCGCCAGGCTCTCGTAGTGGAGGTTCGACCACCCCGCTGCTTTCGCCATCGCGCGCAGCTCGTCCGGCGTTCGGTATGAGTCGACCGTGTCGCTCAGATACTTGTACGCAGAGCGTTCCCCGCTGATCGCCCCGCCGATGGCAGGCAGCAGCGCCCTCAAGTACAGGCGGTAGGCGGTGCCCACGGGGCCTTTGGGCGGACGCACGAACTCCAACACCACGGCGCGGTTTCGCACCACGCGCAGCATCTCGCGCAATCCCCCAACCGGATCGGCGAGATTGCGAAGGCCGAACGCAATCGTGGACGCATCGAAACTGTCGTCATCGAACGGCAGCTTCAGCGCATCCCCTTCGACAAACTTGATGCCAGGGTGGTCACGCCGTGCCACCTCGAGCATCTGAGGGCTGAAGTCCAGCCCCACCACACGCCCCTTCGGACCTGCGATCGTCGCGAGCTGCGCGGTCAATTTGCCTGACCCGCATGCGACATCGAGTGCCGAGCCGCCCGCGGCCAAACCAGCCACGCGTGCGGCGCGCCTGCGCCACCCCGCATCAGTGCCGCCCGAAAGCACCGTGTTGACGAGGTCGTAGCGGCCCGCGATGCGATCGAACATTGCGCGCACGGCCTGCGGGTCCCGTTCGCTAATGGCTGACTAAACCTTCTGCCATATCGACGCGATGCCCTGACCGACCCCGATGCACATCGTGGCGAGGCCGTACTCGACTTCACGCTGCGCCATCTCCCTCACCAGCGTGCCCACCAGCCGCGAGCCGCTGGAGCCGAGCGGGTGGCCGAGAGCTATCGCTCCGCCATTCACATTGACCTTCTCCTCGTCAAGGCCAAGCAACCGAACGCACGCAAGCGATTGCGACGCGAAGGCTTCGTTGAGCTCCACGAGGCCAAGGTCCGAGGCCTGGAGGCCGGCCTTGTCGAGCGCTTTCATCGAAGCCGGCACAGGGCCGATGCCCATGTAGTCGGGATGGACGCCGGCGGCCGCCGCGCTGACCAATCGCGCGAGCGGCTTCAATCCTCGCCGCTTGGCCTCGGCCTCCGACATCAGAACAAGAGCGGATGCGCCGTCGTTCAGGGGCGAAGAGTTACCCGCGGTCACCGAGCCCTTTTCAGCGAAGGCGGGACGCAACTTCGCCAGAGCCTCCAGCGTGCTGTCGGGACGCGGACCTTCGTCATCGGTCAGCCGAAGTGCATCGCCTTTTTTCTGAGCAACCTCGACGGGAACAATCTCCTCGGCGAGGCGGCCTGACCTCTGCGCCGCAACAGCGCGCTGGTGGCTGCGCAGCGCGAACGCGTCCTGGTCCTCGCGCGACACCTCGTACTTCTGCGCCACCCGCTCGGCGGTCTCCCCCATCTGCAACGTCCCATACATCAGGGCCATCTTCGGATTGATCATCCGCCACCCGATCGACGTGTCATACGAGGTCTGCGGGCCGCGCGGAAATGCGCTGTCCGGCTTGGGCATCACCCACGGCGCGCGGGTCATGCACTCGACCCCGCCGGCGATCATCACCTCGGCCCCGCCCACCTGGATCTCCCTCGCCGCCGTGATCGTCGCCTGCATCCCGGATCCGCACAGGCGGTTGACGGTCTGGCCCGGCACCTCGATCGGAAATCCCGCAAGGAGCAGGGCCATTCGCGCGACGTTGCGGTTGTCCTCGCCCGCCTGGTTGGCGCAGCCGAGGATGACGTCGTCGACGTCGGCGGGATCCAGGCCGATGCGCTCGCATACCGCCTTCAGGGCCAGGGCAGCGAGATCGTCGGGCCTGACGGCTTTGAGCTGCCCCCCATAACGCCCCATCGGCGTGCGAGCGGTGGCAACTATTACGGCGTCAGGCACTACTTCCTGGCACGCCGCGCGAGGAAAGCCTGCACGCCGTCGGAGAACTCCTGGCTCCCCGCCTGCGCCTCCTGCAAGTACGACTCGAACTCCAGCGCTTCCTCGTAGCTCGACTCGAGCGCATGGTTGACGGCGCGCTTGGCGGCCGCCAGCGCCCTGGGCGGCTGTGAGGCGAGCTGCATCGCGAGCTCGCGCACCTCCTCCTCGAATCGCTCCGCAGGAACGATGCGGTTGATCACTCCCAGGCGGTGCGCGTCGGTCGCGGACAACGGCTTCCCGGTGAAGAACATCTCGTATGCGACGCCGGTGCCCGCGAGTCGCGGCAGGAGCCAGCTCACGCCGCCATCGGGCGCGAGGCCGATGTTGATGAACGCCTCGAGCAGGTAGGCCTCGGGCACGGCGATGCGGATGTCGCACGCGAGCGCGTAGCTCGCGCCAATGCCAACCGCCGGCCCATTCATCGCCGCAATCACGGGCTTGGGCATCGTGCGCAGGCGCGTGAGCATGGGCATGTACTCATTCCGAAGTACATTGCCCACGTCCTCCGGCGTCCGCATCTGACCATCGGTCTGAGGGGGGACGTCCCCCCTCGGGGCGTCTGGCCCAGCAGAGCCGGTTCCGGTCGCACCCCCCTGGACCATCTCGGTGACATCTGCGCCAGAGCAGAAGGCGCGGCCCGAGCCGGTGAGCACCACAACACGCACGGCCTCGTCTTTCTCGGCTTGTTTGATCGCATCGCCCAGCTGCTTGCGGGTCAGAGTTCCGATGGCGTTCATCTTCTCGGGCCGGTTGAATCGGATAAATCCCACGCCGCCGTCGACGTCGAACTTGATGTGCTGTTCGACTTCAGTTGCCATCGCTCATCGTCCTTTGAACACCCCGCGTCTTTTCTCCAGGAAGGCGTGCATGCCCTCTTTCTGGTCCTCGGTCGAGAACAGGAAGTAGAAGCTCTTGCGTTCGTGGGCGAGACCTTCCGCCAGCGGCGTCTCGAATGCCTTGAGCACCGCCTCCTTCGCCATCCTCAAAGCGAGCGGCGCTTTCTCGGCCGCCTGCCGTGCATAGCGCTGAGCCACCCCAATCGTCATCTCGGCGGGTACCACCTTGTTGACCAACCCGAGCTCGTAAGCGCGCCGGGCGGTGACCGGTGTGCCAAGGAGCATCACCTCCATCGCCGCGTGCTTGCCCGCGGTGCGCGGCCACCTCTGCGTGCCGCCCGCACCGGGGATGATCCCCAGGTTGATCTCGGGCTGCCCGAGGCGTGCTGTATCGCCGGCAATGATCAGGTCGCACATGAGCGCGAGCTCGCACCCGCCGCCGAGCGCATAGCCGTTGACCGCGGCGATGAGGGGCTTGCTGAAGGCGGCGATGCCCGCCCAGCGGCCCGTCTGATCGCGCTGCAGCTGGTCGACGGCGGTGCGATCGGCCATGTCCGAGATGTCGGCCCCGGCAGCAAAAACGCGGGCGCCGCCAGTGAGGACGACGGCCCTCACGTTTGGATCGGCATCGATCTCGCCCAGTGCCTCGTTGACCTCGCGGATGAGATCGGGGCTGAGGGCGTTCAGGACCTTGGGGCGGTTGAGGGTGATGGTGGCGATGGGAGCCTCAACCTCGACCAGGATGTTTTCGTACCCCATCGCCGTATCATCCGCCATGTGGGTACGGCGACGTTAAGAGACTCGTACGGCCGTATTGCCGACGATCTCAGGATCTCGATCACCGATAGGTGCAACTTCCGCTGCATCTACTGCATGCCCGCCGAGGGCTTGAAGTGGCTGAAGCGGGACGACTTGCTGCGCTTCGAGGAGATCACGCGACTGGCGCGCATCTTCGTGCAGCAGTACGGTGTGCGGACGATCCGGATCACCGGGGGCGAGCCGCTTGTCCGCATCAAGGTCGAAGAGCTCGTCGGGATGATCAACGACCTCGACCCCACGCTGGACATCACGATGACCACCAACGGTGTTCTGCTCCGCGATAAGGCGCAGGCGCTCAAAGCAGCGGGTCTCAAGCGCATCAACATCTCGCTCGACACGCTCAACATGCAGCGCTTCCACGAGATGGCGCGCAGCGACCAGTTCGTACGGACGATGGACGGCATCGACGCTGCGCGCGAGGCCGGCCTGTGGCCGATCAAGCTGAACATGGTCGTCATGAAGGGCCACAACGACGGCGAGGTCGTGGACTTCGCGCGCCTCGCCCGCGACAAGGGCTATGAGGTGCGGTTCATCGAGTACATGCCGCTCGACGGAGATGGCACGTGGACCAATGAGCAGGTTGTGCCGAGCCGGCGCATCCAGGAGCAGATCGAAGATCTGTTTCCACTGGTGCCGGTCAACGACACGCGGCCGGGACCTGCCACACGCTTCAAATTTGCGGATGGCGCGCAGGGCGGGCTTGGGTTCATCTCGTCGGTCAGTCAGGCCTTCTGCACCACATGCAACCGCGTGAGGCTGACGGCTGAGGGCGGCCTGCGAACCTGCCTGTTCTCACTGCAGGAAACGCCGCTTCGAGAGCTCCTGCGCTCGGGCGCCTCAGACGAGCACCTCGGCCGGGTCATCGAGACCGCGGTATGGCGGAAGGAAGAGGGCCACCTCATCAACAAGCCAGGCTTCGTCAAGCCGGCGAAATCGATGTCCCAGATCGGCGGGTGAGCCGCGGCAGGCCGGGCG
>JBDUAO010000024.1:0-25844 GCA_040004595.1 Candidatus Dormiibacterota bacterium | reverse complement strand
GTCCTACCCGCGGCGCATTGACTCCAGGGGGGCAGGCTTCACCCCCGACTCCCCCTTCCCAGTCCGTCCTACCCGCATCAAATGACTCCACGGCGCCACCGGGTCACTCCCGGCATCGGAGCGCTCCCCTCGTCCGCGCCCTCAGATACCCGCCGCCGCTGCGATCTTGTCGAGAACCCTCATGTTCGCCACCGAATCCGACACCGGCAGCTCCACCGGATATCCTCCCAACACGCTCGCAGCAAAGGACTCCACCATCAGCTGATAAGGGTTCGGCTGCATGGTGCTGAACGGCCTCTCCAAGCGCACCCGCCCCCGCTTCGTCACCACCGTGAGCTCCTGCTCCTCGGGCCCTTCAAAGCTCGCCCACACCGAGGCCGTCGCCCCGCTCTCAAACCGCAACAGGCCACTGACGGTCATGTCGACGCCGTCGGGCCCATCCGCGAGGTGAGCCGAAGCCGACACCCCGACCGGCTCCCCCAGGATCCAGCGCGCCACGCTCACGGTGTAGCACCCCACGTCGAGCAGCGCCCCACCCCCAAGCTCCTTCTTCATTCGATAATTCGCGGGATCCTCAAGGGTGAACCCAAACGTCGCATTGACGTACATCGGATCGCGCAGCCCGGCCACAAACTCCCGGGGCCCCGGATGGAACCGGTACATGAACGCCTCCATGAGCAGCACGCCCGCCTTCTCTGCCCCCGCCCCCATTTCCTCCGCCTCGGCCGCGTTCATCCCGAGCGGCTTCTCGCACAGCACGTGCTTGCCCGCCGCGGCGGCGCGCAGCGCCCACTCCTTGTGCACGCTGTTGTGCAGCGGTATGTAGACCGCATCGACCTCGGGCTCCTGGAGCAGCGCCTCGTAACTGGCACTGACAAGGGGGACCGAATGCCGCGACGCCATGGCGCGAGCCCGCTCCGGATCGCGACTCGCGATCGCCACCAGGCGCCCGTTGTGCGACGCGCGAATGGCGGGCATCACGTCGCTGTCGGCAATCGACGCGGCGCCCAGCACCCCCCAACCCAAACGCCGGGGCGGCGCTATATGTCGACCTCCACCTGCCGGCCACCGCGAGCGATTGAATGCGCGGCCGCCTCCATCACAGCCACGGTGCGCCGCGCCTCATCGGGCGGCACCGCCAACGGCTCGTCCCAGGCAAGATGGTCCGCGAGGTTGCGATAGAACGCGTTCTCTTCGCGCCGCACAAGCACCAGCACCTCTTCATGCGAGCCACCCTCACCAGCAGGCCGCATCACCCTCACGCGCGCCGGCGATTCGGCCGGCGCAAGGCGCTCTTCGATCAGGTCGCCGCCCGGTCCCCGCGAGGTCACCGTCTCCTGGCGCCACTCGCCGACGACAGCCCCCTGTGTACCTAGCAAATACCACTTCGGCTTCATCGCCGCGGCGATGTCGGACTGCAGGAACGTGGCTTGCGCCCCACCCTCGAACGTGAGGTCGACACGAACCTGGTCCGAGTTGGTCACGTCGTGCCACACCCTCTTGTGCCCGACGGCCGAAACCGCCTTCACAGCGTCGGGAAACAGCTGCAGCACCCAGTCGAAGTAATGAGATCCCCAGTCGTAGATTGTCCCGCCCGACACAGGCTCATGGCTGTGCCAGTAATCGCACGGGTGCGAGTACCCCCCGATGAACGACTCCATGTAAAAGACATCGCCGATGCGTCCGGAGCGCACGACGTCGCGCATGGCGATGTAGTCGGGGTCCCATCGCCGGCTCTGGTAAACGGTGAGCACGCGGTCGCGCGACGCGGCCGAGTCGATCATCCAGTCGACCTCTTGCACGCGCAGGGCGAACGGCTTCTCACACACGACATGCTTGCCCGACGCAAGTGCCGCGAGCACGGTATCCGCATGCGCGCTCGGCGGTGTGCCAACGATCACGAGCTCGACATCAGGATCGTCGAAGAGTTCCGCGGCGCTCGAATGCGTGGGCACATGCCACTCGCGGGCGGCCATCTCGCGGCGCTCGGACGACAGGTCGCAGATCCCGCGAAGTCGCAGCCCCGATGTGGCATCGATGGAGGTTGCGTGCGCAGCAGCGATCGCGCCGTAGCCGACCAACCCAACCCCAACCGGCGCCGCCGCTTCCCTGCCCGCGGCAAACAGCAGCGTGCGGTGCAGGAGCTTCTGGAACGATTCGTCCTCGTACGTCGA
This sequence comes from Candidatus Dormiibacterota bacterium, assembly GCA_040004595.1. Lineage (GTDB taxonomy): Bacteria > Chloroflexota > Dormibacteria > Dormibacterales > Dormibacteraceae > Palsa-872. The sequence continues at coordinate 23,670 of JBDUAO010000024.1, read as the reverse complement.
CTCCTGATGGCCCAGGCCGATATGCACGAAACGGCCCGAGCCGACCGCCCGCTCGTATGCGACCACTTGATCGGTGAAATGCCAGCTGGTGCGCAACATCACCGACGAGTCCGATGGGGGTCCTTCCGACAGATAGAGCTCGTCCGTGAACTTCAATTCCGGCCCGAGGCGCTGCGTCAAGGTGTGCGAGCGGTCTGCGTGTAGGACGAGCTCCGTCACCGGCGTCGGCCCGGTGGGCGCCCAGCCGGCGAGCTCGCTCATTTCGCCGCCCTCCACCCATTTCGCCAGCGTGCCATGGAGCACGACGACACCGCCGCCGCGGCGGACGAAATCCGTGATCAGCGCTGCTTGTCCGGATTGAAGGGGGTGATCGCTTGCGACCAGCAGCACCTGCTTGTGCTCAATCGCGATGGGGTCCGGCTCCGTCGCCAGGTCGATGTTGAAATGCTGAGTGGTCTCAAGCGAGCGCAACAGGGGCCGGGCCATCCGCAGGTAGTCGTGGTCGCCGCCAGCCAGAAGCGCCAGCACGGATACGCGGTTATGCGCGGTGGACATTCAGGAGATCGTACGACCAGGCGGTGCGTTGGCTCCCGCGGCGGCGACGCTCCGCAGCACCTCGTGTGTGGTCGACGCAGCCCGCTCCCACGTGAACTCGGCCGCTCTCTGCCTGCCGATGGCTCCAAGCTTCTCCCGCAACGAGGCATCGTCGAGCAGTCGCTCGAGGCCCGCGGCTATCGATAGGACGTCCATCGGGTCGACGACGATCGCGGCGCCGCCGGCGAGCTCGGGCAGCGCCCCGGCGTTGCCGACCACGGCGGGTAGTCCATGCGCCATCGCCTCCAGCAATGGCAACCCGAAACCCTCGTAGAGGCTGGGGAATGCCAGGATCGAGGCCGAACGATAAAGCGCGCTCAGCGTCGCGTCGTCGACGTGGCCGAGATAACGGACACCCCGCTCACCCTTGATTCGCTCCAGCGTGTCGCCATATGCCCAGCCTGGCCTGCCCGCAATCACGAGCTCGGGCACTCCGGGTTCATCGCCGAGGAGAAGGGGCACCGACTCGCGCCGGAGGTGGCGATAGGCGGCGATCAGGCGAGCGTAGTTCTTTCGAGGCTCGATGGTGCCGACGGCAAGAATGAACCCCGGCGCGAGCCGTGGTGGCAACGGGCCAGGCTGGACTTCCGGCGTCACCCCTTCCGGAACCACGTGGACTCGTGACCTGAGCCCGGTTATCGGATAGGTCGCCAGCAGGTCGCGCCGCGTCGCTTCCGAAGGGACGAGGACCGCAGACGCATCGCGCAGCGAGCGGCCGAGGACGGCGCCCATATAGAGGCGTTGCTGCCAGGGGACCTCGGCCGGCCTGAGCTTGAAGGCAAGATCGTGGACGAAGACCACCGCCGGAGGAGCGGCGCGGCGCCGCTTGGGCGGGCTCGGCCAGTACGGATAAAGGATGGCGTCGCAGTCGAGCTGGGTCTCGATTGCCGGCAGCCATCGCGTTTTCAGCGCCAGCTCATGCCGGTACGGGGACAGGACCGCCTCGCACTCGAGGTTCGCGAGGGCGGGCGGCCGCTCGCGGCTGCAGAGGAGGGTGTACTGGTCCTCACCTCGCCCCTCGACCAGGGCCCTGGCCAGCTCGACGGCGACCGTGAGCATGCCGACCCGCTGCGGCCGCCAACATGCGGTGACGTCGATAGCGAACCTGGCCATGACTGGACTGTACTGGTTGACGGTCTGAGCGGATGTCCGAGCTGCAGCCCTCGGCACAGGTCAAAACCCTCGCCCCATCGGGCAGGGCTAGAAAGTCAGAAGGTCCTCCACCTTGCGGTAGAGGACCCTCAGAAAGGAGGGAGGGCGATTGAGGTCCGGTTCACTTATGTACCGGTTAATCCAGAACTTAACATCCCCGCGATTGCAACTGACTTGCAGTTGCGGGAGCGGTGGTGGAGCGAGCGCTAGCTTTCGACTGAGCGGATTGCGAAGACGCAGTCGAAGGTGCCCGTGACGCACCCGCACTCGACCTCCTCGACGTACCAGTCATTGGCCAGGCCGGCCCACCGAAGGATCGTCTCGATCGATGCGGTCCACATGGTGCACGACTTCACTGCCTTGATCCGCCCGAGGGCGAACATGTTGGAAAAGTTGACGAGCCAGAACTGGTGCGCGTCGACCTGCAACCACGAGTGCGTGTGCTCGCCACGCACCTGGTCCATCGCCTCGGTGTACGACTTGACGACTCCCGCCAGCTTGCGCTGCCGCCCCGGCACCAGCCGCCGAGGCCCGCCCATCCCGTGCCGCCCATCAGCAAGCCACCGCTCGGTCGCGCGGCGGCCCCACGCCCGGATGGCGTCCTCGGCCTCGTGGCCGTAAACCCGCTCGAAGGCCTCGTTGAGGCTGCTCAGGTATTCGACTGGCGTCGCCAGCTGCTCGTCGTGCGGCGGATCCTCTTCCAGGTACTGAGCCAAGCCTGCGGAGTACGCGATCTCGGGCCATCGGTCCGCGGTGATGTCGCGCGCGACGTGGATCAGGTTGGCGACGTGAGAGTTGAGGATGAACCGGCCGCGTGCGCGCGACGGCTTGACCCCCATCATCTCGAGCGTCCTCAGAGCCGACGCCGACCCCGACCCCGACCCGGAGCTGGGCGACGGTAGCGGCGAACCATGCACTGCCGGGGGCGCCGGCGCGGAGACGATCCTCATTGCCGCCGTCTCGGCCGGCGCCGCCGCGGGGCGAGCGAACGGCACAGGCGCGGCAGCCGCAGGCGCCTGTCGTCGCTGCGGCAGCTTGGCCATCTGCGCGAGCAGGTCTTTCACTGTTTGTGGGCGCTGGGCGGGATCCTTCGCGAGCACCTTGGCGAGCAGCGCGTCGAGCTCGTCGGGCAGCGCGTTGTTCAGCTTGGCGGCGGAAGGGACTGGCGCGTTGACCGTCGCGTATGCCACCTCCATCCGGTTGGAGCCGATGAAAGGAAGGCGGCCGGTGAGCATCTCGAAGGTCAGGACGCCCATCGCGTAGATGTCGCACCGGCGATCGACCTCATGGCCCATCACCTGCTCGGGCGCCATGTAACCAGGAGTGCCGATCGCCAGCCCGATGGTCGTCAGATGTGTCGGCTGGCCCGCGCCTCGCGCCAGCCCGAAGTCCGCGAGCATTGCGCGGCCGTCTGAATGGATCAGGACGTTGGTGGGCTTCAGGTCGCGGTGCACGATCCCGGCGTCATGCGCGTGCTGCAGGCCGTCCCCGATCTCGCGGAGGTAGCGCCACGCGGTGAGAGTGTCGAGGGGGCCTCGGGTCAGGATGTCGCGCAGCGTGCCTCCGCGAATCAGGGGCATGGTCAGGAACGTCACACCTTCGGTGACCTCGAAGTCATAGATCGGAAGGATGTTCGGGTGGTCGAGCTTGGCCAGCGTTTTCGCCTCGGTCTCGAACCGCTTGACGAAACCCTCGTCCTGGAACAGCTCGGGCGACAGAGCCTTGAGCGCGACCTCGCGGCCGAGGGGTTGCTGCACCGCGCGGTAGACGACAGCCATGCCCCCGCCGCCGAGGCGCTCGACAATCTCGTACTGGCCGACCCGTGTCCCGGTTAGGTCTTTCACTTGCCGGCCGTCAGCCTGGCGACTATCGCGACGAGGTCGGCAAGGCGGAAGGGCTTGCTGAGGATGTCGTCGGCGCCCGCGGCGAGGAACCGCTCCCTGTCGCTCGCCATCGAGTGGGCGCTGGCGATGACGATCGGCTGGTTCGGGATTGCGGCCTTGATCCGCTTCATCGCCTCGATGCCGTCGATGCCTGGCATCGCGACGTCCATCAGGATCATGGCCGGGCGCTGACTCAACGCGATCTCGACCGCCTGCAGGCCGTCGACAGCGATCAGCACGTTGTAGCCGGCCTTCTCGAGCACGCGGCGGCAAAGCCGTTGAGCCACGTCGTTGTCATCCGCGACCATCACCGTGATCTGCGTCTTGGTTGTCGGTGCTGCCGGCTCAGGCATGACGGCGCTGCAGTGGCGAGACGTTCTCAGCCGCCAGCGGGAGAGTGAAGTGAAACGCCGACCCGTGCCCGACCGCGCTCTCAACCCAGATCTTTCCCCCATGCATCTCCACGATCTGTTTAACGATCGTGAGGCCCAACCCAGTCCCAGGGATCGATTGCGCGGCTCCGCTCCGCACGCGGCGGAAGCGCTCGAAGACGTGGCTGATCTCGTCGGGAGGAATACCGACACCCGTGTCAATGACGCTGACGAGCGCGAAATCGCCCTCCGAACGGCTGGAGAGGGTGACCGTCCCGCCATCCGGCGAGTACTTGACGGCGTTGTTGACGAGGTTGCTCACCACCTGGACCAGGCGGTCGCGGTCGCCGACGACGATGGGGAGCCGTGGATCGAGGTCGGCCTTGAACTCGACGGAAGGCGACGAGCCGGCCCGGGCAATCGAGTCGCTGAGGACCTCATTGATGTCCACGTCGGCGGTCCGGATGCTCATCCGGCCCGACTCCATGCGGTCGAGGTCGAGCATGTCACCGATCAGCCGGTTCACGCGGTCCGCGTCGTTGAATATGTAGCCTCCGTAAGCGCGCACCTCGTCAGGCTCCAGGCCGCCGTCGCGAATCAGCTCGCTGAAGCCCTGGATCCCGGTGAGCGCGGTCCGGAACTCGTGGCTGACGATCGAGAGGAACTCGGTCTTCGTGCTGTCCAGCTTCTCGAGTGTGGCGTTCGCGCTGCGCTGGGATTCGAGCGCTTCGCCCAACCTGTCCTGAGCCTCGCGAACCAATGTGACGTCCTCGACCATGACCAGCACATGCTCGGGCCTGCCGCTCGAATCCGGGATCGATGTAGCTGTGAGCTGGAGCCAGAGCCACTTGCCGCCGCCGGTCCCGGCTCGCACCTGGACGCTCTTGCCTTCGCTGATTCCCGCCAGCAGAGGCGAGAACCGAGCCCTAGCCGCAGCCTGGTCGTAGGCGCGAAGGAGGTCGGGCCACGAGGTCGCTCGCATGACCTGGAAGTCGTGGTCGAGCATCATCAGCAGCGCCGGGTTTGCCTCCAGCAGCTCGCCCTCGCTGCTGATTCGCGCGATCCCAATCGGCGAGCGTTCGAAGATGGCGCGGTGGTCGGCCTCGCTGCGGCGCAGAGCCTGAGCGGTCTCAGCGCGTCGAATGAAGTTGCCGATCTCGCCGCCGGCCGTCGACAGCATCGTCACGAGGTCGTGCTCGATCATCCGTGGCTCGTGCGTCAGCATCTCGATGACCCCGATCACCGAGCCGCCGGTGATTACGGGTAACGCGATGGCCGAGCGCAAGCCGGCCTGCAAGGCCACGGCTGCGCGGTCGTAGTCCGTCGCGACCGACATATCCTCCTGCGCCGCCGGGATGCCGGACAGCCACACGCGGCCGAGTAGCCCCTCGCCTGAGGCGATCGACAGACGCCGGCTCTGGTTGTGGAACTCTTCGAAGGCAGCGCCCTCCCGATGCCATGCCTGACGCAGGCGCAGTGCCTGTAAGTCGGTGTCGACGGCCCAGAACTGGGCAAGGTCCCAGTCGAGGTGCGCGCAGAGCGCGCCGAGCAGCTGGGGCGCCGCCTGTTCCCACGTCGCTGCGCTCACGATCGTGTGGCGCACGGCGACCAGCCCGTCGCGCAAGCCCTCGATGCGTTTGCGGGCGGAGACGTCGGTCTCCTGCACGAGCAGCACCTGCTCGCCGCCAGGGTGGTCGGCGACCGCAGCGATCGCGATCTCGACGGGAATGCGGCTGCCATCGCCCCGCACCTGATGCAGCTCGGCCTCCCACCGCAGGATGTCGCCCATTCGCAGCATCGACAGCGCTTCTGTGATCGCACTCCGGTCGTGCTCCGACGTCACGTCGCTCAAGGTGAGGTGCAGGAGCTCCGCGCGGCTCCGACCGAGGATCACGCAGAGCCGCTCGTTGACGAGGAGCCAGCCGCCGGTGCCGCCGACCAGCGCGAGGCCGACCTGCGCCGCCTCGACTGTGATCCGCAACCTTTCCTCACTGCCCGCGAGCTCAGCTGCCCGGCGCTCCGCGCTGACAGCCTCGTTGCGGATCCGCCCGACGACCTCGTGCACCGCGACGGCGACGACGAGCAGGACGGCAGCCAGCAGAAGGGGGACGGCAAGGTCAGCCGACCCGCCCGCGACGAGCGAGGGGGCGGCAACGCCGATGGCAGCGAGCACCGCACAGAAGAGGGAGTCCAGCCGGCTCGAGTAAAAGGCCGTCAGGAGGACGATCAGAAGGTACAGAGGAAAGACGAGGACCGGCGCCAGACCGAGGCCGGCCTGAAGGGCGATAACAGCGGCGATTGCGAAAATGGGCGTGGCGCGACGGACCAAGCCTCGGGTCCGATTCGGCTTCAATTCGGGCCTCGGACGAGGTCCTGGCAACACCCTCATTCCCTCACCCCCCCTGGCTGGGCTTGAGGTGCGCAAGAGGCAAAGTGTAGACCGCGGTCGTCAGATCAGACCCCACTTAACCGGTGTACCTGTGACGTAAGCTGAGCCGCCGGCCGAGTTTGAAGCACATGAATACGCCACTGCACGCTGATGGTCTGAGCCGGCGGGTCTACCCCTTCATCGGGCTGGCCATCGTCGGGCTCGTCAGCCTGCACGGCTACTCCGAACTCACCGCCTCGCCTGCTTTGGTCGCGGCGATGGTGGTCGGAATGCTGCTCGCGCTGGCGCCGCTGTCATCTGTCAAATTTCCTGCCGTGAACCGGCCGCTCGCCGCCATCCCCGTGGTGGTCGGCCTCGGGCTCGCGCTTTACCCGCTGTGGAAGATGGGGACCGCGTTCGGCATCGTGGCTTCCGTCGTGCTGGTCGTCCTGGCCGGCGCGCTGGTCCTGCTGCCGTGGGAGCGGATCCCCCGATTCCTTCACGCGATCTCGCCCATCGGAGGCCTCGCGGTCATGTTCGCGCTGGAGGTCCAGTTCGGATTGAGCGTGATTCGAGCCTTCCCTTTCGTGCTGCTACTCCTCATGTTTCTGGCGCTGTACTACACAACGGTCGAGTTCGCCGTCGGCGCAGCGCTCGGCGCGGCCGACCTCATCCTCGTCACCGGCGTGAACCCGGCGACCGGCGACCCGGCGGCGGCGCTCCTCGAAGGTCTCCTCCTCGTCTCACTCGGAATCCTTGTGCGACGCGTGGTCCAGGAGCAGGAGGCGCACCGTACTGCGGCCGCGCAGGCCGAGGCGGCGCGGTCGGAGATCCTGGCGGACCTTGCGCAGCGCAACCAGGAGCTGCAAGAGCTCACCCGGATGAAGTCCGAGTTCCTGGCCACGATGAGCCACGAGATCCGCACACCGATGAACGGCGTGATCGGCATGACCGGCCTCCTCCTGGAGACCGAACTGACGCCAGAGCAACGCGACTACGTCGATACCGTGCGCGCGTCCGGCGACACGCTGCTGGAGATCATCAACGACATCCTCGACTTTTCGAAGATCGAGGCAGGCCGTGTACGCATGGAGCGGATCGATTTCAGCCCGAAGCACATCACTGAAGAGGCCGTCGAGCTGTTCGCCGAGCCCGCCGCGAACAAGGGCATCGAGCTCGTGCTCGATGTCGAGCCGGAGGTTCCCCACAACGCGATCGGCGACCCCGGTCGGTTGAGGCAGGTGCTTATCAACCTGGTCGGCAACGCAATCAAGTTCACGGACGCCGGCGAGGTCGTCGTACGCGTGCGTCGCGAAGAGTCAGGCGGTCCCGGAGTGCAGCTCCATTTCGAGATCGCGGACACTGGCATCGGGCTGAGCGATGAAGAGCAGGCCCGCGTGTTTTCCACCTATTCACAAGTCGACAGCTCGACCACGCGCAAGCATGGCGGCACAGGCCTTGGGCTGGCCACCTCGCGCATGTTGGTCCAGCTGATGGGCGGCGAGCTGGGGGTCGAAAGTGAGAAAGGGGCGGGCAGCCGTTTCTGGTTCACGGCGCTGTTTCGGGAAGGCGAACGCCAGGCGCCGGTCGTGCCGCCGACCGCGAGCCTTAGCGGGACCACGATTGCGGTGGTTGACGACAACCGCACGAACCGGACGATCCTCGAGCGCTACCTCGGCTCGTGGGGCATGCGGGACAAAGCGTTCGAGTCGGGACGCCAGGCGATGGAAGAGTTGCGCGCGGCGGCGCGGGGCGATGACCCATTCGAAGTCGCCATCGTCGACATGATGATGCCGGGGATGGATGGGGCAGCGGTCGCAGCGGAGATCCGCGCCGACCCCGCATTAAAGGACATGGTGGTGATCCTCCTTACGTCGGCAGGCCACTCCGAGCACCCGGTGCCGGGGATCGATGTGGAGCTTGTGAAGCCGGTACGCCCGTCCCTTTTGTTCGACGTCCTCCACTCCCTGCTGGCGGCCAAGCCGGAACACGCGAATCGCCGCGTGGTAGACGAAGGCACGCCGACCGACCAGGCCACGCATCGATGGGCACGCCTGCTCGTGGTCGAGGACAACGTCGCCAACCTGAAGGTTGCGGTCCGCATGGTCGAGAAGCTCGGCTACAGGGCGGATGTCGCGAACAACGGTGCCGAGGCGGTGCAGGTTTTGAGCGAGATGCATTACGACGCGGTGCTGATGGACTGCCACATGCCCGAGATGGACGGTTTCGATGCAACGCGAGAGATAAGGAAGAACGAACCTGAAGGGCGACACACGCCAGTAATCGCGATGACGGCGAGCGCGCTGTCAGGCGACCGCGAGCGATGCCTCGCCGCAGGGATGGACGACTACATCTCGAAGCCGATCAAGATGCACGTGGTCGCAGCGGTCCTGGAAAGATGGCTGGGCCCCAAGGAGAAGGTCGCTCAAGTACCGGCACAAGAATCCTCCCCGCTTGCCGGGGAGGTGGCGCAAAGCGCCGAAGGGGACGTGCCTTAGGCACTGTCGGCTAGGTCCTCCGCAACGCCAGCACCGTGACGTCGTCGGGGAGGTCGCGATCGCGCGAGCCCGTAGCGAGGATGTCGACGATGCCCTGAGCCGTCGGTGCGCGCCGCGCGTCGAGCGGTAGCGGTACATCCTTGGTGGCAAGGTCAGGGCGCAGATCAAGCAGGCCGTCAGAAAAAACCACGAGCGTGTCGCCGCGGTTAAGACGGACCTTGCCAGGCAGCAAGGTGTTATCGGGTAGCAACCCAATCGGCGCTCCGCGCTGCGACAGGAGCTCGTGGCCGCCCCCACTTCGCACCAGGCGCGCATGGCCGTGGCCTGCATCGATATATCCCACCTCGCCACTGGCGGTGTCGAAGATCGCATGGAACAGCGTCACGTATGCCTGGTTCACCTCGAGCGCCGCGGCCATCACTCCGGCTGCCTGCTGAACGCCTGCTTCGACCGAGGCTGCGTTCGCCGACGTGGAGCGCAGCGCCGCTCGCACTGTGGCCATCAAGATCGCGGCCGGCAAACCCTTGCCCATCACGTCGCCGAGCGTCACCGCCAGCCGTCCCGCATCAAGCGGGTACCAGTCGTAGAAGTCCCCGCTGATCTCGCGCGCCGGCGCGAAATGGGCGGCGACCTCGAATCCCTCGCCGATCAACGGCGAGGCCGGCAGCAACGCCGCCTGCACCTTGGCCGCCTTGTCTATCTGCTCCGTGCGCTCGGCAACCAGAGACTCGAGGCGCTGCAGATTGGCCCTGTAATCGATCTCCATGCTCCGCCGGCGGAATGCGTTGACCACAGCGAGGTACAGCTCGGTGGCGCCGACGGGTTTGACGAAGTACGCGTAAGCGCCGTGCTCGACGGCGGCCTTGCCGAGCTCGGGGTCGTCGACACCGGAGATCATCACCACCGCTGTGTCCGGGTGCTTGGACTTGAGCTCACCGAGCAGCCCGTAACCGGATTCGTCGGGGAGTTTCACATCGAGGAGGGCCAGCCCGTACTCCTTGCTGTCGATGAGCTCGCGAGCGGCGGCCCCCGAGAATGCGATGTCGGACTCGAAGCCGCGGCTGCGCAACGTGCGCTGCATGACCTTGGCCAATGCCTCCTCGTCGTCGACGATCAGGGTCCTGAGCGAACTGTCGGAAGCAGACACCTTCCGAAGTGTAGTTATCGCCGAATGTGACTCGAAGCTAATACGGACCAACTTTCACCCTCTCGCTGTAGGCTTGCCACCTGTGAGCCTCGACGTCCAGGCACGACAAACCGACGCCGGCGTGACGGTGCTGGCCCCGTCCGGGCGCCTCGACGTGGCCGGCGCTCCCTCTCTGAAGGACGCGGTCACCGAAGCGGTGAAGAACGGCCCGCCGCGAGTCGTCATCGACCTCGAGGGTGTCAGCTTCGTCGACAGCACTGGGCTTGGCTCGGTCATAGCGGCCCTGAAGATGGTTCGCAGCTCCAAGGGCGACCTCAGGCTGGCGGCCCCCAATCAGCAGGTGCGGGTGGTCCTCGAGCTGACCACCCTGGACAGGGTGTTCCCCTACTTCGCCACTGTCGAGGAAGCGCTCACTGACTTCTGACTCCGACCCCGTTGGCGCAGTCGCTCTTCCCCCTTTTGAATTTCACGCCACCCTCACTCGGCTGGAAGACGGACTGGACACCCTTCACCACTCGGTGGACCTGCTGCGCGAGCGCACCGGCCGAGGTGCCGACGATCGCAACCTCATCCTGTTCGAGACAGCTCTTGCCGAGATCGGATCGAATGTGCTGATCTACACGGGAAAACACGGCGCCAACGGACAACCCGTGGAGTACGAATTGAGGCTGGACGCCGGCACTGCAACTGCATCTTTCACCGATCAGGGACCTCCCCTTCATAATCAATTGACTCGCGCCATGCCAGCACCGACAAGCGAAGCCGGTCGCGGCCTCGCGATCGCGCGCAAGGTGCTCGATGAGCTGGGATACAAACGCGATGGCGAGGTGAACTATTGGCGACTGGTGAAACGGCTTTAGGCGCAGGAGGCGAACACTCGGAGGAAGGGAACCGGGTCCTCATCCACGACTTTCGCAACCTCCTGGCGGTGATCGTCAACTACTGCGAGCTGATCGCGGAGGAAACTGGCGATCCCGAAGCTGTGCGCACCGACATCCAGGAGATCCGCGTCGCCGCCGAGCGTGCAATCGCGCTGACCGAAAAGCTGAGGCGCCCGCCGGTTGCTGCTCCCGATTCGGAGCCAACGGCGAGCACGCCGTGACAGTGACCCGCAGGTCGGGCGCCTCCAGGACCGCGGCCGGGGCCGACGGCCAGGGACCCGCCCGCGAGCTCGTGCTGGTGGTGGATGACGACGACCAGATGCTTCGCCTCGTGAAGCGTGTGCTCGAGCGTGCCGGTTTCGAGTGCGTGACCGTCGACGACGGAGAGATCGCTCACGAATCTGCTGTCGACTGGCGGCCCGACATCATTCTGCTCGACCTCATGCTCGGCTCGACCACCGGCGATCAGATCCTTGCCGACATCCGAAAGGACTTTCGCACCCGCCTGATCCCTGTGGTCTTCCTCACAGTGCGCAGCTCGCTCAAGGACAAAGTCGAGCACCTGCTCGCTGGCGCGGACGACTACGTGACGAAACCGTTCATCGCGGAAGAGCTGGTCGCGCGATTGAGGGCTGTCATCAGCCGGTCCACGAACACGCGCGACCTCAACCCGCTGACGGGAATGAGCGGAAACACCGACATCCTTCGCGAGATCAATCAACGGCTCAAGGCCAACGAGCGCTTCGCGGTCCTTTACCCGGACATCGACACCTTCAAGAGCTACAACGACCACTACGGATTCCTTCGCGGTGACGACGTGATCAAGACGCTCGGCACGATAATCCTCGAAGTGCTCGAAGCGCACTACTCGCCGCATCACTTCGGCGGCCACGTCGGTGGCGATGATTTCGTGATCCTCACTGATCCAGGCTTGGCCGAGTCGGTCGCAGCCGAGATCACCAAGCGCTTCGACGAGGCCGTGCCAGACCTTTATGACCCGACCGACAGAGAGCGCGGCTGGATCGAGTACGAGGATCGCAGCGGCGCCTCGCTGAAGACCGGCCTCGTCTCGGTATCGATCGGCATCGTCATGGCCGAGCCCGGCAGCTACGAGAGCGCGGCCGCACTCGCCTCCCGCGCCGCGGAGGTCAAAGGCGTGGCGAAACGAATGCCTGGATCGAGGTGGGTGGTCGACCGCCGCCGCCCGCCGGAAGCGCGCGGAGGCCGCACGCGTTAATGGCTTCGTTAACGAGGAAGAGAAGCGGGTCGCCGATGCTAGCATCGACCGAATCGACCCCCGCGGGTGATTGTCAATGAGTGATCCCCAGCCAACCTCATCCACGACGCCGCAAGTTGTCACTGGTGAAGCGCCACTTGCGGTGACAGCCACGCGCCCGCCCGATGGCAGCGCTAACAAGTCTGCCCGCCGCCAGGTCGCTGTGCATCGCCTCGATGGCGGACTGGAGCGCGGCGAGTCCGACGCGCGATCCCTCAGCGCGGATGGCTTCCCGATCTACACGCCGCCGGACCTGGATCGCGCGCGCTGGATTCCCGTTCGCGACATCAAGTATGTGGTCTTCGGCTCGGTCGAGGATCCCGACCTCGAGGCCGACCCGGGCGAGAAGAGTCAGGCTCGCAAGGCGATCCTGCGCTTCCGTGACGGCGAGTGGATCGCCGCCTACATGGACCCCGGACAGCCGCCCGACGGCGCCGGCCTCGCCATCAAGATCCGCCTCACCGAGCGCCAGCGCGTCATCCCCGCCATCGCCGCCAACCCCGCGCTGCTGGAGATGCAGTTCGTCGACCTGTGGGCGACGAGCACGGACTCGGCGCAGCCTCACCGCCGCCGCTCCGACATCGTGGAAGCGGCGGCCCGACAGGGTCGCGACCTCACCAAGCTCGCCAACGATTTCCGCGACCGGCTTGCGCTGATTCGCGACGTCGGCCTGACGACTGGCGACACTCTCGCATTCTCACGTGCGGTGCGCACCCATCTCGACCGCTTCCTGGCCGAGGACGGCATCAACCTCAACTCGGTCGAGAAGTCAGCGCTCGCCGACATCATCCTGCGCGCCGCCGTGGGCTACGGGCCTCTCGACAGCCTGCTTCACGACCGCTCGGTCAGCGAAATCATGGTCAACGGACCCGACCAGGTGTTCATCGAAAGGCGCGGTGTCCTGACCAAGGCCGATATCCGCTTCGAAGACGAGAACCAGCTGCTGGAGACGATCCGCCGCATGGTCGCGACCACCGGCCGCCACATCGACGGCCTGAACCCGATGGTGGACGCCCGCCTCGCCGACGGCAGCCGCGTCAACGCGATCATCCGGCCCGCCGCCCTCCACGGTGCGGCCCTCACGATCAGAAAGTTCAAGGACGCCGTGCTTGGCATCGACGACCTGACCCGAGAGGGAAGCCTGAGCCCGGCGATGGCGGAGTTCTTGAAGGCTGCGGTGCTCGGCCGCATGAACATCCTGGTGTCGGGGGGCACGGGCTCGGGCAAGACCACGACGCTCAACGTCATCGCCCGCTTCATCCCGCACAACCAGCGCGTGATCACCATCGAGGACGCCGCCGAGCTGCAGATCGACCACCCGCACGTGGTCGCGCTCGAGCACCGCCCGGCCAACGTGGAAGGCAAGGGTGAGCTGACCATCCGCCAGCTGCTGCGCAACAGCCTTCGAATGCGGCCCGACCGCATCGTCGTCGGTGAGGTTCGTGGCGCCGAGGCCCTGGACATGTTGCAGGCCATGAACACCGGGCACGACGGCAGCATGTCGACGATCCACTCGAACTCTGCCCGCGACGCGCTGTCCCGCCTGGAGACCATGGTCATGATGGCCTCGATCGATATTCCCTTCCAGGCAGTCCGCGCGCAGATTGCGTCAGCCGTCAACCTGATCGTGCATCAGGCTCGTATGCCGGACGGACGCCGTAAGGTCGCGCAGATCGCGGAGGTCGTGGGCTACGACACCAACGGGGCCATCCTCCGCGACATCTTCCTGCTCGGCATGGGCGCGGACCTGCGCCTCGAGTACAACGCAACCGGCTACGTCCCGACCTCGCTCGACAAGGCAGCCTTCTACGGCGTCCAGGTCGACCCGGACCTGTTCGACCCGGTGAAGTCACGCTACGTGCCGGCAGGCTCGGACAGCATGATGCCGGTGGTCAGCAATCCGCTAATGAGCGGGCAGCACGGCGGCGGCGAGAACGTGGTCCGCCAGGTCGTCGTGGTGCCCTTCAGCTCGGACCGACCTGGCGACCGGCAGTCGCAGCAATCGCACACCGTGCAGTCGACCCCATCGAGCCAGGCAAGCACTATGGCCTCCACTCCCGAGATGCAGGAGGAGATGCGAAAGCTGATCGACGCCGCGAGGTCCGCCGTCGCCGATCTCCAGGCGGCCGCCCCGCAGCCAGGGCAGGTTCTTGGGCCCGTGTACGACCAGGCCCCCCAGCCTCAGGTCCAGGCGCCGGCGACTGCGCCCGCGCCCGCGCCTCCGGCAGGCGAAACCGGCCGAGCGGCTCCTCAGTCGGCGCCTGCACCATTGTTCGTCTCGGCACCGCAGCCACAGGGCCAGCCGGCAGCGGCTTACCCGAGCTCAGCCGAATCCACCGCGCAGGCAAACCAGGCCCTTCAGGCCGCGACCGCGATGGCTCGCGCGACCACCGCCCTGGGCCAGATGGCAGCTGCCGCTGGTGGCTTCGTGCACGTAGGCGCCCTGCCGACGATCCAGGGGGAAGGCACGGTCCCCCAAGGCGCAACGCGGCGCATTGGGGCTGTGATCGAGAGCCTGATCACCCGAAAGGGTCTCAACCTGCGACTCGCTCCCGCCGTGACGCAGGCATTCGAGGGCGCTGAGCTGAAGGCGAGCGATTACGCAGGCCCCAACCACATCAGCAAGGAATCCGCGGGGCGCGAGCTCCGGCAGGCGGTGGAGGCCGGCGTTCTGCAGGTGGTCAGGTACCCGCAGGGCGAGGCGGGATTCCGCGCGGGTCCCGACCTGTTGAGGTCGGTCGCCGAAGGGCTCGGGCAAACCGTGAACGCGTCTCAGCCCCTGACGCCGGAGACGATCATCGGCAGCCTGTCGGTTGGGCAGACCGAGGGCACGGTCACGATCATGTTCACCGACATGGAGGGGTCCACCAACCTGCTCTCCACGCGTGGGTTCACCGAATCCCACGAGATCATGAAGGCTTACGAAACGATCATCGACGAGAAGGTCGCCGAGCACGCCGGACGCCGTATCAAAGGCCTCGGCGATGGTCTCATGGTCAGCTTCGGGTCCAGCCGTCATGGAGTCGAGTGCGCGCTCGAGATCCAGAAAGCGATCGCCGAGTACAGCAAGCAGAACCCTGAACGCAAGATCAGGATCCGCATCGGCATCAACACGGGCGAGGTGGTCGAGGAGGCCGGTGATATCTTCGGCGCGGCCGTGAACGTCGCCGCCCGCGTGGCCGGCAAGGCGAAGGGTGGTGAGATCCTCGTCTCGGACGTTGTGCGTTCGCTGGTCGGCCCGGTGCACGAGATCAAGTTCGACTACAAGGGCGCTTACAAGCTGAAAGGTTTTCCCGACCGGTGGCGGATCCACAGGGTCACCCCCGGCGAGTCGGCAACGACGACCACGGTCATGCCCACCGGAGACGGTTTCGTCGGCCGCGAGCAGGAGCGCCTCGACATGCGCATGGTGCTCGACCGCGCGGCCACCGGCTCCGGTGGCATGGTGCTCATCGCTGGGGCGCCGGGGATCGGGGCATCGAGATTTGCAGCCGAGGTGGCCGGTGACGCCGTGCGTAATGGATGGGTCGTCCTGAGCGGCCGCTGCGCAGATCAGGCCGCGAGTCCGCTGTCCCCGTTCCGCGAGCTGCTCACTGCCGCTGTAGCGACCGCTGGAGCGAAGGTCCTCCAGGACGCCGTGGGCGCGAACGGGCAGGTGCTGGCGCAGCTGGTGCCGGCATTGCGCCAGAAGGTCCGCGGAATGGCACCGAGCACCGAGGCGAATCCGGACAAGCTCCGCGAGCAGCTGTTCCGCTCGATCTTCGACTTCCTGGTCGCCTACCAGGGCACCAAGCCGATGTTGATGGTCGTCGACGACCTCCAGTGGGCCGACGAAGCGTCGATCCTTCTGCTCCGCGACCTGGCGGAGCGCCTCAGCGGGAGCCGAATCGTCCTCGCGGCCACTTACTGGGAATCCGAGCTCGACTCGGGACGCCCGTTCACTCCGGTGGTCTCGCGCCTACTGCGCAGGCGCCGGGCGCAGCGGATCGGGCTGGGGCGGCTGTCGGATCGGGAGGTCGAGAAGATGGTGGCGGCGATGGCGGAGACGCCGGTCACGCCGATCCAGCTCCTGGGCATCCAGGCGGCGACGGAAGGCAACCCGCTCTTCGTCGAGCACTCCTTCCTGTACATGGCGGCCTCCGACACCATGCTGGGAGGCAGCTCGCGCGTTCAGGCCAGCTTCACCGAGGAAGACCTCGAGCTCGCACAGAGCGTGCGCGGCCTCATCGGACGCAGGTTGGAACGTTTGAGCGAGCCGGCCCAGAGGATGCTCGTCGCGGCGGCCGTCATCGGCCGAGATTTCGACATCGCGTTGTTGGAGGCGTTCGGCGAGCTCTCCGGACATGAGCTGCGCGAGGCTCTCGACGAGGCGATTCGGGGCCACTTCCTGACGAGCGCAGCGCCGGATCGCTACCGCTTTGGTCACGACCTGGTGCGCCAACGCGTGCTGGCGGTCCTGCCACTGCCCCGCCTGCAGGCGTACCACCTGGCCGTGGCCGACACGCTGGAGCGCGTCTATGGCAAGAGCGCCAACGAGCGCGCGGGCGAGATCGGCTACCACCTTTACCAAGCAGGCACCGCCGCAGACGCGGTGCGCACGTCGGGCTACCTTGCACAGGCAGCGAAGAATGCTCTGGCTGTAGGAGCGTTCGAAGAGGTGCTCCGGCTGGTCGAGACCGCGCTTCAGCTCCTACCCGGCGACAAGATCCGGGAGCGCGCACAGGCGCTCACGATGCGCGGCCAGGCGTTCTGGGGACTCGGGCGCATCGATGAGGCGCAGGCTGCGATGAAGGGGGCGGCCCAGCGATACGAGGAGCTGGGCGATGTGAAGTCCGCCACGTCGATCGGCGAGCGCCTTCAGGCGATGCAGGCGAAGGAAGATGAGCCGCAGGCGGTGGAGGAGCCAGAAGAGGAGGCCACCGAGCTGGAGCTGGTTGGCGCGGAGCCCGAGACCAGCTAGCTCGTCAGCTTTCCGCCGGGCTGGACCGGCGAGTAGGCATCGTTTCCAATGATCATCGGCAGCTGGCCGCTGAACGTGATGGTGTTGGCGATCACTCCGCCTGTCTCGTCTGTCCGGAATGCCGAGGCTTTCTGGATCGTGACCGAAGCCGCCGGCATGTAGACGAGCCCGATGAATGCTGTGTCCGTGGCGGCCCCCATCGCGTTGTTGCAGGCGTTGGCAGGTGGGTAGGCCGCGCCCGGCTCATAGACGAGCATCCAGTTGTACTGGTAGCCGCTGAACACGTAGGTGTCGCCGGCGCTTGTGTCGGTCAGGCATCCGCCGTTGGGGATGTAATACACGACGGCGCCTGGCGTGATCGCCGCGGGGCAGCTGGCCGGGATGGCGCCAACGGTCAAGCACTGGTTCTCGTTGGCTTTGTCGCCGGCCGGAGGCGCGGCACGGTTGGCGTTCTCATTCGGCCGGTTGCCTCCCAGCGGCGAGGTTTCGGGGCTTGGCGGATACGAGCTGAAAGTGCCCCACGCTGCCCCGGCATTGGGAGCGAACAGCGGGATGACGTCGGCGTTGTCGAGGACCGCGCTTTCGCGGCCCAGCGAGCACCCGTTCCCGGTGAACAAGGGGCAGGGATTGGTGTTGGCGTTGGAGACCGTGCCGACCACAGGGATGTTTTCCACCAGGCCCCACGGACCGCCGCAGTCGCCTCCCGCCCGCGTGATGTAGACGTTGTACGACGAGGCTCCGGGAACATTGCTGATGTCGATCTTGATGACGTCGTTCCCGGGGTTGGTCCTGACGGTGCGACATACTGATGGGGCGCTCTCGCGCCGGTAGCTGACGCCGTTGTAGGTGTCAAATCGGACGGAGGTCACGACGATCGCCCAGTTGTTATGGGGCAGACCGTTCGGCCCGTTGAAAGCGGACAGCTGGTAGGCACCCGCACATTGCGCTCCATCGCCATTCCAGAATTGCTTGGGCGAAACATTCTGGTTGTTGTTGATCATCGGCTCGTCGGGCGGCTTCAGCTCGTTGCTGACAAAGTCCCCGTTATTGGTGTAGCCGCCCTGCCAGTAATAAACGCCGCCCTTCAGGAACCAGCAGTCGCCGCCGACGAAGTTGGGGTCTGCGGCGTAGCTACCCGGAGACATGACGACGTTCGTGCCGACCGCGGACTGGCTTCCGCCGACGACGATTGGCGGCGGGTAGTTCGGATCCACAAATCGGTACCCGGACCGCGTGATCCCGGCGACGTCCGGATAGGTGCAGCCGGGGTTCGCACCGCTGGGATAGCACTTCATCGACACGCCAGGGACAGTCGCCTGGCAACGCGCATACACGTCGCCGCCGGCCTGCACATTGCCGCCTGCGACCGAGATCACGCCGTTTGAGACGATGTCGCCGATCACCTGCAGGTTCCCGCCGCCATTGACCGTGATCGAGGCCCCTGGAACACCCCCGCAACCTGCCTGGCTCAGTGCGGCCACTGTCGGCGAATACAGAAGGTTGTCGACGCCAGAGGAGGCGCGCGCCGAGATGGTGGGCGAGGAGCCGTTGGTCAGGATGCGGGCAAACTGGAGCTGGAGCGACCGCGTGGCAGTGAGCGTGAAGGAATAGCCGGCGGGGCCGAGCGAAGCTACGACCTGTGTGAGCACTGTGCCGTCGGAATACGTACAGGTGATCGTCAGCGGCCCGGCGCCAGGCGTCCCATAACCAGGTGCGCAAGCAGGCGCAGTGTAAAGGCGGCGATTGGAGCTGAAGCTTGCCGTGGCAGCCTGTTCTGCAGTCACAAAGTTGCGAGTCTGCTGCAGCGTGTCGGCGCCTGCGAGCGAGGCGGAGTCGACCGCAGCCTGCAGGCTGCGCTTGCTCTCGTAAGCCCGCGAGCCGTCGATGGCAAGGGCCGCCATCCCGACGAGGACAGCCAGCATGATCGCGATCAGCACGATCGCCTGCCCACGTTGCCCCCGTGGGAGAGCGGCGTTAACCGGCACGGCCACTCAGTACTCAGTCCTGAAAACCGCGGCCGCTCTCAGGATTATGTGATCGGCCGTCGCCTGGGCGATAACCGGCGTGATCAGGATCAGGTTGAAGCGCAGCGTGATCTGGATCTGTGCATTGTTGCCCGCGGGGTTCATCGCGCTGCAGCTGCCGGCCGCGGCGGTTGCGTATTCACCCCCGGGCGCGTTCATGGGCGGGGTGCTTTCGATGACGGCGGGGGGGTTGGGCTGGGTCACATAGAGCCACGCCGCGTTGTCCGGCGGCGTCGCGCTGGTGATCGGACCCTGCGGGCAGGGCTCGGTCACCGCTGCGCCGATCAGCTGGCGGCTGACGACGCTCAGCACATCGGCGTTGGTGGGCAATGGGGTTTGGGCCTGCACGGCAGCCCGTGCGCCCTCCCGCACCGCGTGATTCAGGGTGTCGTAATAGAAGACGGCGCGCCCGATGTCAATGATTCCGAAAAGCAGCAATAGCAGCACAGGCGAGATGAGCGCGAACTCGATCAGCGCCTGCGAGCTCTGCCGACGCCGGGAGATCCTCAGCGTCATGGCCCCTGCACTGTCATGTGCTGGTTGACCGCGAGGCGGAAGATCCCGAATTGGGAGGTGACGATGGGGGTCAAGGGTCCGTACGAGTAGAGGACGACCACGTTGACGTCCTGCAGACTCTGGCCGGATGCGGGGGGAGAGGCAAAGTCGACCCCAGGCGTGTTGTCGTAGCAGATGTACAGCCAGGGTTGGTTGGTGGCGGCCGGGTACGACGCGTTCGCAAACGGTGGGTTATGAAAAGCGTTTCCGTCGGTCGGGGCCGGGCACGTGGTGCCAGGGTTCTTCAGCACCGAGGTCGGCAGGCCGCTGGCGGTGAGGGCTGCGTCCACGGAGGATTTGATCTGGGCGTCGGATAGGTAGGGGTGCGACTGCTTGGCGGCGTCGAACCAGACGGCATGCCTGGCGCCCTCTCGGGCGGCACTCGAGAGGGTCTCGGACACGTAGAGGGCACGGCCGATGTCGACCAGGCCTCCCACCAGCAGGAGGAGGACCACCGACGACAGAGCGAACTCGACCATCGACTGGCCTGACTGTGCGCGTGTGGCAAAAGTTGAACTCGAGTTAGGGAGGCGCGACACCGGACTATCTTGCCTATGATGGGTCGGACTTGCGCACGATTACGTCTCGAAGACCCTTCACCATCCTCGGAATCGTCCTCGCTCTTCTGGTCATCGCTGCCTTCGTCCTCGTAGCCATCAACGCCTCCACAGGGAACATTGGTCCCAGTCAAAGCGTCGTGGTGGCCACCCAGGACCTGGCGCCCCGAATCCCGATCCCCGCAGGTTCCCTCGAGATCAAGAGCATCCCTGCCGGAGCACTCCCCTCGACGGTGTTCACCAAGATCAGCGACGCCACGGGCATGATCCCGCTGGTCACCATCGTCAAGGGACAGGCCGTGTCGTCGAACATCGTGGCCAAGCCCGGGCAGTCGTTGGGGGTGCAATCTGCGTTCCTCCCCATCCCATCCGGCTTCGTCGGCCTGACAATCCCCACCAGCGAGCAGCAGGGCATCGGCGGCTACGTCCAGCCAGGCGACTACATATCGGTCATCGCGACCGTGACGTCAGGAGCCAAGGTCGCGAGCAAGACCGTATTCACAAACATCCATGTGATCCGCGTCGGTACGGACACCGCCGGGGGTGGCAACGCCGCAACCGCGACGAGCTTGACGATCGTGGTCTCCCAGTGCCAGGCCGAGTACATCACCTGGTTCTTGAGCTACGCCTCGCTTAAATACACGCTCGAGTCCTACCAGGACTATGCGGCGGGACCTCCGGCGAAAGATCCCAACTGTGCGAGCGTCAACGACGCAAAGGGCGTGACCCTCAAATTGGTGCAGCAGGCGTTCCCTTCGCTCTTCTAAAGCAATGACACTGCCGGCTCCGGTCCTCACCCTGATCATCGCGATTCCCATGGCGGCCGCGATCGCCGTCTTCTTCTGGAGCCTGGACAGGATCCGGAAGGAGCGCAAGGCGCCTCTCGAGGGCTTGACCGAGCCTCGGGCAACACCGCGGGAGCTGGTTGAACGCCTCCTCCGGCCCGCAGCCGACAACCTCAGCCAGCGACGCAGCGTCAGGGGCCGGCCGACGCTGACCGAGGACCTGGCGCGTGCCGGCCTGAACATCACCCCTTCCGAATATCTGTTGATCCGGATCGGAGCTGTGGCGCTGGGGGCCTTGATCGGGCTTTTTCGGTTCGGATTCTCCGCCGGCCCGCTCATCCTCGGCGCAGTCGGATTCATAGTGCCGCCGCTGGTCGTCGCCTACCTGCAGCGGCGTCGCCAGAACCTGTTCAACGAGCAACTCGCCGCGATGCTCCAGCTGCTGTCGAACTCGCTGAAGACGGGCTACGCGATCGATCGCGCCCTGGAGACGGTGGCGACCAAGTCGCGGCCGCCGGTTTCCACGGAGTTCGAGCGCGTGACCACCGAGGTGACGCTCGGAACGTCAGTCGAGGACGCCTTGAGCGCGCTACTGCTCCGCATCAACAGCCCGGACCTCGAGTTCATCGTCACCGCGATCCTTCTCCACATCCGCGTCGGCGGCAACCTGGCGGAGGTCCTCGACACCATCTCCGACACCCTTCGCGACCGGCTGCAGACAAAACGCGACATGAGCGTGCTCACGGCGCAGTCGCGGGCGTCGGCCAGCATCATCACCGGCCTACCGATCCTGCTGGCTCTCGGCCTGTACGTTTTCGTGCCGGGCTACTTCGCGCCCATGACCTCCACCGTCGTGGGCTATGTCCTGCTCGGTATCGCCGGGCTGCTCATAGTCATCGGCAACGTCCTCATCAACCGTATGACCTCGCTGCAGGCTTAGTCGGATGCTGCTCATCGCGGTGTCGGCGGGGATCATCTGTGGGGTGATCGTCGCTGCGTTCTTCATTGCGCTCGACCGCAACCTCGCTGCCGCGGCCAACAACAGCGGGCTCTGGACCGCGCCACCCGTCAATACGCCCTTCTTGAAGCGCATAGAGGCGTTGGCGCGACCGCTGGCGAGCCGGCTGCCTGCGCTGGAGGCCGGGGAGCTACGCCAGAAGTTGAGCCGAGCAGGCGACCCGGGCAACCTGACCCCTGCGGGCTTCCAGGCGGTTCGATACGGACTGGCGGCGCTCATGGCCATCGCAGGACTCGCCCTCGGCCTCCTGGTGCCCACGAGCTTTCCGCCGTTGCTGACAGCCGTGGCCAGCGGGGTGGTGGCTGCTTTGCTTGGTTACTTTCTGCCTCTGCTCTGGCTGAACCAGAGGATCGCGGCCCGCCGCACCCAGATCCAGCGGTCGCTGGCAGAGGCGACGGACCTGCTGACCCTGGTGGTGGAGTCGGGTATGAGCCTCGACGAAGGCCTGCTGAGCATCACCGAGCGCTTCCACAATGCGCTGGGGGACGAGATCGGCAAGGTGCTGCGGGAGATCAGGCTGGGCCGGCCGCGCATGGCCGCGCTGGAGCACATGGCCGATACGTGTGGGGTGGCCGACCTTCACCACCTGGTCGAGTCGATAGTGCAGTCCGATCAGATGGGCGTGCCCATCGCCCGCTTGCTCAGGGTGCAGGCCACCGAGATGAGGAGGCGGCAGCGGCAAACGGCGCAGGAGCGCGCCGCGCAGGCGTCGTCGCGCATGGTGTTCCCGATGGTGGGGTGCATCTTTCCTGTCCTCTGGATCGTTCTGCTGGGGCCCGCGATCATCCAGATCCTGAGCACCGTTCGCTGATTCATGGCTAGTCGCATGACCCCCCGGGGTGTGCATCAGTCGTTCAGCGACCTCGACAAGCCGCTCTACACGATCAGCGTCGCGGCCGAGATCCTGGAGACGCACCCGCGCACCTTGATGCTTTACGAGGATGCGCTCCTGATGGTGCCGCATCGAACGAGCACCAACCGGAGGCGCTACTCCCAGCGGGATATCACCAAGGTGCAGGTGATCCAGTACCTGACGCGGGAGAAGGGAGTCACGCTGGCAGGAGTGCGACACATCCTGAGCCTGTTCGACGTCATGAAGAAGCACAAGGTGGAACCGCCGGCCAACCTGAGAGAAATCTTCGACCGCTACTCGCAGATCAATTAGGTTGGTGTCGCAGCGCGCTTGGAGTGACCCCCGTGCCGACCTGGAGTCAGGCGATGCGGGTAGGACGGACTGGGAAGGGGGGTCGGGGGTGAGCCTGGCCGGCTCGCTGGAGGCCTGGAGTCGGCGGGAAAAACTTTCGCCGCGTGCGCGAATTAACTGCGTTGGCGTATTGACCTGCGAACATCTGTTTGGTATGCTTGTCTCATGTTGGGGGAGGGGGGCGCGACCCTTGCCGAAGTCGAAGGAGTCGTGGCTCGGTTCCTGGCTCGCGAGGACCGCCGGCTAGACCCCAAGCGTCTACGCATCCTCATCGACTGCCTCGAGGGTGAGTTCTCAGCAGAAGCGCGCTCTTCTCAGCTGGCTGGCGACAACCTGGCCGATGGCAGCGCCGGTGTCGTCACCTGGCTCAGCCGGCTCTGCGGCATGTCCGCGACCT
>JBDUAO010000023.1:0-25849 GCA_040004595.1 Candidatus Dormiibacterota bacterium | reverse complement strand
GCCTCGGTTCCGGCCTCACTCCCTCAGGCCTGAACCAGAGGAACCCGATGATGAGCAGGCCGATCGCCACCCACTCGCTCGCCGGGATCAGGTTGGGAGGAGGCGTCCAGCCGGCGATGGTGGTTGGTATCAGCCGCGTCACCTCGAAGAAGCCCACGGGCACGAGCAACGCCCCGAGCATCGCGCCGACGTTGTTGCCGCGTCCGCCGACGATGACTGCGGCGAACAGGATGATCGTCTCGGGGTAGAGCCACTCTGACGGCGCCCATACCGCGATGTAGCCGACGAGGATCGCTCCGGACAGCCCGGCGATGATGCCGCCGACGATGAAGATCGTCATCTTGAGCTGGACCGGGTTCTTGCCGATGGCTGTGGCGGCGAGCTCGTGTTCGCGCATCGCTCGCAGGCTGCGGCCGAAGGGCGAGTTGACGATCCTTGCGGCCACCAGCCAGACGAGCAGGACGCACGGCACCGCAAGCCCAACGTACAGAAGCTGGTAGCTGTCGCTGAGCGGGTTGACCTGGTCGGCAAACGGCCCGGGCACCTGTGCAATTCCGGCTGAGCCGTTCAGGAACGTCCGGGCATTCATGATCACGGAATTCGCGATCACGGAAAGGACGAGCAGTGAGATGGC
Source organism: Candidatus Dormiibacterota bacterium (assembly GCA_040004595.1). Classification (GTDB taxonomy): domain Bacteria; phylum Chloroflexota; class Dormibacteria; order Dormibacterales; family Dormibacteraceae; genus Palsa-872. Next base: position 25,215 of record JBDUAO010000023.1, on the reverse strand, counting down.
CTGATAGTCGGCCCTCAGCTTCCTGAGCACGACCAGGCCCACGGGGATCGCGAGAAGTCCGCCCGCCAGTGCCCCTCCGATCCAGGGGAGCGGGAACGGAAGCTGGAACCCGCCGACATAGAACTGGTAGGCGCCGTTGGCGGTATCGGGCGGCATCGAAAGGACTGCGGCGGCGTAGGCGCCGACTGACTGGAAGACGATGAAGCTGAAATTGACAATGCCCGAGACCCCGAACTGGAGGTTGAGCGCGAGGCAGGCGATGATGTCGACGGCCGCATAAACGAGGAGCGTGCCGGCGTAGTAGGAATTCACCCGGCCGCCGCCAGTGCTCCACGCCTGGCCAGGAGGCCTTGTGGACGCAGCACCATGACCAGGACGAGAATCGCGAAAGCCACCACCTCTTTGTACTCAGGCGCGATGGCCGCGGCGCTGAGCTCAGTCACGATGCCGATGATGAGAGCTCCGATCATCGCGCCGTATGGCTGGCCCGCTCCACCCAGCACGGCCGCCGCGATGATCGTGATGAGGTACGCGGCGCCGCTGGCGACGGCGAAGTTCTCCGAGTTCATCCCGGCGACCACGCCGGCTACGCCGCACAGGGCTCCCGTGAGAAGCCAGACCAGATCGATCACGCGTTGGGTTGGAATGCCGCAGTTGCGCGCCAGCGTTGGGTTGGCCGCGGTGGCCCGCATCGCCTTCCCCAACCGTGTGTACCTCAGCACGCCGTGGACGGCAAGCATCAGGATCGCGGCGACAAAGATGATCGCAATCTGTGCGGTCGTCAGCACGAGCCCGTTCCAGCGCACCAGCGGGCCCTGGGCCACCTGGTACGAAGACGTGTCGAAACCGACGATCGGGAGAAGGATGTTGGCGAGAATCAGAGAGGCCGCCAGCGAGATGATCACCATTCCGATCAGGTTCGTCCCCTTGCGCTGGAAGGGCGCGTACAGGAATCGGTTCAGCAGGAAAGACAGCACGGCGCCTGCGAGTGCGGCGGCAATCATTGAGGCCCAGACGCTCACGCCCCTCTGGTTCACGTAGAAAGCGACGTAAGCGCAGACGATCATGACCTCGCCATACGCGAGGTTGATCATGTTCGCGATCCCGAACTGCATGGTGAAGCCGACCGCGGCGATAGCGATCACGGAGGCGCTGATGAGTCCGAAGCCAAGCGCCGCTACATAAAGTTCCACGGCGCTTGGCTCCTGTGGCTAAGTGGTCGGGCTATGCTCCGCCGCCCGCGTCGATGATCGACTGGGTCTGGGCCTCGGACAGCGAGCCGAGGACAACCTCGTTGCCATCCTTGTCCATGGTGACCAGGTTGTAGCCTTGCTGCGAGTTGTTGTACTGGTTGAAATTGTTCTCGCCGGCTGCGCCAACGTACCGGATCGACTTGCCGGCGTTGAGCGCGTCAACGCCCTCCTTGAACGTGCTGACCACGGTGGCGCCGGTCACCCCGTTGGCGATGTCGATGATCTTCGGGTCGTAGACAGTGGGGTCCGCGCTTTTGGCCGCGACCATGGCCAGCGCGGTCATGATGATCCCGTCGTACAGGTGGACGGTTGGGCTCTTGCCCTTGTAGGTGAGCGCCTTCGAGCCCCCGAACTTCGAGTCGGCGGCCGTCAGCTGGGTCACGAACTCGTCATATCCGGATCCCGACAAAGTGAGCTTCAGGTCCACCGCCTGGTAGTTGGCGAGAAAGTCAGCCAGTCCGATGGCGTCCTTCACCTGCTTGAACCAGACGGGGTCGATCGTGGCGCTGGTGCCGATGAACGGGATCACCTTGCCGTTGTTCTGCTGCTTGACCTCTTTCATGTATGTGCCGGCGGAGCCGATCGTCTCGGTGAGGATGACGTCAGGTTTTGTCAGCAACATCTTGGCCACCTCGGTCCGGTACGAGGCAGCGCCGAGCTTGATTGCCTGGTTGATGGCGATCGTCACGCCCAATTTGGTCAACGCAGCGACTGCGGGACCGACGAATGTTTGCGACCCGATGTCGTCGCCGAACACCAGCGCTACGCTTTTGTAGGGTGCGTGACCGGGGCCGAAGAGGGCGCTGCCGATCATGGCGTATGCATCGAACGAGTCTGCGGGGACGAGGCGGTGGAAGTACTTGGCGGTGGACTTGTTGAACTCCGACTGCCCGGTCATGCAGAACATGGGAATGTGGGAGCGGTCGAGGATCGGGACCACAGTCGATGCCTCGTCCGACGTGCATCCGACCACGCCCATGAGATTCGAGTTGGCGGCGATCATCGAGTTGGCGGCCGGCACTGCGTCAGCCGGCTCGCCTTTGGTGTCGAATTGCTGGCAGGTCACCTGGCGGCCTCCGATGCCACCGGCGCTGTTGATCGATAGCGAGGCGGCATAGCAGCCGGCAAGGTACCGGGGGCCGAAGCTGGCGTCGGCGCCGGAGAACGGGGCAAGAATGCCAACCAGCAGCTGACCGGAGCCCAGCCCGCCGCCGCTCGGGGAGCTTCCCCCGCAGGCGGCAAGCAACACAAGGGCAGCGATCGCCGATAAGAGCTGTGGGTTCAAATGGTGACGAACGGCTGGTTGAAACCTGTTCACCTTCGTTCCTCGCAATTGAGCAATGGCCGAATAGGGATTGTCGACAATTCTATGCACAATCCGCCTGGACTGCCGCATATTCTTACCGGGAAGGCAATATCGGAACATGGCAAGCACATCGCCGCCAGTGACTGAACCATCAGCGCGTTCCACCGAAAAAGAGGCTCGAGGCGGTTCGACCGCTTATCTGAGGCTTCGAGAGGCGATCGTCGACGGCCGCTTCCAGCCCAACGAGCGTCTCGTCGAAGCGGACCTCGCGCGGACCTTTGGCGCCGGGCGAACGGCGATCCGGGCAGCGCTGGTCAGGCTGGACCAGGAAGGTCTCGTCGAGCGCCAGCCGAATCGCGGAGCCCGCGTCCGGCTGGTCTCCGATCGAGAGGCGCTCGAGATCGAGGAGGTGCGGGTGGCGCTGGAACAGATGCTCGCCCGGCACGCAGCCACGCTGATCACCCCAACCGATGTTCGCAAGCTTCGTCAGATCCTGGAAGAGATGACCGCCCGTGTCGAGGCGGGCGATCCGCTCGGCTATTCGGAGCTCAACTCACGCTTCCACGAGATGATCTGGGCGATCGCCGATCAGGCCGTGGCATCGACCCTGGTCGCCAACCTCAAATCTCAAAGCATCAGGTTCCAGTACCGCACGATCCTCCAGCCGGGGCGGCCCGACCGTTCCCTGCGCGAGCACGCCGAGATCGTCGAAGCGCTCGCCTTGCGCGATGCCGCCCGCAGCGAGGCGGCCATGAGGGAGCACTTGAGCCGCGTGGTCGAGACCCTCAAGGTTGCCATCGCCCGCCATCAGAAACGCTGAGGGCGCGGGCTGCATCGCCCCGCGTTCTCGTCTCAGAGTGCTCAAGGAATCTGAACTGTGGCCACGACCTGCTGCTGATAGTGATGGTGGTTGGTTCCGTCGTCGTACGTGCTGATGAAGGTCGAGTAGTCGAGTGAGCCGGCGAAGTCGTTGCCGAAGTAGTCGCCCAGGAATGTGTCCAGCGGATTGCACGAGCACGACCGATTCGGGCTGTTCAGCTGCGGGTCCCAGTTGTGCTGCGTCAGCCTGATATTGTTGCCCTTGGGCGTCAGACTTGCGTTGTAGAACTGAACGCTGGAGTGGATGCAGTAGTTGGCTGCTCCGTACGGCGGCAGAGCGCCTGAGTAGTTTGGGTTCGCCATGTCGAGCGCAAGCCCGGCGGCGGCAGCCTCCGGCGAGCCTGCTGCAGGGCAGGCCAGTCTCCGGTCATAGAAGTTGACGCTGACAGTTCCATCCTGCGCGACCGCCAGGTTGGGCTGGAACTCGTCCACATTCGGGTTGCGGTTGTCGTTGACCTGGATCGGAAAGCTCCACGACCGGCCCTGGTCGTTAGAAACGGTGAGCAGAATATTGCCGAAGCCTGAGCTCTTGGACTCATAGGCGACATAGATCGGGTAGTAGCCTTGACTGGAGGGATGGTTGCCGACGGCGAACGTCTCCTCGATCCCGTCCTCGAAGGTCGTATTGGCGTAGCCGGGTCCAGTCAAAGGCGCGACATGCACATTGCCGGCCGCGAGAGATGGGCCGACCCATGTCACGCCACCGTCGGTCGAGTAATCCATGAGCACATCGACGCAGCACCCGCCCTGCGCGCCGACGTAGTTGATCAGCGACGTGTACACGACACCCGATGGGTCGATGTGCGGAAACAGATATGTGTTGTTGTTGGTGGCATTCGCGGTCGGCAACAGCACGGGCGCGGTCCAGTCGCTGTGGCTCCCGTCCCGGTTCGCGATCGCCGTGGAGACGTATGGCTTGCTGCCGTTGCCATTGAAGTTGACGTACATCATGTAGATGCGGTCGAAGTTGGGGTTTCTTGCCCCGCTCGGCAACCGCTCATTGCGGTCGATCGCTATCCATTCCTTGTCTGGCTCCTGGCCCAAGCCCGCGTCGGTTGTGAAGACGTAATCGGGATGGCCATGATGTGTGGACACCCAGTCCGTAGGTTTTGTTGCGCCGTGCGGGCGCACCGCGACGGCCACCGCCTCATTCGGAATCGCAGGGTTCGGCTCATTGCCGACCTCGTATTTCTTGAAGCCGGACTTGGCGTAGTAGAACTGGTACGGCAGCAGCGCCTGGTAATAGTTGCCGTATGAGTCGAAAACACCGACCGGGTCGGTGTTGTCGGTGAATCCCTCGTAACCCGGAACGTGGCCCATCGTTGGCCACGTCTTGCCGCCGTCCCACGATTCGTAGAAGCCGACCAGGTGGTTGTAGCCCTCCGCGCCAGTGAACCACTTGCTCGAGCCGATGAGATGCAGCGGGTTGAGTGGATCAACACGGATGTCCGATTCGGAGTGGTCCGTGACGAGCTTCGACTCGGCGGCTGGGTATGGTGGCTTGCTGCCGATCTGATTGGCGTAGAGGGCCGCCGCGCCGGTGTCCTCCCCGGTCGTGGCCCCGGGGCAGCTCAATTCGCCTGTGTAGCCGTCGTTCGGACCATTGTTGGCGGCTACCGGAACCTCGGGCCGGTAGCAGCTGACCTGCTGGCTAGTCACGAACGTGTTGGTCACCGAGTGAGTCACATAGCTCTGGCGGTAGGTCTTATCGAGCTGAAATCCTTGAGGCACGTTGCCGATTCCTGGATCGAGTCCCGGCGTGATGGATGAACTTGCCGTGATGGGTCCGAGGGTCAAAACTGCGAACCCGCCGGCGGCCGACAAAGCGATTAAGCGGCGCTTGGTCATGCTGATCAACCCCCTCACTCGATTCGGCCCTTGAGCGTTCGCTGGAGCACAGCGACGTGCCGCCGCCGGATCAAGCTGCCCGTTCGTCACTATAGGGCACGTCAACTTGCTCAGAATCCTGACGATTGCCGCACTTATCCTGCCACTCGCGATCGATACGTTCGTGCTCGGGACTGCACTGGGGGCTGCCGGCATCGCCCAACGTGACCGGTTGCGAACCAGCCTCGTCCTGACTGCATTCGAAGCGGGCATGCCTGTCATCGGCTTCCTGGCCGGAGCCGGGCTTGGGATCGCGGTTGGGGGATGGGCGAATTACGCAGCCGCCGGTGTCCTTGCCGCGGTTGGCGTCTTGATGCTCAGGGCGGGAGAGGCCGAGGAGAACGAGGAGCAAAAGCTGCGCCTCCTCGAGTCGGCTCGAGGTTGGGCGGTGGTGGTCCTCGGCCTCGGTATCAGCGTTGATGAGCTTGCCATCGGATTTGGGGTCGGCCTTCTGCGCCTGCCGTTCCTGCTGTTGATCGTACTTATCGCTCTGCAGGCTTTTCTTGCCGCGCAGCTCGGTATGCGTCTTGGCTCGCGGCTGGCAGAAAACGTGCGGGGCGCTGCCGGCCGGATCGCCGGCGTCGTTCTGATCGTGGCCGCATTGCTGGTGGTGGCTGAGCACGTCGCCGGGGACTAACAGTTCCTGAATGTGCTGAGAAGCTCGTCTTCAACAGCCAGCCGGGGGGCGTTACTCGCGCAGTTGGTCGTGCAACCAGTCCGCCATGAGCGGGCGGTACTTGTAGGCGATGTTGTTGCAGACGTGGTTGCCATCGGGATAGATCACGAGCGTCGCGTTAGGTGCCTCGCGCGCGATTCGCTCGGCGTGCGACGGCGGGAACAACCGATCCCTCGCGCCGTGGATCACGAGCAGCGGCTGAGCGACCTTGTCGAGGATGCCTTCGAGGTTCAGCGTGTAAGCCTTGCGCTTCGCCTCCGCGTCGCCCGCTGACTTCGTATAGAAAACGTACCCGCCTCGAGTGAGGGGGTTCAGGGCATCCCAGCATTCGCCCAGGTTGTAAGGACCGGCCAGCCCGACCAGCGCTTTGATGCGCTTTTCATATGCCGCAGCGCGTGGTCCATAGATCGCACCCATGCTGATTCCCATGAGACCGATGCGGCCCTGGTCGACGCCGAGGTCGGCGCCCGCAAGGTGGTCGAGGAGCGGAGTGATCACCGTCTCCCAGTTGGGGCGGATTGCGAAGTTGACAGAGTTTTCGGACTGGCCGGGACCATCGATCGTGAGCGTCGCGAGCCCACGCCGCAGAAAGTCTTCCTCGATCGCAAAGAGCTCTTCCTTTGACGAGTCGAGGCCGGGCACGAGCAGCACCAGCGGCGGGTTTGCGGATTCAGCCGGCCGCCGCAGGTTGCCAGGGATGATCCCGTCCTCGAATGGGATCTCGAGGCGCTCCGCCGGAGGCTCGAGGTGCGGCATCGCCTTCTGGTAGATGGCGACCGACCTGTCGAGCAGCTCGCCATGCAGCGCCTCGTCCTCGAACCACAGGAACTTGCCGAGATGCCAGCACCAGGCGGCTCGCTGGTAGGCCTGCGCCGCGGATATCCCGCGCCCGCGCTCATCTGCCTCCCGGCCCAGCGCCTCGTGCATCTCGCCAACCACCTTCCAGTTGGGCGCCCAATCCTTCCACTCAGCCGTCTTGGCCAGGGTGTCATCGAAGTCGTTGACGTCGATCCCGTTGGCGACGAATCGCGGCCGCCAGTGGTGGGCCGCCACCTGCACACGGTTGGTGGTGTCGTAGGCTGTCATGAGGTCGCGATCCGGGTTCCGCTGACGGCCTCATCGAGGCTCGATCCGAGGTCGCGCAGGAAAACCTCGGCGCAGTTTCGTCCCGGCAGGCCTGAGACCGAGCCGCCCGGGTGGGTGCAGGCTCCTGTCTGGTACAGGCCCTCAATTGGCGTTCGGTAGGAAGACCAGCCCCCGACCGGCCGGAAGTAGCCGCTCTGGTCCGGCGAGTTGGCGCCGCCGTGGCACGAGCCACGCCAGTTCGCCGGATTTCTACGTTCGAGGTCCAGGGGCGACTCGACGTGCTCGGCCAGCACGATTCGCCTGGAGAGGTTCGGCGACAACAGCGACAGGCGCTCGAAGAGCTCGTTGGAGACGTCGCGCTTGATCGTGTCCCAGTGCTCCGGGCCTTGGGCGAGCTCGTACGGCAGGAAGCTGACCAGCTTGAAGGTGTGCTTGCCGGCCGGCGCCCGGGTCGCATCCATGACTGAAGGTGTGAGGGCGAGAAATACGGGCTCATGCAAATCAATCCGGCCTGCACGAAAAGCGGAAAGCATCGCGGCGTAGGCATCGAGCGATTCGAGCGCGCCCATCGTGACGCTGGCGCCGAGGCCATCCGCCATCCGAAATAGGGGTGCCTCGGCCAACGCGTAATGAGTGACGAACATCGTGAGGTTGGGCTGCCACCTCGCCACGCCTTCGAGGTAATCCGCCGGCAGATTCTGCTCGCCAACGATCCCGGCCAGATGCTTGACGTGGATCGTCGAGACGATCGCCCGGTCGGCTTCGTAGGTCGAACCGTCATCCGTCTCGACTGCGGTCGCTCTGCCGCCCTCGACTGCGATGCGAGTGATCCGCTTCGATGTCAGGATCGTGCCTCCGTGCTCCTCGATGTCGTTGGCGAGAGCAAGCGGTAATCGGATTGACCCACCCTCCGGGAGGATCCAGCTGAACCGCTGCCGGCCGGCCGCCAGCGAGAACGCCATGAGCCCCGACTCGGGCTCGTCGAGCGGGTGCAACGTCATGAAGGCGATCCAAGCAAAAAATGCGCGCACGTGATCGTCGTGGAATCGGTCTTTGACGATATCGATCGCACTGGCGTCGCGGATAGCCTTCATCTTCTCGCCAAGAGGGCTTGCGAGCGTATTCGCGTCGATCTCGGCAGGCGGCGCCGGCGCGGTTGCCCTTTCGTCGTTGACGACCTTGGCCATGAGATCCCAATCGGCGAGCAGCTGCCTGTACGCGAGGGCGTCTGCTATGGAAAACCTGGCCAGCTCGGCGCACGTTCTTTCGACGTCGCGCCACATGGTAATCGAGCTCCCATCGAGGAACGGCATGGTGAAAACCGGGTCCGGATAGAGGTACTTGAGCCCGTGCCGGTCGAGCTCGAGCTCGTTGTTTCGCATCAACGGGTTGCTCTGGATCAGGTTGTGGGCGGTGGCACAGGGATCGTGAAGAAAACCCCTTAACGTCAGCTCCTGGGTGGTCGAGTCGCCGCCGATCTGCGGCTCGCCCTCGAGAACGAGAACGCGGAAACCGGCTCGAGCGGCGTAGGCGGCGGCGACCAGGTTGTTGTGCCCGGCGCCGGCGAAGATGATGTCGTGCCGGCTCATGCCGCCCCTAGATAAAGACGGCCGATCTCGGGGTTGCTCAACACATCAGGCCCAGGACCCTCCAGCCGGATCCTGCCGCTCTCCATCACCACCCCGTGCGTTGCAATGCCCAGGCCGGACCGTGCGTTCTGCTCGACCAGGAGCAGCGTGTGCCCCGCGTCGTTCATCGAGCGAATCGTGTTGAAGACGGTGGTGCGGGTCTTCGGGTCAAGGCCCATCGACGGCTCGTCGAGGATGAGCAGTGACGGGTCGAGCATCATGGCACGGGCGAACTCGACGATCTTCTGCTGGCCTCCGGACAGAGAGGCCGCGAGCTCGTGCCGGCGCTCTTTGATGATGGGGAACGTCTCACCCACCGCCGCTAACCGTCGCTCGATCAGGCCTTTGTCGCGCACGGTGTATGCCCCCAGCCGCACGTTCTCCCAGACCGTCATCGTCGGAAACAGGCTGCGCTCCTGCGGCACCTGGACGATCCCCCGGCCAAGAATCGCGCGAGGGCTGAGCGTAGCGATCGACTCGCGACGAAAATTCACCGACCCACGAGTGGGCCGCAGCAGGCCGCTGACGACCCGCAGCAATGTCGACTTCCCGGCGCCGTTTGGCCCGACTATGCACGTGAGGCTTCCCTCGTCCACGGTCAGGTCGACCCCTTGCAGGATGTCGCCACCCCCATAGCCCGCGACCAGGCCCCGCAGCTCCAGCAAGGCAGCCACGTCAGGCGCCCAGGTACGCGTCAAGGACAGCGGGATCGCTGCGCACAGCCTCGGGCTTGCCACTGGCGATCTGACGTCCTCGGTGCACCACGATGACCTCGGAGCAGAGGTTCATCACGAAGCTCATGTTGTGCTCCACGATGAGGAACGAGGTTCCGCGCGAGTTCAGTGTGCGAAGGCGGTCGGCGATGCGTTCGAGCAGCGCCGGGTTGACGCCGCCTGCGGGCTCGTCGAGAAGCACCAGCTCTGGCTCGGCCATCATCACCCCGCCCAGCTCGAGCAGCTTGCGCTGCCCATAAGAGAGGGATCCACCGAGCGTATCGGCAACGTGCGCGATCTCGAGGAACTCCAGCATCTCCATTGCTTTGCTCCTTTCATGGCCGAAGCCGGCGCGGGAGAACAGCGCGCGCAATCCCCTGCGGCGAATCGGCACCAGAAGGTTTTCGAGGGCCGTGAGCCGCGGGAAGATACGGGCCAGCTGAAACGTGCGGCCAATGCCACGCTCATAGACCCGGTCTGGCCCGAGGCCGTCGATCGGCTGGGACTTGAACGTGATCTGGCCCTCGTCCTTGGCGATGAACCCGGTGATCAGGTTGAAGATCGTTGTCTTGCCAGATCCGTTCGGTCCGATCAGGCCGGTGATGCCGCCAGCCGGGATCGAGAGCGTGCAGTCGTCGACAGCGACGACGCCGCCGAAGCGCTTGCTGACGTGATCGACCTTTAGCAGGCTCACGGCGCCGCCCCAACTGCCTTCGGTAGGCTCGCCCGCCGCCGTGCCAGGAAGTCGTGAACCGACGGGATGATCCCGCGCGGCATGAGCAGGATGACGAGCAGGAAGACCGCCGAGTAGAGAACGAGATACAGACGGCTCGCGCCGTACTGATAAGCAAGCCATAACTGGGCGGGCACCAGGATCGCCGCCCCCAGCACCGGTCCCCAGAGAGTGCCAAGCCCGCCCAGGAAAACCATGAGCACCATGGAGATTCCGATCAACGGATCAACCACGAACTGCGGGTAGATGTAGGTCACGTAGTAGCCGTACACCCCGCCGATCATGCCGACCAGGACCGCGCTGATGACGAATGCAGTGAGTTTGAAAGCTCTGGCTGGGACGCCGACAGCGATGGCCTTGTCCTCGTCATCGCGGATGGCGAGAAGGCCGAGACCGAACTTCGAGCGCCGGATCCACCATGAAGCAACCAGACCGAGAAGAGCGAGGATCAGCATCGCGTAATAGAACGGGACGTCGTAGTCAGCGCCACGCCACGGTGGTACGGGAAATCCAAGCCCCGCGCCTCCGCCTGTCAAACCGACAAGGTTTTCGGCCAGCAGCTGCAACATGAACATGAAGGCGATCGTCACTATCACGAAGGTGGCCGCTCGCGTGCGCAGCGCAAACCATCCAACGAAGAGGGCGAGCACTGCTGTAAGTCCGCCGGCCAGCGGGATGAACAGGAATGGCTCGTATCCGCCTTCGACCCCGAATTTGGCCAGCATGAGACCCAGGGAGTACGCGCCAAAGCCGAAAAAGCCGGCATGCCCAAGCGAGATGTAGCCGGTGTACCCGCCCATGATGTTCCAGGCGGTCGCCAGGCCGGCATACATCACCGTGAAGACCGCGATGTTCGTGGTCGCCGAGTCGGGCGATATGGCCGGTAGAGATACCGCGAACCCGATCATCAACAGCAGGCCAACTGCCATAAGGAGACGCCTGTCGCGCACCTTCATGCCCGCTCGCGCACTCTCAAGCCAAATAGTCCTTGGGGCCGTACCAGCAACACGGCGATGAGGATCACGAAAAAGACGAAGCTCGCCCACACCGGCGACGTCACGACGGCCGTGATGTCCTCGATCACGAGCATCGCCACGGCTGCGATCACAGCGCCACGAAGGCTGCCGAGCCCCCCGAGCACGATGATCGTCAGCAATCTCGAAATGAGGTCGTAGTGGCTGCCCGGATTGAACGCGTTGGTCATCCCGAACACCACGCCGCCCGCCGCGGCTGTCGCCATCCCGATTCCAAACGCGATCGCAGAGACGCGATCGACGTCGATTCCGACGAGCTGAGCTGCCGTCCGATTGAGCATGGTTGCCCGGATCGCCCCACCGAACGTCGTCCGGTAGAGCATGAGAAAGATGGCGCCGAGGATGGCCAGGCAAAGGAGAAAGCCGTACACGTAGACATAGGTCACGTGAAAGCTGCCAATCGGAAAGCTGGCAGTGTCATACCAGACATTGAGCTGCACGTAGTTGGAGGTGAAGACATAACCGAGCAGGCCCTCGATGCCGAGAGCCAGCGCATAGGTCACCAGGACAGACAGCGCCTCGCGGTCGGTCTTTAAGGGACGGACGAAGACGATCTGCAGGATTACACCGAGCACGAACATGACAGGCATGGTCACGACCAGGCTCACGAACGGGTCGACGTTGAGGTTGTGCCACAGGACGAAGCTGAGGTAGGCACCCAGGATCACGAGCGCCCCATGACCCACGTTGATGATGCGCATCACGCCGAAGATCAGGGTCAGACCGGATGCCATGAGAGCGTAGACGCCACCAGTGAGAACGCCCAGAACCGCAGCCTCGAGGACTAGGGTCAGATTTTTACTGCCAGTCGTGCTTTGGGTATTCGGGCTGCGCGGCTGCGACAGTCGTCGGGTACACAAAGATGGCCTTGCCGCCCTGCCATTGCTCGACGAAAACGCCGACGCCTCCCGTCGGCTTGCCGACGGCATCGAAGGCCATAGGCCCTTGCACTGTTTGATAGGTCCCGATGTGCAACGTGTCGATCAACTTTTGGTTATCGATGCTGTTCGCCTTGGTGGCTGCCTGGTCCACGACCTGGCCGACGCTGTAAGCCTCCGCTGAATCGGCGCTGATATCAGCCGCGGAACCACCGTATTTTGAGATGTACTCGGCCACGAAAGTGGGGTTGCCGTAGGCCTCTGCGCCGGACGTCCAGCCGGCCGGCACCATGATCCCCTCAGTGTTGGCGCCGAGCTTGCCGGAGTACTGCGCACCCTGGTCAGGTCCTGCAGTCTCGATCAGCGTCTTCGGGTTGTAGTGCTGAGAGATGAAGGTCTTGACGAAAGCGATGGCGTCAGGCACCTGGGTGCCCAGGATCACAGCGTCTGCTTTCGAGTTGGCCACCTGCAGGGCAAGCGGGGTGTAGTCGATTGGCTCGGAGGGATAGACCTTGTAGTAGACGGTCTTGATCCCGGCGGCCTCCAGGAGGCTCTTCGCCTTGTCGACCTGGGGTTGCGTGAAAGGATCGTCCTCGGTAGCGTAGGCCGCAGTGGTCGGGCGCTGGTCGGCAGGAAGCGCGAGAAGCCACTTGGTGTAGCTGACCAGGTTGTCCTCAATGGCCGCCGGCTGCACGAAGAAGAGATTCTTGTGGCCGGCCGCGAAGACCTTTGGTCCACCGCCGGCGGGTTCAGGAAACGCGTAGCCCAGGCGATCGACGACTGCGGATGCCGGGATGGTGAGCAGGCTCGAGTAGGGACCGAACACTAGATCGACCTTGTCTGAGCTGATGAGCTTCTGGTAGTTGGAGACCACCAGCTGCGTGCTGCTCGCGTCGTCGACGTACTTCATCGTCACGTGGTGACCGTTCAGGCCGCCTTTCTTATTGACGTCCTCCGCCCAGAGGTCGTAGCCCTTCTCCAGCGCGGGACCGTCGCTCGAGAAGTCCCCGCTCAACGAGACAGAGACACCGATGGTGATCGGGCTGCCTGGTGAAGGAGTTGCGGTGGTCGCTCCCCCGCCGCATGCAGTAAGGGTTAGGCCGGCGCCTGCCACAGTTGCGATCAAGGCCCTTCGCATGGCTTCGCTCCTCTGATCCGCATGCGCTGCTTGAGCGCGGCGGCTTGCGGTGAACAAACGATTGCCCTATGTTAGGCACGGCCGAAACGAAATGTCAATGCAACCCTGCGAGCCATGCCGGTAACGCTGAAAGAGCTCGCAGCCCGGGCCAACGTGCACCCTTCGACGGTGTCCCGCGTCGCCAACAATGACCCTGGACTGCGCATCGCGACGACCACGCGGACGCGCATCGAGGCCTTGCTCCGCGAGACCGAATATCGACCCAACGGCGTGGCCCGCGGGCTGAAGCTGCGCACGACGCTGGTTCTGGCTGTCGTCATTCCGGACATCACGAACCCCTTCTTCGCGGCTCTCTTTCGCGGCATCGAAGACGGCGCGACGCCCCGCGGCTACCAGGTCCTACTCTGCAACACCGACGGCATCCCCGAGCGCCAGCGGGCGCACCTACAGAGCCTGGCGGCTCGCAGGGTCGATGGCGTGATCCTCGCCAGCACGTTCTTGAAGGACCCAGCAGTGCGGTGGTTGCGCCACCAGCGCACACCGTATGTGCTGGTCAACCGGTTCAGCGATGACGGGATCGACCCCTTCGTAGGATCGGATGATGTGATGGGCGCCACGCTCGCCACCCAGCACCTGATCGGCCTCGGACACGTTCGAATCGGCCATCTCGCCGGCCAGCCTACGGTCAGCACTGGCATTCTGCGTCGCAAGGGTTACAGCGCCGCGCTGGCTGAGGCGGGAATCGCCGCCGACCCGGAGCTGGTCGTCGAGTCCGGCTTTATTGAAGAGGGAGGCGCCCAGGCGATGGACCGCCTGCTGTCGCTGAACGATCCGCCGACCGCAATCTTCGCCGTCACCGATATGACGGCGGTCGGCGCATACGGGGCGGCCCGCAGGCGCGGGCTGCGAATCCCCGAGGATCTTGCGATTGTCGGCTACAACGACATCCCTCTCGCCGGGCGGCTGATCCCCGGTCTGACCACAGTGCACGTGCCGATTCACGAGTTTGGAAGCGTGGCCGCGCGCATGCTGCTCGAGCAGATCGAGACCGGCGTGCTCACGCCCAGGCGAGTGATGTTTTCGCCGCAGCTGCTGGTCCGCGGATCGAGCGTGGCCGGCGCGGACGAGCATCTGGCGGGACGGCCCGCGCCGCGAAGCCCGGCAGAATAGGTACGCCGGCGGTGCCCCAGTACACGCCCCGCTCCCGCCCCCCCTTCGACCACGACGCAGGGGCCCCAACGATCGCCGCACCATCTCCCAACGGAAGAAGGCTCGGGTTTGACAGTCCGAAAAATGCGCTGCTATGGTAGACAAACGTTTGCGCTCACCCTGTCACATTGTTTGACGGGCGCCCGGAGGCAGTGTCCAAAACCATGACGCCGTCGGAGCACAGGCTCGGTTGGATCGGCACCGGCCGGATGGGCTATGCCCTGGCGACCCGGCTGCTCGAAGGCGGCTTCGACCTGGCCGTCTACAACCGGACGCGGGCCAAAGCCGAGCCGCTGGCGAAGCTTGGCGCCCAGATCGTCGACCGGCCGGCCGACCTGGCCGACCGCGACATCGTCTTCACATCGGTGGCGGGTTCGCAAGACTTTGTCGACGTGACCACCGGCCCGGACGGGTTGCTGTCGAATGGCGGGGCGGTCCCGACGGTGGTTGTCGACTCTTCGACGGTCTCCATGGACGTGTCACAGAAGGTCCGCGCGAAAGCCGCAGACCTTGGCACCGCTCTCCTCGCCGCCCCTGTTAGCGGCAATCCAAAGGTCGTGCGCGCCGGGCGACTCAGCATGGCCGTGTCAGGCCCGCGCAAGGCTTTCGAGATGTCTCTCCCCTACCTCGAGATGCTTGCCGGAACCGTCAGCTACGTTGGCGAAGGCGAGAACGCACGCCTGGTGAAGATCTGTCACAACCTGGTGCTCGGAGCTGTGACGCAGATCATGGCCGAGACCACCGTGCTGGCCGAACGGGGTGGTATCGCTCGGGCCGATTACCTCGAATTTCTCAATGGCAGCGTCATGGGTTCGACCTTCACTCGGTACAAGACCCCGGCATTCGTCAACCTCGATTTCACACCGACCTTCACCGGCAAGCTGTTGCGCAAGGATTTCGAGCTTGGCCTCGAGGCAGCCCGCAAGCTCGAGGTTCCAATGCCGGTCGCAACAGTGGTGCATCAGATCGTCACGTACCTGATCGGCAACGAGCTTGGCGACGTGGATTTCGCCGCTCTCCTGCAGCTGGAAGCCTGGGGCGCCCACCTCAAGCTCGAACCTGAGAATCGGAATGTCTCCGACGGGCTTGAAGAGAAGGGTGGCAAGAATGTCAAAAGCTGAGTTTCCGGTTGCCTCACTGCCCGCGCCGGGACGGATGCATGTCGACTGGGAGGAACGGGTCGATTTCCGCCGCCTTCACGAGTACCGCCTGAAGCGCACACGCGACGCCATCGCGAACGCAGGTCTCGGGGCAGTGCTCGTGTTCGACATGAACAACATCCGCTACATCACCAGCACACATATCGGCGAATGGGCGCGCGACAAGGTTGCGCGCTTTGCGCTGCTCACCCCGAAAGGCGAGCCAATCCTGTGGGACTTCGGGTCCGCGGCGAAGGTTCACCGGCTGCATGCACCATGGCTGCGGCCGGAGAACTCTCGCGCCGGCATGACGGGGCTGCGCGGCTCAGTCGCGCCTGGGGCCGGATTGTCAGACGACGTGGCCCGCACGGTCAAGGAGGTCATGCAGGAGCACGGTGTCGCCGGCGAGCCGTTGGGGGTCGACATCGCCGAGCTCCCGATGATCTTTGCCCTGCAGAAATGCGGCATCAACGTGGTGGACGGCCAGCAGGCAATGCTGGACGCGCGCCAGATCAAGTCCAAGGACGAGATCACCCTGTTGACCATGGCCGCGGCGATGGTGGACGGTATCTACCAGACGATCTTTGAGGCTCTCAAACCCGGGATACGAGAAAACGAGCTGGTGGCGATCGCCAACAAGCAGCTGTATGACATGGGGTCGGACGACGTCGAGGCCATCAATGCGGTCTCCGGCGAGCGAGGCTATCCGCATCCGCATGTGTTCTCGGACCGCCTGATCCGCCCTGGAGACCAGGCGTTCTTCGACATCATCCAGTCGTTTAACGGATACCGCACCTGCTACTACAGGACGTTCAACGTGGGGCGCGCGACACAGAGCCAGCGCGACGCTTACAAGCAGGCTCGCGAATGGATCGACGCGTCAATCGAGCTGGTGAGGCCTGGGGTGAGCACCGACCAGATCGCCAAGGTCTGGCCCAAGGCGCAGGACTTCGGGTTCGACAGCGAGATGGAGGCTTTCGCGCTCCAGTTCGGACACGGGCTTGGCGTGGCGCTGCACGAGCGGCCCATCATCAGCCGGCTCACCTCGCTCAAGGACCCCATCGAGATCAAGGAGGGGATGGTCTTTGCGCTGGAGACGTACTGCCCGGCAGACGACGGCCACTCAGCGGCGCGGATCGAAGAGGAGCTCGTGGTGACGGCCACCGGGCACGAGGTGATCACGCTCTTCCCCGCGGAAGAGCTGATGATCGCGAACCGATATTGATGGCGGCGGACGACAAGACCAGGCTCAGCCTCTACCAGCTCATGGTCGAGCTGCGTGATTTCGAACAGCGTGCCTACGACTTGTTCATGGAGAACCTGATCAAGGGAACCAGCCACCTCGCCCTCGGCCAGGAAGCGATCGCCGCCGGCTTCGCGACGGCGATGCGCAAGGACGATTACACCTTCTGCACCTATCGCGGCCATGGGCATACGCTCGCGCGCGGTGCCTCGATGGCCGAGGCGATGGGCGAGCTGCTCGGCCGCTCCAACGGCATGCTTCACGGCAAGGGCGGCTCGATGCATCTGACCGATGTGAAGCACGGAGCGATGGGCTCTTACGCCATCGTCGGCGCCCACCTGCCCATCGCCGCGGGCGCCGCCTGGTCTGCGCAGGTTCGCAAATCAGGCCAGGTTGCCGTTTGCTTTTTCGGTGACGGCACGACCAACATCGGCGCCTTCCATGAAGCACTGAACCTGGCCGTGGTCTGGAAGCTGCCCGTCGTTTTCGTTTGCGAGAACAACAGGTACATGGAGTACACGCCAATCGAATCGGTGACTTCGGTACGCAACCCTGCCGCCGATCGCGCCGCAGCCTATGGCCTGGAACCGATCCTGGTCGACGGAAACGACGCCGACGTCATGTACGAGACAGCCTCGCGCGCGATAGCGCGGGCCCGTTCCGGCGAAGGTCCTTCGCTGGTTGAAGCTCTTACCTACCGCCACGGAGGCCACTCGCGCGGCGACCCAGCCTCCTACCGCCCCAAGGAAGAGGTGCGTGACTGGCTGAGCCGCGATCCGATCAAACAGTATCGTGCGCGCCTGGCGTCCACCGGAATCGACGAGGCGACCCTCTCGAAGATCGAAGCGGAAGCACGCCTCAAGGTGGACGTCGCGACCGAGGAGGCGCGTAGTGCGCCTAATGCCCGGGTCGAAGACATCGAGAGCCAGGTCTGGAGCGATGGAGGCTCGGCATGGCGGAACTGACATTTCGCGAGGCAGTCGCCGCCGGCATCGCTCAGGAGATGGAGCGCGATCCAACGGTCTATTTCATCGGTGAGGATGTTGCCGCAGCCGGCGGTGTCTTCAAGGCGACCGTCGGATTGCTGGAAAAGTTTGGAGCCGAGCGCGTTCGCGATACGCCCATCTCTGAGCAGGCGATCGTCGGGGCCGCGATGGGCGCCGCGATGACAGGGCTGAAGCCGATCGTCGAGATCATGTTCTCGGACTTCCTAGCGACTTGTTGGGACATGATCGCCAACCAGGTGGCGAAGACGCGTTATATGACGGACGGCCAGGTGTCGCTGCCGCTGGTGATCCGAACCGCAAACGGGGGAGGATCGCGCTTTGGCGCGCAGCATTCGCAGAGCCTCGAGAACTGGGCGATGGCGGTGCCCGGCCTGAAGGTCGTCGCCCCTTCGACACCTGCCGATGCCAAAGGCTTGCTGGCGGCTGCCATCAGGGACCCGGACCCCGTGCTCTTCTTCGAGCAGAAATCCCTCTACGGAATCAAGGGCGAGGTGCCCGATGGCGAGCATGTCGAGTCGCTGGGCGCGGCCAGAGTTCTGCGCGACGGCAAAGACTGCACGATCGTGGCTCTCGCCGCGATGGTACCGAGGGCACTTGCCGCCGCAGCCGAGCTCGAGAGTTCAGGCATTCACGCGACTGTGGTCGATGTGAGGTGCCTCGTCCCACTCGATACTCGCACGATCCTCAGCGCGGTGAGCAGGACCGGGCGTTTGTTCACGGTCGAGGAGAACCCTCGGCTGTGTGGGTGGGGAGCGGAGATCGCGTCAATCGCCGCGGAAGAATGCTTTGACGACCTCGATGGGCCAATCGTCCGTATCACCACGCCGCACGTGCCGCTACCGGCGGCGCAGCCGATGGAGGACGAGGCGATGCCAACGGTTGCCCGAATCGTCGCCACGGTGAAAAGGTCGATGCGCTAGGCGAGACGACTATCCTCGGGGGCACCAATGATCCTATCGATTGGCGACCTCGTCCTCGACATCACCATCGTGCCCTCGGGACGGCTGCGACCCGATGACGACAACCCTGCCGTGATTCGAGTCGGCGGCGGTGGGCAGGCTGCCAACTTCTGCTCCTGGGTGGCGGCCCTCGGATCGCCGGTTAGGCTCGTCACTCGGGTCGGCGACGACGATCGCGGCCGGCGGCTGGTGAGCGAGGTTGAGGCTTTGGGGGTCGAGGTCTTCGCGGTCTCCGGGTCCGATCCCACAGGCATGATCGCGGTCCTGGTCGGCCCCAACGGCGAACGGACGATGGCGACCCAACGCGGTGCCAGCGCCGGCCTCCGGCCTAACGATCTTCGCAAGCCCTGGTTCCGTGGCGTCAACCTCATCCATGTGCCCTCCTATTCGTTGTTCATGGAGCCACTGGCGGCGTCCGCGCGACTGGCCATCGACCTCGTGCGGAAGGGCGGCGGCTTGCTGTCAATCGACCTGTCCTCGGCCTCGGGTCTGAAGGATTACGGCCCCGCGCGTTTTGCAGCCCTCCTCGCCCAGCTGCGACCAGACGTGTTGTTCGGGACCGCGTCCGAAACCAAGACCCTGGGCGTGGCGATGGAGGACCTCGCCAAAGTGCCCGTGCTCAAATTGGGAGCCGACGGCTGCCGAGTTGACCGCAGGCACATCCCGGCGCGGCAGGTTCAGGAAGTCGACGCATCGGGAGCCGGCGACGCTCTGGCGGCTGCTTTCTGTGTTGCCTACCTCGACGGGGCGACTCCAGTCGAGGCGGCCGAGAAAGCCGTCGTTGTGGCTTCAGGCGCGGTCACCAGAGCCGGAGCCCGGCCCACATGACCGACTTGCTTCGCATGTCCGCCGAGGTGGCAGAGGCCCTCGCCCACGGCCGGCCGGTGGTCGCGCTCGAGACTTCGATAGTGGGCCAGGGCCTCCCCGCACCCCACAACCTGAGGGCTGCACGCGAAAGCGAGTCGGCCATCAGAAGGGAAGGCGCGGTTCCCGCGACGATTGGAGTGCTTGACGGCCAGATCGTCGTGGGCTTGACCTACGCGGAGGTCGAGCGCATCGCCGGCGGCGCCATCAAAGTGAGCTCCCGGGACCTCGGCCCCGCGCTGGTGCGGCACGCGGTTGGGGCCACCACCGTCGCAGCGACCATGCGAGCGGCCGAGATGGCCGGCATCCGCTGCTTCGCGACCGGCGGCATCGGCGGCGTCCATCGCGGACGCTCGGAGGACCAATCGGCGGACCTCGTCGAGCTGGGGCTGACAGGCGTGGCGGTGTTCTGTGCCGGCGCGAAGATCATCCTCGACCTCGCTTATACACTCGAGAGGCTGGAGAGCCTTTCGGTTCCGGTGCTCGGATACGGTTGCGATGAGATACCCGCTTTCTACACTCGACACAGCGGCTGCCCGGTCCCGACCCGAGTCGACGGGCCTGAGGAGACGGCAGCCGTGTTGAGCGCGGCCTGGGCCACGGGCTCGCGCGGCGTCGTCGTCGCGATCCCGCCTCCAGGCGAGCTCGAGGACGCCGAGGAGATCGTGCTGCGCGCCACCCGCGAGCTCTCCGACGTTTCTGGTCCTCAGGCCACGCCTCGCCTGCTCGCGCGCGTGGCCGACCTGTCGGGCGGGCGTTCGCTCGACCTGAATGTCGACGTCGTCGTCAATAACGCGACGGTCGCGGCTCGCGTCGCGCGAGTTCTAGCAGGCTGAGCCTGGGCTCGCGCCGGAGCGCTAAGACTTGAAGGCCGAGGGGGCTCCAGGCGGGAGGTAGGGGGACGGGTCGATCGGCTGCTGCTTGATGCGCAGCTCGAAATGAAGGTGCGGGCCTGTGGAGTTTCCTGTCGATCCCTCTAGCCCTATCGTCTGGCCCTGGACCACCAGCTGCCCGACCTTGACCAGGGCGGTCGAAAGGTGGCCATACAGAGTGTCCAACCCGCCCGAATGAGCGATCACCACGTACCTTCCATAACCGGTGGTGGAGCTTCCGACGAGGGCCACGATCCCATCATCGGCAGCCAGCACGGGCGACGCAAAAGGTTCGACCAGGTCGATCCCAGTGTGAAAGTGTGGAAATCCGGCGTATGGAGGCTCGAGCGCGAGCTTGCTGGGGCCGAAAGGCTGAGAGATCTGCGCCTTTGGCTCTGGCCAGATAAAGCGGTACTTGGTCGAGTGGCCGGCGCTGGCGGGCAGCGAGCCGACGTTGTTCGACTGCGACCACAGCTGCACCTGAGTCCACACCGATTGCATCGCGGCGGCGATGATCGCGTCCTGCTGCTCCTGCAGCATGTCGGCCATGGCCTTCGCCAGCTTCGCCGACTGTGACCTGAGCACCGCCAGCTCGTAACGCGTCTCGTCGATCTTCGCCTGGAGCTGTCGCATCGACTTCTCCTGCTGCTTGTGCAGCTTGCGAAGCTGGGCCAGCTCGGTGGCGAGCTGATCTCGCAGCGCGAGTTGCTTGTCGCGGTCCGCCTGCTGCTGCACGCGCTCGGCCTGTTGCGCCACGAGATCGACCGCGAGCTGCTGCTTCAGCTCGGCGGCGCGCGAGCCGGCCACGTTCAGGTCGGAGATGCGCGTCAGCAGGTCGCTCAGGCTCTGCGCCTGCCCGAGGATCACCAGCACGGAGGTCGGCGCCGTGTAGATCGCCCTGGCCAGGTCGCTCAGCTGCGCCCGCTCGTGGTCGATTCGCATCCCCAAGCTCGCCTCGCGGAGCTCCGACACCGCGATCAGCACATCGAGATCGTCGATCTGCTGTTGAGCGTCGGCGATCTCGCCCTGGACTTGATGCTGCTGCGCCGTGTTGTCGATGAGCGACTGCTTCAGCTGCTGCTGAGCGGCCATGGCGTCGGCGAGGTTGCTGCCCAGCTGTGCCCTGATCTCATCGATTACGGCTTTCTGGTGTGCCGGATCAGGACTTGGGGATGCAGCCCCGGCCCCGGTTGGACCGACGCCAAGCAAAGCGACCGCCAGACAAAGGGCGACCAGGAGGCCCTTCACGACTCCAGGTGCCTTCGCACGCTGACCAGAGAGGATCCGGAGCCGAGACCCACGCCAGTTGCCAGAACCATCACCGCAGCGATCGCCCCGACGCTGATCGTGACCCCGGGGGCAAAGCTCGTGAACGTCCCGGCACCGGCCGAGATCCCGGCCATGGTCAGTCCGAACGTTGCAAGACCTGCGACAGCGCCCGCAAGGGCTCCGGTGATGGCGCCCTCGACGACGAACGGTCCGCGCACCATCCAGCGTGGCGCCCCCACGAGCTGCATGATCGTGACCTCGTCGCGGCGGGAGTGGATTGCCGCCCTGACGCTGTTGATGGTGACTGTGATGGCCACGAACGCCAGCACCGCGAGGAACACCAGCCCGCCTACCGCGATGCCGAAGATCACGCCCTGGATGCGCTGGTAGGCGCCCTGGTCGTACGACGACGGGTAGACGGGATCGACCGCGGTGTCGGTCCGGACGATGGCCGCTATCGGAGCCATGTCGTCGATGCTCTTGACCTGTACGTCCAGGCTGGCCGGGAAGGGGTTGCTCTGGCTGGCGTCGGCAAGCTGCGGCAGGCCAGGAATCGTCTGTGCATGCGCCAGGGCCTGCGACTTGGTCACGTAATCGACGCTGGCCACCCGCGGGTCCGCTGCAAGTCGATCCCAAAGCGAGTTGACGTCGGCGCTCGGCGCGCCGTTGCGCATGTAAACGTGCAGCAGCGAAGCTTGGCCGGATTCGATGCGCTCGAGATTGTTGAGCGCGTACCCGCTCAATCCCGCCACTCCGGCCATGACAAGGAGGAGGGTCATAGACCCCAGAGCGGGGGCGATGCTTCCAATGTTCCGGAACCAGTTGCGGGCCGCTCCCAGGAAGAGGTACCGAAATGCGTTCCCAACCATGATGCCTGCGGTGGCGGCCTTCGCGGTTGTCAGCCTGCTCTTCACGACGACGCTGTCGCCAGCCATGCCATCCTGCCGATGCCCCCGGCCGGCTGGTCGCGCACGAGGCGGCCGTCCACGAGCGTAAGGACACGGCGCTGCAGGCGCCTGACGATCTCGACGTTGTGAGTGGCGACGAGCACAGTGGTCCCGAAGGTGGCGATATTCTCCAGCAGAGCCATGATCTGCCAGGCCGTTTCCATGTCCAGGTTGCCGGTGGGCTCGTCAGCAATGAGGACCCGCGGCTGCGTGATCATCGCCCTGGCCACAGCCACCCTCTGCTGCTGCCCGCCAGAGAGCTGGTTGGGGAAGCTGGAACCCCGATCGCCGAGGCCAACGGCCTCCAGCGCGTCGAGGGCTCGGTCCATCGCCTCGCCTTCTGAGATGCGCAGGTCCCCGACCTTGAGGCCGAAGGCAACATTCTCCTTGGCGGTGAGCCTGGGTAGGAGCTTGTAATCCTGGAAGACGACCCCGACCCTCCGGCGTAAATCGGCCACACGCGATGCCTTCAATGTGTGGGCGGCGATCCCGTCGACCCACACTTGGCCCTTGGTGGGACGAAGCTCCCGGTTGATCAGCTTTAGGAGCGTGGTCTTGCCTGCACCGCTGGGACCGACTAGAAAGGTCAGCTCGCCCGCCTCGAGGCACATGTCGACGTCTTCTAGGGCAAGCCTCTGGCCATAAGCCCGGGTGACGCCGGTGAACTCCACGATTGGGCGCAATACGGCAGGGAACACAACAGGCTTAACGTCGAATCGGCCGCTTTCCTGTTACGGAAGCTGTTACGGAGCAAATTGAGTTCGACTGCGGCCAAATTGCCCGGGTTCGAACGCCCGGCGCGGGGCCTCGCCCGGCGTCTGGTCAGTCGGCTGCTATCGCCATGGCCCGCTCCCCGCCCGCGGGCACTTCGGCGTTCGACTGCTGAAGCATCACCCGCAACCGGGACTTCGCCACCGCCAGCCGGGACGCCACGGTCCTCTCAGGGATGCCCAGGGCCTGGGCGATCGCCCGGTTCGTGTACCCGTGGTAGTGCCGGAGCACAATCGCGGCCGCCTGCTTTGGAGGCAGCTGGGCCAGGGCGTCGGCGAGATCCCGGTGCTCGACTGATGCCTGTGGATCCGGGCCAAGGCTGGGGCGCCCGATGCGCCGAATCACCTCACCCACCTCGCGCAGACGCATTTTCCTCTGGTAGGAGACCGCAGCGTTGATGGCGATGCGGTGGACCCATGCCTCGGCCGGCGCGATCGGCTGCCAGGTGTCCCACTTTTTGTAGGCCCGCTCGAATGCGTCCTGCGCGCAATCCTCGGCGGCTGATCTGTCGCCCAACATGGCAGTCACCGTGCCCAAGATCTTTCCGTAGGAGGCCTGGTAAAGCCGCTCGAAGTCTGCTTCGTTGCCGGGCTGATACGTCGCCTGTTCGCGCTCGCTGCCTGAAGCCCTTGACTCCGAAATCGCCTCTGCCATTTGTTTACCCCTTGTTGTGGATTTGCGCCCGGTTGATGCCCTTACTTTGGGCCTCGGTCCCCATGCCGGTCGCCGTACGGCCGGACGGACTTTTGCTCGCACAGTTGAAGTAGGTGTTAGACGTGAGTACTGCGCCTGGATGAGGCGTTTACTGATACAAATGAATGAATTTGATCTGCAGCTAGAGTCCGGCCTCCGGCGGTATCTCGACCCGATATCGGCAGCCCCGGTACCTCCACGGCGCGGCAAGCGATTCAAGGAGTCGCTCCGGGTCGACCTGAGAGTGGTCACGCCGGAAAGGCTGGCCGTCGTGCCCATCAAGGCGTATTAGAAGGGCAGCTCTTTGAAATCAGCGGTCTGACCAAGGACCGCCGCGGGCCAGACGAGTTAGAACCACGTTGAGCGCGTTTCCTATCTCGCGGTGGTGACGCCAGACAACCGGACACTTAAGCGGCGACACCCCACCGATCGCGGGGCGAGCGGAAACCGGGAGCGCGATGTGCGCTCTTCTTTCGACTCGATCCGGCGATCACTGGATGGCGAGCGCGCAGGCTGATCGGCGGCGCAGGTACTCGGCAATCGGCCGGGCGTTCAAATTTTGTCGGGGCACAGCTCGGAAGGTTTCGTGGAGGAATGGGTCATGTCGCAGAGGGTTCGTGAGGTGATGACCGCCCGGCCGGTCTCACTCGACGAGGAAACATCAGTGGTGGCAGCCGCCAGGGCAATGCGGGACGGGGACTTCGGCTCGATCATCGTCGTCAAAAAAGAAGGTGGCGCTGTCTCTGGAGTCGTGACCGATCGCGACATCGTGATCCGCGTAGTCGCTGAAGGCGTCGACCCCAGGAAAGTCAGGCTTGGCGACATCAGTGAGGGCGACGTCGTGACGGTAGGCCCGGAGGATCCCGTCGACAAGGTCGCCGACCTGATGAGAGCCAGAGCGATCAGGAGGGTGCCGGTGGTCGAAGGCGGACTCCTGGTCGGAGTGGTCTCGCTCGGCGACCTCGCCAAGGAGATGGACGAGGGCCCCGCGCTCGCCGACATCAGCGCCGCGCCGCCGAATCGGTAATGGC
>JBDUAO010000022.1:0-25916 GCA_040004595.1 Candidatus Dormiibacterota bacterium | reverse complement strand
GCCTTCGCCAAGTCCGAGCCCGTCTGCCAGCCCGTGCCCGAGCCCGTGCCCGGTTGGGCTTGTCCAGGCGACAGGAGCCGGCGAGTCCACGGCATCCTCTTCTCTGACGGCAACCTTCCCGACCCCGACTGCTTCCGGCCACGTGCTGGTGCTCTCGGCCAGCCTTGCCACCGGCCTCAGCAACCCGCTCATCAAGGTCACCGATTCGGGTGGAAACACCTGGACCAAGATCAAGGCATTTGGCATCTCCGGCAGTAACTCCGATGGCGAGATGTGGTACTCGATCAGCGCCACTCCGGTAACCACCGTCACCGGCAGCTCGGCAAACAAGACGACGATGACGATCGAGGTTCAGGAGTTCTCCGGCCTCGACACGACAGCCAGCCCGGTGGATGTCTACGCCGGCACATCAAACACCGGCACGGTCGCTGACTCCGGTGCGGCAACACCAACCCAGGCAACCGACGTGGCGGTGGGCTTTATCGCCGGCCACACCTCGATCCAGGCGATCGCGGTCACCGCTGCCGGCTACACCACTCAGACGCAGCAGCACAGCGGCAACGTGACTTTGGTCACCGGCTATAAGATGCTGAGCTCGGCCGCAGCCCAGCGCTTCACAGGCAACTTCACAACCGCCATGTACTGGGCAAGCGGAGTCACCCTGTTCAAGATTGACCCCGCTGCGCCCAGCCCGACACCGAGCCCGAGCCCTTCACCCAGCCCGAGCCCTTCACCCAGCCCGAGCCTCACTCCGCCGCCGACCACGAGTGGTACCTGCGAGCTCACAACCCCCATCCGGGCCGCCTTCTACTACGGCTGGTACCCGGAGAACTGGACGCAGAGTGGCATCAACCCCGCCACCCGCTACAACCCTTCGTCTGGGTTCTACAACCTCGACACCAATGCGCAAATCATCCGAAATCAAATCGTCTCGATGCAGTACGGCAACATCCAGGCCGGAATCGCCACCTGGTGGGGTCAAGGGACCAACACCGATAACCGCGTCAACGCACTTCTGGCTTTCGCTCACGGCACGACTTTCTGCTGGACGCTCTACTACGAGCCGGCATTGAATGCTACGCAGGCCGCATCCGACCTGAGTTACATCGCGAGCCACTATGCATCCGACCCCAACTTCTTGCACGTCAACGGAAAGCCCGTGCTCTTCGTGTACAGCCGGGCGGTCGCAAGCTGCGCGAACGTCGCGACCTGGCACTCTGTGAACAGCGCCTTCTATCTCAACCTGCAAGTTTTTGTCGGTTACCGCACATGCGCCGGTCAGCCCGAAGGCTGGCACCAGTACGGTCCGGCGGTGGCCGAGGATCACCAGTCCGGCTACAGCTTCTCGATCTCGCCCGGCTTCAACAAGTACAACGACCCGGCCCCACGATTGGTCCGCGATCCTGTGCGGTGGGCGCAAAACGTCGACGACATGCTGAACAGCCACGAACCATGGCAGCTGATCGCCACCTTCAACGAGTGGATGGAAGGCACTTCAATTGAGAGCGCCACCGAGTGGGAGAGCGCAAGCGGGCAGGGTGTCTACGTGGACACATTGCACAACACCGGTCTATCCGTGATCACCGCGGCGGTCCGCCAGTTGCTCGCAGCCTCCGCGGTTCAACCTCGTCCGAATACTCCAGGAAGCGCTGTGAATATAGCCTTTGCTGTCCGCATCGCCTTTCCTACTGTCTCGCCTTAGAGAACACCGAGGCGGGACCTTGATTCAGTAGACACGAATTGGGTCAGTGCGGTGGAGGGTCATCTCCTCCGCCGCACCCCTACGTTTGCTGGACGCTAGCGATCTTCTCCAACGCGGCGATCCGCTCCTCGATCGGGGGGTGCGTGTCGAAGAGGTGGTTGAAGAAGCTGCCGTGGTGCTCCTTTGGGTTGTCAATGCACATCGCAGCCACGGCATGGTTGAAGTTTTTCATCGGCTGCTCATTGGCGGCGATCTTCTTCAAGGCGCTGAGGAGTCCCGCGGGGTTGCGCGTCAGCTCCACCCCACTCGCGTCAGCCAGCGACTCCCGCTGCCGTGACAGCGCCATCTGCATAAGCGGGCCGACGATGACGGCAATGAGGGTGAACACGACTCCGACCAGCAGGATGATGAGCATGGCGCGCGAATCGCGGCTCCGAAACCGGAATGCCCCGTTCCACACGAAGCTGGCAATGAGACCGGCGAGGCCGATCATCGTGGTGACGACCAGCAGCAGCCGAACGTCGAAGTTCTTGATGTGGCTCATCTCGTGGCTGAGCACGCCTTCGAGCTCCTCGCGATTCATCATCTGGAGCAGCCCCGTCGTTACCGTGACCGCAGCGTGCTGCGGGTCGCGGCCCGTGGCGAAGGCGTTGGGGCTCTGGTCTTCGATGATGTAGACCTTGGGCGGCGGAATACCGTCTCCGATCGCCAGCGTCTCGACGATGTTGTAGAGCTGCAGGAACTGGCCGCGGTCAGCCTCGTGCGCCCCGGCAGCGGAGAGCACCGTGGCCGAGCCGAGATAGTACGAGTACAGCGCGGCGCAAACACCAAGAATGCCCAGGAGGACGGCCCCGCCGACGGCGGTCGTGATGCTCCCGCCGCCGAGCTCTCCGACGACGAACCCCGCCGCCAGCCAGAACAGGATGAACAGCACGACGACGACGAGACTGTTGCGCTTGTTGCGCGCGATCTGGTGATACATGTGCCTTCGATCCTACGAGGACGAGCGGCTGTTTTTAGTAGCTGAGCCCCGGACCGAAGAAGCGACCCAACGGCCCCAGATCTGCGCCCATACGAGGCCGTTGCCGAAAGCCGACTGTTCCTTCGAGTGGTGCTTGAAGTGGTAGGTCCACATGGCACGGTGACGCTCGTAGTTCGCCTTGCGCTGCGCCTTCGTGGTGGCGCTCCTCCGCTGATGCTTGGCGGTGGCCGTCGGAAGGTAGAAGATCTTCCAGCCACCGAGCTTGAGCCGGTAGCAGAGGTCGACGTCCTCGCCGAACATGAAGTAGCGCGGGTCGAAGAACCCGACCCGATTGACTGCGGCCATCCGGAGCATCAGGCAGTCCGAGCTGCCGGCGTCCATCTCATGCATGTCCGATTCGTCGACGTGCCCCATGTTGTGGCGCCCGAACCGAGGGCTCCTGGGGAACAGGCGGCTGAGCCCCAGCGTCCGATAAAAGAGCGTGCTGGGCACCGGGAAGGCGCGGCGCGAGTCCGGGTCGCGCTTGCCATCCGGCATCAGAAGGCGGGGACCGACCGCTCCGGCGTTGGCGTGGGTGAGCAGGAAGTCGGCGAGCCGGCCGGCCGTCTGGGGTTCAACCACGACGTCCGGGTTGAGGAGCAGCGCGAACCGGCCCTGGCAGCGTTCCAGGCCGATGTTGGCGGCCCGTCCGTACCCCCGGTTCTTCTGCTCCACCAATACGATCGCGGTCGGGAACTCGGCTGTGACGGCGGCACCGGAGCCGTCGGTCGATCCGTTGTCGACCACGACCACCTCGACAGGTATCTCGGCCGTGGCGTAGAAGGCGCGGAGGCACTGGAGAAGCAGCTCTTTGTCGTTATGGCTGACGAGCAATGCGGAGACCATGGGCTTCGACGGTTCGGGCATCGCTGACGAATTATCCCCGCCGGGAGGTCCCAGGGGCGTCGGATAGAATGCCGAGGACTGTGCAGACCGGCGCCCCATGGAGTCTTGGCCAGCGCCTGGCCCAGATTCGCGAGAGCCGGTTGGTCCGGCAGAACCTCACGCTTTTCGCCGGCGGCCTGGTCGCCGGGATCGGCGGTTTCGTTTACCACGCCATCGCAGGACGGGTGCTCGGCCCCGCCGTTTATGGTCAGGTCGCCTTCCTCATAGCTGTGTATTCGGTCGGCACCGCGCCCGCTCTAATCCTGATCGTGGTCCTGGCACGCTACACCGCGACTCTCATCGCGCGCGGCGAGGTCGGGGTTCGCACCCTGATGACGCGCACCATCCGCCTGGTCGCCATCCCCGGGCTCATCGCCGTGCTGATCACCACCCTAATCGCGCGCCCCGTCGCCGAGTTCGAGCACCTCGGCTCGGCGCTGCCTGTGCTGATCCTCGGTTTTTCGATCGCGCTCGTCTGGCAGGTGGCGATTCCGCGCGGCATCCTGCAGGGCCTGCAGCGCTTCACGTCGCTGTCTTTGAACCTCAGCCTCGAGCTGATTGTGCGCACGACCGTGGTGTTTGGCCTGCTGACCGCGGGTTATGCGGTGTCAGGCGCCATGGCCGCGGTGTTCATGGGCCTCGCGTTCTGCTTTGCGCTCGGGCTGTTCTCGCTGCGCGATCATTTTGGGAAGAGCGGGACTCGGGTGCCGCTGCGCGCAATGTTCGGCTTCTCATTGACGGCCGCCGCGGGGATCATCGGCATCCAGGTCCTCTACAACCAGGACGTGATCCTCGCCGAGCATTATCTCAACGGGCACGCGGGCGGGATCTATGGGGGGCTCAACAAGATCGGGACGATCCTGTTCTTCCTCACGTTGAGCGTGAGCCAGGTGCTTTTTCCACGGGTGGTGGAGGCAGTGGCTAAAGAGCAGCACCCCGGCAGGATCCTGGCCCAATCGGCGGGCATCCTCACGGCGCTCGGGGCCGGCGCGTTGTTCGTGTTCTTGGTCGCGCCGGGGTTGGTGGTCGGAGTCCTGTTCGGTCCGAGCTTCCGCGATGCCACGCCCTATGTGCTCCCGGTCGGGGTGATCGGGCTGGCGCTTTCGCTGGACAACCTTCTGGTGCAGTTCTTCATGGCGGTCCACGACAGGACCTTCGTTCCGATCCTGTTCGCGGCCTGCATTGCGGAGGCGGTGCTGATCGTGCTGTTCCACAACGGGGTTGGCCAGATAGTTCTGGACGTGCTGGGCTCGCTGCTGGGCCTCCTGGTGCTGCTGAGCATCAGGTGCTACGTGCTGCTGCCCAACCTGCACGCGGAGAGCCTTGGGGAGCGGCAGGTCGCGATCTAAAAATTAAGTCCCGCCTGCCCTTGCGAGCCTGCGGGACTTAATAAACGCTCGGCAACGACCTACTCTCCCACCGGGTTACCCCGACAGTACCATCGGCGCTGGAGGGCTTAACTACCGTGTTCGGAATGGGAACGGGTGTTTCCCCTCCGCCGTAATCACCGAACGCGCTAATTGTACGGAAAATCAACAATCGCCTGGATTCCGCACGTCTGGATCCAAACCGGCCCATGCGAATGCCTCCAAGGGCCTCATTGGCGCCAGAAGCGCGTAATTCCGCCCCTAGCGGGTGCGGCGGCGTCGCGCTCGAAGGCTCTTGATCTTGCGAGCCTCCGACGGCGGCACGTAGTGCGAACGGCGTCGCATCTCGCGCACGAGCCCCTGCTCCTGCACCTTGCGACGGAAGTCCCGAAGCGCCTGCTCGAACTCCCCGGGATCCTTGACGACTATTCGCACAGCCCGACAAGGATACCGGTAAGCGGTCCGGCGTTGCCTACTCGAGCACGTCCGGCCGCACCGCGCGACCCACGGCGACGACGGCGAACACCAGGGCCCAGGCCCCGATCACAAAGAGGGCATGCTGCCCGTCCACGGGGTTCAAGGGCGGCGCAAAGGCCGGTCTGCCCAGGTGATCGGGCTCGATCGCGTTTAGGACCACGTTGAGATTCGGCCCCAGGAGGTACTCGGTGATATTCCTCCAGGGCGAGTTATGCCCCGTGGCGCGCGCGGTCAGGGCCATGATCCCCACCAGGAAGTTGTCGACTGGGAAGAAGGCCAGCGAGGCGGCCATCGCGAACGCAAGTGACCGTCCCAGGCCGGCCGCAGCCGCGGTGAGCATGATCACGGCGCCGATGCTCATTCCCTGGACCAACAACCAGTATCCGAAGTCCTGCCTCAGTGCGGCATCCGGGTTGAGCCCGCCCAGGCCGCCCGTCCAGGTGGCATACAGCGCAGCCACGATGGCACCGACCACCAGCAGGTAACCCACCAGCAGGCCGATGCCGATGATGGCCAGCAGCACCGCCTTGGCGAGCAGCAGCTGCAGCCGCCCCACCCCACGCGCGTAGGCGATGCGGATGGTGCCGGACGAGTACTCCATCGCGATGAGGCGCGAGCCAACGATCAGCACCACGATCCCAGACCCGATCTGGAAAATCGTGCCGTACACATCGAACATCTGGCGGAGGAATGTGTTCGGGTCGGTCCGCGCTGTCGACGGGAGGCTCCCAATGGTCGTGAAGGCCACCAGGCTGATGCCAAGCAAGACAAAACCGCCGGCAAGCATCAGCCACAAGCTGAGCTGCCGCGACACCTTGATCGCCTCACCGCGAACAGCGCCATAGAAGCTTGGGCCGCTCATGAGTCCCCCGTGAGGCTCAGGAAGATGTCCTCGAGGTCGCGCTGACGCTCGGCCACCGCGTCGGGCTGGTGACCGTTCTGGACGAGGAAGGCGATGAGCTCGCGCCCCCTACCTTCAGGCGCGCGGGTGATGACAAGACCGTGCTCCACGCGCGCCTCCTGCCCCCAGGGCTGAAGGCGCAGGGCGGCGACCAGCGCGTCGGGCGACTCGACCTTGACCTCGAACTCCCCCGGGGAGTCGAGCAGCTCATGCACCGGCGCGAGGCGGATCAGCTTGCCGTGGTTGATGATCGCTACGCGGTTGCAGATCTGCTGCACCTCACTCAGGACGTGGCTGGAGACGAACACGGTCTTGCCCTCTTCAGCCAGTCCGCGGAGCAAATCGCGCATCTCGACGATGCCCGCGGGATCCAACCCGTTCGCCGGCTCGTCCAGGATGAGAAGGTCCGGGTTATTGAGCAGCGCCACCGCGAGGCCAAGCCGCTGCTTCATGCCCATCGAGTACGTCTTGACCTTGTCCTTATCACGGCCGGTCAACGAGACGATCTCGAGCACCTGGTCGATCCGCTTCGCCGGCACGCCGCCTAGCAGATCTCCAAACGCGCGCAGGTTGTTGCGGCCAGAAAGGTAGCCGTAGAGCGCCGGCGATTCGACCAACGCACCGACGCGGGGCAGCACCTTCGAGCGGTTGTGGCGAACCTCGGAGCCGAGTATCTCGATCGATCCATTGGTTGGAGCGATGAGGCCGAGCGCCATGCGGATCGTGGTCGTCTTGCCCGCGCCGTTGGGGCCGAGAAAGCCGAACAGCTCGCCGCGGTCGACCTGGAGGTCGAGATGGTCCACCGCCAACCTCTTGCCATATGCCTTGGACAGGGCGATGGCGCGAAGTGCGGGCTGGGCGCTGTTCATCCCTGACTAAGCACCCCGCCGGCGGCTTTTGTGACGATCGCGGAGGTGTTTACGGATTGACGCCCGCGAGCGTCAGGGTCGCGGTGTGCGTGCCGCTCTGGTTGGTCCAGGTCACCGACACCCGGTCACCGGACCTGTGCGAGCGGATCGCGGTGCCGAGCGAGGCGCTGTCGCTGATGGTGGTGCCGCCGACTTTGGTGATGACCGCGCCCGGGGTGATGCCGGCCGACTCAGCAGGAGAGCCTGGCTGGACAGTCACGACCTGCGCGCCTGGCGAGGCGTTGCGCACTGACACTCCCATGAAGCCAACCTGGCCGTAAAGGATGTCTGCGCTCGGCACGCCGGAGCGGATCCTGTTGACGTAGGAGATCGCCGTGTCCGTCGGCACCGCGTAGTTGACCGTCGATACCTGCGACCGGAAGCCCTGCACGTCGCCCGCGGTGATCATGCCCACGACCTGGCCGGCCGAGTTGACAATCGCCCCGCCCGAGTCGCCGGGCTGAATGGGAGCGTCGCTCTGGATCATGCCCACGAGCTGCTCAGAGACGCCATTGCCTTCACTTGCCGTGATGGTCTGGTCGAGCGCGATGACGCTGCCTTTGGTCACGGATGGAGCTCCGCCCGCGCCGAGGGCGTTGCCAATGGCGACGATGGGGTCCCCAACCTTGACGCTGGACGAAGGCGCGATGGTGATCGTCGGAAGCCCGGATACGCCCTCGATCTGAATCAGCGCGACGTCCTTCGCGGGAGCCACGCCGATGACGTGGGCGGTGAAGTTGCCGCTTCGCCCGGCGATGACCACGCTGATGCTCGTCGATCCGTCGACGACGTGGTTGTTGGTGAGCACCTCGCCGTCCGGGGTGAGGATCTGGCCCGTGCCGGATGCGTTACCAGCGGTCGTAACCGTGTTGATGTCGACGATCGCCGGATTGACTTTGGCCGCAATCGCGTTCGCGTCGAGGTTGCCGTTGTTCGGGACGGTGGTCGGACTAGCGATCGCGATCGGCGACTGGACCGTGGTCGGGTGGCGAAATGCATTGGCGATGCCCCAACCGACGCCGACGCCGCTGCCACCCGCCGCGATCGCGGCAACGAGGAAGGCGACGACGATCCAGCGTCCTACGTGCGGCTGAGAACGAGGGGGCGGCGGGGGCGGCGGGACCCAATAAGTGGCCTGGATCGGTAGGGGTTGAATGGGCGGGGCCAGGGGTTCCGCCGGATCCGGATATTGCTGAGACATGGGATTTACCTCCCCATCGTGCGCCATTGGATTTCTTGGCCACACGTTGATGCCGGAACCTTTGAGCTTGCTGAACGGATTCTTACGGTTTGCTGAGAAAGCCTCAGCGCTGGGGAACCACTCCGGCGGCCACGGCTACGAAATAGAACGCTACGGGAAACAGGAAGGCACCAATCGTGACCAGGACCTTCGATGGCAGCCGCCATCCCGTGCGCCAGATGAAGATCAGTCCCGCGAACGTGCAGAGGAGGTAGCAGATGAGGAAGTAGGCGATGCTCATCCCACCCACCTGCCAGTCCTTGTAGACGCGTTCGTCCTTGCTGTGATGGATGTAGTGGCCCGCCTGGCGCCAATCGAGCTCGGGTGGCGGTGGGATGCGAGGCGCCGCCGCGTACGCCGCCGCCTCCTGCTTCTCCTTAACGATTCGCTCGACCTCTGACGGCGCGACCCACGACGGCATTTCGATCGGGGCGACCGGGGCGGGCGGCGCCCCCGCAGCAGCCACGTACAGGGGGGCGGTGGGCGCTGGAGTGCGCTTGCCCCTGAAGCGCTTCCAGTCCTTGCCGTCGTAACGCCATTTGCCGTCAGGCGACACCGCGTCCTGCCACTCGCGGCCGTCCCAGAACCAGTTGGCGTCAGGCGACCAACCTGGCGGTGTCAACTGAGCCAAAGCGAAATTCCTCCCCGCCGCGCGATGGTCAGAACGGCTTGAAGACCATCAGAAAGAAGAGGATGAAGAGCCCGATCGCCCCGACGCCGGCCACCTCGACCGGGCGGGCGGCTTTCAGCACCGGCTCGAGGTCCGCGGGCGGCTTGGCATTGGCCGCGTCGCGGGCCTTGTGGTACGGCACGCTCACGGCGGACATGATCACGATGACGGCCACCAAGGTGATGATCCCCGCCCAGATCCACCCGCTTCGCCACCAGTGGCCCTCGAAGCCCATCCAGACGCCTGTCACAACGATCACCAGCAGGGCTGGGTAGAAGGCGACGGCCGACTGGATGGACGCGCGCAAAAGTGCCGCGCGCATGGCGTTGGTCGAGGCCCGGCGCAGCATCAACGAAGAGCCGGCGGCCACGCCGTGGGCAAGGAGAAAGACGCCCAGACCGGCGATGTGGAGGAACTTCAACCAGAGGTAGAGGTTGGCCATGCTGCGGGCAGCCTACCCGCAAGACACCGGGGTCGGCAAGCGGTTGAGCGTCTGCAGCCGCGTAACCCGGGCTAGAGTGAGCCGATGTACAAAGTCGAGATCGCTTTTGGCCGCGGCCTACGGATGGACCTCAAGAGCAAGGACATCGTGTTCGTGGTCTCGAACGAGAACGGCAAGATGGGAGAGCTGCGGATCAGCCGGGGATCCGTCGACTGGTGGGCTAAGCGAAACCGGGCCACACCGACGACGCTGAGATGGGAGCGGTTCGCGGACGTCATGGAGGACCCAGACCTCCCCAGGCTGCGCAAGGTTCGGCGCCCGGTCAAGGCCAAGAGAGCTTCCTAGGGCAGTCGTCAGACGCTCAAGACCCGGAAAACGCGCCGCGCCTCGTCGATCCCCTTGAACTGGTGGGAGCCGCGGTCTTCGAACTCGATTCCGGATCCGGCCACCAGATCCCGCACGGTGCTCGACACCAGGACCTCGTCCGCCTCGGCGAGCGCGCTTATCCGCGCGGCCATGTGTACGGCAATGCCCGCAGCGGCCTGCCCCTCCCTCTCCACCTCACCGGTATGGATCCCGCCTCGCAGCTGAAGGCCGAGCTCATGCGCCTTGTCAATGGAATCCATGGCGCACCGGATCGACCGCGCAGGTCCATCGAACGTGGCCAGCACGCCGTCGCCCGCATGGTCGACAACCTGCCCGCCGTAATAGGCGACGAGGCCGTCGGTGGTCGCGCGGTGGCGAAACAGCAGGTCCTTCCACGCCTCGTCGCCCAAGGCGGCGGCATGTTTGGTGGACTCGACCATGTCGAGCACCATGATCGATGCCAGCACCCGGTTTGTCCGCAGGTGGGCGGGGGCGCCGGTGATGAACTCCTCGATGGCAGCGAGCACGCGGTCGGGCTCGATCGTGATGAGCGAATGCGTGTCGCCGTCGAACTCCATGAACTTCGCGCCCGGGACGCGCGACGCCAGGTCCCGGGCGGCTTCGATGTGCGCCACGGGGTCACCGGTGCGGTTCATGACCAGCGTGGGCACTCGAATGTGAGGAAGGATGTCGAGGATGTCGATCTCAGAGTTCATACGCTCCAGAGCAACCAACGCAGCAGGGCTGGCGCCCGCCCGAAACCAGCGGATGAGCCAATCCGCGTACGCCGGGTCGTCGGGCGTTCCGTGCGGAAACACGTAGTCGTTGGTCACCCCGTTCTCGTTGATCTCGGCAAGCTCACGCTCGACCTGCTCGGGCGTGACTCCCCACGGGTAGTCCGGCGTCTTGACCCATCGCGCCTGGCCTCCCCAGATCACAAGCGCGCGCGTCCTCTCGGGGTACGTGGCGGCAAAGAGGCATGCCATGGATGAGCCCTCCGACACGCCAAAGATGACCGCACGGGTGCTCCGCGCCGCGTCCATGACGGCGCGGATGTCGTCGGTGCGCTCCTCCAGGGTGGCGATGTGGTTGGGGCGGTCGGACAGGCCGGTGCCGCGCTTGTCGAAGCGAATGAGGCGGCAGAAGGCTCCGAAACCTTCGAGCACCCGTGCTCGGGGCGGCCAGTCCCACTCCATGTCCAGCTGCGATACGGTGCCCGGTGTCCAGACCAGATCGATCGGCCCTTCGCCCGTGACCTGGTACGCGATCTTCAGGTCACCGCTGCGGGCGTAATGGATGGGCGGGTGCATGGATGGAAAAGGTAACGCCAGACCGTGCCCGACCGCAGCCGAGCTACTGTCTGGCGGGAGGTTTTACTTTGAATCTGTCAATAACGATTTTTGGGGTGATCGCGCTCACCTTCATGATGGCCATGTACGCCCTGGAGCGCCGGCACCGAAATTTCGTGCTGGCGTTCGCGGCGGGTTGCCTCCTGTCCAGCGCCTACGGGTTCCTTTCGGGCGCCTGGCCATTTGGCGTGGTCGAATTGATCTGGACAGGCGTGGCCGTCCGGCGTTACTCGACGGCGGGCGTTTAAGAGGCTTTCGCCGGCTCCAGCTCTCGGGCTTCCTCGTCAATCTCGTCCTCGGTCGAGGGGACGGGCGAACCCTCGCCGAGATCTGCTCCCGGCCTCTTCTTCGCCGCCAGGAGCGGCACGTTGGGCATGAAGAGGGAGGCGATAAATGAGAGAACGATGGCCACCGCGCCGATCAGAAACAGCTCGTGCAGGGTGACGGCGAGGCCTGCCTTGACCGCGACGATCGCCTGGTCGAACAGCGGCTTCGCCGCGTCGGGCAGGGCAGCGCGCGCTGCGGCCAGCGTGGCGGGGTTGAAGATCTGCTGCGCCGATTGGCCGCTGACCTTGAAAGTGTTGGTGAACGAAGCCGGCAGGTTGAGCGCCGACATCTGTGACTGGATGTTCGGGCCCAGCCGGCTGGCCAGGATCGAACCGAAGATGGCCGTCGCGATGGTGCCGCCGACGTTGCGGAAGAACTGGACGTTGCTGGTGACGACGCCGAGGTACTTACGCGACACGGCGCTTTGAACTGCCTGTATGTAAAGCGGCATCGTGGTGCCCAGGCCGATGCCCACCAGGACCAGCGACGCGGTCACCTCGAGCTGCGTCGAGTGGATGCTGACCTCGGAGAGCAAGAACATCCCGACGGCCATCACGGCAGCGCCGATGGAGCCGAGGTACTGGTAGTGCTTGATGCGCACCATCAGCTGGCCGGTCACGATGCTGGCGCCGATGAGGCCGAACATCAGGGGGGTGATCAGGGTCCCTGAGTTGGTCGCGCTCACGCCCAGCACGCCCTGGAAGATGAGCGGCGTGAAGATGATCGTGCCGAACATTCCGAACGCGGCGATGAACCCGACGATCATCGAAACCGTGAAGGCGCGGTTCTTGAAGAGGTCGATCGGGATGATCGGCTCCTTCTCGCGGGTCTCGACGATCACGAAGGCGATGAGAACGGCAATGCCACCGATCAGCGGCGCGAGCGTCTGCCAGGAGGTCCATCCGTAATAGGTGGTGTTCGAAAGCGCCACGAGGATCGGGGTCAGGCCGAGCGCCAGCAGGCCGGCACCTGCGAAGTCGATGTTCCTCCAGGAGGCCTTGGTCCGGACGAAGGGCAGGAACATCGCCAACAGTGCGATGCCAAGAACCCCGACGGGGATGTTCACGTAGAAGACCCAGCGCCAGCCCCAGTTGTCGGTGATGAAGCCGCCGGCGGTCGGTCCGATGACCGAAGCGAGTCCGAAGACTCCACCGAACACACCCTGCATGCGAGCTCTGGCCTGCGGCGTGAAGATGTCCGCGAGGACCGTGAACACCGAAGCGAAGAGGACGCCGCCGAACAGGCCCTGAAGGCCTCGGAAGAGGATCAGCTCCTCCATGTTCTGGCTGAAACCGCACAACCAGCTCATGGCCATGAAGCCGGCCATGCCGGTGAGGATGAAAGGCTTGCGGCCGAACAGGTCGCCGAGCTTGCCGGCGATCGGGACGGTGATCGTCGAGGTGAGCAGGTAGGCCGTGGTGACCCACGCGTACTTGTCGAAGCCGTTGAGCTCAGCGATGATCCTGGGCATCGCGGTGCCGACGATGGTCTGGTCGAGGGCGGCCAGAAGCAGCGCCAGCATGACGCCGACGGTGACGAGGATCAAACGGCGGCGCGGCATCTCAACGATTTCGGTCATACCTTCTCGAGCTCCTTGGTTGCGGTGAGGTTGCGGACGAGTTTCAGACAGAGGTGACGAAGCTGCTGCAGCTCGTCGTTGGTGAAGTCGGCGACCAGGCCGTGCTGCTGGTCAACCATCTCGGTTTTGATATCGATGAGCTTTTGCTTTCCGGATGCGGCGAGGCGAACGCGCGTTGCGCGGCGGTCCTCGGTGTCGGGGAAACGTTCGACCAAGCCGTCGGCCTCGAGGTGGTCGACCAGTCCTGTGATGTTGCGAGGGCTGACGTCGAGCTCCTGGGCCAGGTCGCCGAGGGTGATCGAGTCCTTGTGGCGGAGGCGCCAGAGGACGCCCATTCGGCTCTCGCTCAGGCCGTGGCGCTCGAGCCACCGGTCCATCACGGTTCGGAAGGCGTGGGAGGCGGTCCGGAGGGCGGCCAGCGCCTCGGTGGCGTCAACCTCGGCCGGATGTATGTCCTGCTTCATGCGCTCGCGGATACGGCGGTCGAAAAGACAGCCGTTCGCGTCGGTCTCGATGAAAGGCTCGTGCATCTCTGAAGTACTTCAATATTACCTAGTTCAGGGTTATTCCAACCCGCGTCAAACTCTCCCTTGAGGGAGAGGTTGCGAGTCGGCTGTCCAGCTGGTGCAGCCGTGTGAATCAAACCCTCCCACCCAAAGTTGTAGAAGTTATGAACAACGAATCAACGCTTACCCCCGAGATCCAGAACGCCCTCACCCACGGCGGCGTGATCGACATCACGACCCAGGGCGCCAAGTCCGGCAAGCCCCGCCGGCTCGAGATCGTTTTCCACATCATCGACGGCAAGACCTTCATCAGCGGCATGCCCAATTTCCCCCGTGGCTGGCTGGCCAACCTGAAGGCCGACCCTCACTTCACCTTCCACCTGAAGGGCCTCGTCACCGCCGACCTCCCGGCCACCGCCCGGGTGATCGAGGACGACGCCGAGCGGCGAGAGATCCTCCCCCACATCGCGAAGGTGTGGAAGCGCAAGGACCTCGAGGACATGGTCGCCACCAGCCCGCTGATCGAGGTGAGCTTCTAAGAGCCTCCCCGGTTACTGCCGCGCTTTCAGGAGTATCGTGGCGCCGGAAAGGACGTGGAAGGCCAATCCCCAGCGGAGCCAGGGACTGATGAGAACATGGCGGCTGGGGATGGACAGCCCGTCGCCCCTTCAGAGCCTGTCTACCCACCCCCCGCCTACTCACCGCCCCCGCAGTACGCACCGCCCCCGCAGTACGCGCCCTACCCCGTCGCTCCGCCGCCGCCGAGACAGAGTCACACCGGGCGGCTGCTTCTCATCATCGGCATCGTCCTGGTGCTCCTCCTCGTCCTGGGCAGCGTGGTCGCCGTCCTGGCCAACGCCTCCCTCGCGAGCACCTACAGCGCAGAGAGAACCGTCACCGACTACCTCGCCGCCCAGAAGGCCGGCAACACCACCGTCATGCAGGCCAACGCCAACTACCTGAGAGGCGACGGTTCGTTCAGCGAGTACTTCGACTCAAGCGGCCTCAGCGCGATGATCGCGATCCCGCAGAACACGGATATCAAGGACGTCAATGTCGCGTCGACGACCGTCGTCGACAGCAACACCAGCACGGTCAATGTGACGATGACTTGGGGTGGACACCACGTAGTGCGCGCATACACGGTCCACAAGGACCTGACGCGCGTCCATTACAACTTCTATCCGTCGTGGCGCCTGGACATACCCTTCGCCACGATCCAGCTGTCGCTGCCGAATCAACCTGGCACGATCTCAGTGGATGGCCAGACGCTGCCGCAAGGTGCCACGAAAACCATTGAGGTGATCCAGGGATTTCACAGCGTGACGATGGACGGGACGGACCTCTACGACAAGTTTTCGGCGGCCGCCGACGCGGTCGAGGGCAGTGCGACCATCGCATTGCCGGGCACGTTGAGCCCGCCCGCGATCGCCGCTGCGAAAACCGCGGTCAAGAAGGGTTTCGCCAATTGCAAGTCCATCAAGTTCGCCTGTCTGAACAAGATGTACTACGCGCCCAACACCCCGGGCTTTGATTATTTCCTCATCGTGCCGGGCTACGGCAACGTGTTCTATTCCAACTACGAATACACCCTGACTCGAGACCCGACCGCCAACATCCATCTCGCCGTCAAGTCCGAACCCGGAAAGGTTTCCGCCAGCGGCGCCTGCGCTTACACGATGACCGTCAACGGCAGCAAGAAGTATTTCCTCAAGGGAACGTGGACCGGGACGTTGAGCTTGGATAGCGCGGGCTCCCTGCCCTTCGGGTACGACCTCCTGCTGGATTGCCTCAAGTCAAAGGCCTGAGCGGCCGAAGCT
Organism: Candidatus Dormiibacterota bacterium; assembly: GCA_040004595.1. Taxonomy (GTDB): domain Bacteria; phylum Chloroflexota; class Dormibacteria; order Dormibacterales; family Dormibacteraceae; genus Palsa-872. The sequence goes on along the minus strand of JBDUAO010000022.1, from coordinate 10,356 downwards.
CAGACGGTCGCGGTCGCCGTGCCTTTGAGGAGCCTCTCGGCCTGCTCGGCCACCTCCGCCACGATCTCCGCCGCGGGCTGCACGCCGCGCACCTCGCCAACCGACTGCCCGGCGTAGCAGGCCATCGCCCCGATGTTGCCGGTTAAGCCTTTGAAGGGTGGGATGCCGCGGAACTTCGCTATGGGCTCGCCGTTCAGCTCCGCAACAAAGGAACCGTCGAATGCCTCGGCCGCATCGAGCGCCGATCTGAGCACGCCGTGAGTCGACGGGCACAGCGGGCACTCGACCTCGAACCGGTTGGTGCGGACGCTATCCTCGGCCTGCGCGGAGATGATCGCGCGCACGTAATCGGGATGCGCATTGGACTCGGCAGCGGCGATGAACCTGGTGCCCATGCGCGCCCCGGCAGCCCCGGCGGCCAGCAGCGCAGCGAGGCCGCGCCCGCTGCCGATGCCGCCCGCGCCGAGCACAGGTATCGAAACCTTGTCGAGCACCTGCGCGAGCAGCGGCATCAAACCGAGCGTGCCCCTGATGTGGCCGCCCGCCTCCACGCCCTGTGCGCTGATGAAATCGCACCCGGCCTTCTCCGCGGCCATGGCCTCAACCACCGAGCCGACCTGCCACGAGGCGAGCGCGCCGGCCTCGTGAACGATGCGAATCAGCTCGGGATCGGGGTCGCCCCAGAAGAAGTCGACGACCTTGGCCTTGTGAGCTGCCAGGTAGAGAATGTCCCGGTTCAGGTAAGGGATGAGCTGGTTGATTCCAAAGGGCTGGCTGGTCAGTGAGGCGAGACGATCCAGCCGAGCCTTGGCGTCGTCCACCTCGATGCCGGCGAAGGTGAGCTGGCCCAGGGCGCCGGCGTTGGAGACGGCAGCCGCGAGCTCGGGCGAAAGGATGCTGCCCATACCCGCCAGCTGGATGGGCACGGTGCAACCGACAAGCCGCGTGAAAGCAGTCTCGAGCATGTGTGCCACCGCACCCTAACAAACGGAGAGGACCCCTGATCCCTGCATATAGCGGGGGACGCTGGACAAGAGAAAGGCCGCGCCCGAGAGCGCGGCCTTCTCCGAGCCCGATTGTCGGCTACTTAATCGCTGCTACGAACGATGCGCCTGGGGTGCCAAGACCGGTGATGTCGTCATAACCGGCGGTGGTCTTCAGGCTGAGACCCTGGTCGAAGGTGCGCAGGCGGTAAACGGTGCCGGCGGTGTTGTCAATGCTATTGGCGTAGTTGGCGCGCACGACCGCTCCGTCGACGTGGAGCACGTCGTAGAACGCACCGGCGTTCGCGTAGAAGACCGGGTTGGCGAAGCCGTGAGGCGAGCCGCTCGCCTGGTCGGCCAACGCCATGATGCCCGCCATGATCGGCGACGAAAGGCTCGTCCCGCCGATGCGGTACTCGGAGTACTTCACGGTCCCGTCGGGGAAGGTTTGCGTCTGCCCGATGAGGTACCCGGTGTTCGGGTCGCCGATCGCGGCGATGTCAGGCAGCGCGCGTCCGGAGTGTCCCTGTGCGGCAAAGACACCCGAGAGATCGGTCCCCTGCTGGTACCAGGGCTCTGCGAAGAGGCGGCTCACGCCACCACCCCCGCCGTACAACCACGATGCCGTGCCCCACGTCCCGTCGGCGTGAAGGCTGGCGGAGTAGGTGCCCCAACCGGTCTCGAGCGCCCGGCCGTTGCTCTGGTCGATGCCGATGCTCGTGCCGCCGACCGCGGTCACGTATGGGCTGGATGCCGGCCAGTCTGCGGTGACGTAGCCGACCGACCGCGACTCGTCGCTGTTGTCGCCTGACGAGAAGTAGATGCCGATGCCGGTTGCCACGCCCTGGAGGATGGTGTCCTCGTACGGCTTGATGAATCCGGGCGGCAGGGCCTCAGTCGAGAAACCGTAGGAGTTGGTGACGATCGAAGCCAGGTGCTTGTCCACCACGTGGTTCAGCGCAGCATCGAGGTCCTGGAAGTTGTTGGGAGCGCCGACGTAGACGATGTGGGCTGCGGGAGCCATGCCGTGCACGGCTTCGACGTCGAGGGTCTCCTCGCCGTACCAGCCCTGGGGGTCCTGCTTCTGGCCGCGCTCGGGGTGGTGGTAGGTGCCGGGAGCGACGATCTGGGTGATGTTGCTGGAAGCCATGCCGCGGATCGCCGACCACTGGTTGAGGTCAGCCTGGATCGTGGGCGAGGCGTACGCGTCGATGATCGCGACGGTCTGGCCCGCACCGTTGAGGGTGCTGTCGCCAAGGCCGTAGGCGCCGCGGACCTGGTTGGGCAGGTAGCCGCACGGTGCGAGTGGCAAGGGCAGCGTGTAGCCCGGAGGGTTGGTGATCGCGACTCCGGTCAGGCTGGTCGTGTCGTATTGACCCCAGTAGCTCTGGCACGGCTGGGCTGAGACGAAGGCGGCAGAGGGCGACGCCTTGGGGTCGTTCGCCCGGTTGGTGAACACGAGCTGGGCGCTGTCGTCAAGGCCGACGACGCCCGAGACGATGCTCGCGAGGTTGGCCGGCACGCTGGCCGGCGCGGAGGGAGATCGGAGGGTCAGGCCGCTGTATGAGTACATGCCGAAAGTCGTGCCGAACGCGGTGCTGGCCTGGGCGACGGTGCCCTCGGCGGAGACATAGTGGTTGTTGGTCGGGGTGTAGTTGACGCTAAAGCCCTGGCCTTTGAGCCAGCTCTGCACGGCCCCGACCTGCGCCTGCGAGGGGGAGAACTGCTGCCTGAATTGCTGTGATGTCAGGTAGTGCTTGTAGGAAGCGCTCTTCGGATCCGATACCGCTTTGGCGAGAGCTTCGACCTGGCTGGGGTTGGACCATCCGAGGTAGACCCGGAAGCCGATCGAGGCAGTAGCGGCAGCGGCGCCTTTGAAGTTGGCCGAGGTCGCCCAGGCAGGCACGCTGCCGGAAAGGGTGGCCTTGGTAGACGGTGCGGCGTTGGCCGGAAGGGCCAGGCCCAAGAGACAGACGGACGCGGCGACACCAAGAATTCGGGCTCGAACGTGCAAAAGCTATCCTCCACTCCACTTCGCGGTTAACGGGACTTCCCGCGAAGTTAGCACGAACCAGGAAGCGTTGGGTCAAATAACGAAGACAGGAGAGAAAAGAAGGGTAAATGCTTCGAAATCAGGTTGATAAATCGCCACGGCCGCCAGCGTTGAACCTAGATCGAGCGCACGGTCCGGCTGGCGCCCGCGGCAACCGCCGTGGCGACCATCAGGCCGCCGGCGGCAAGGAACAGCGCGGTCGGGTTGACCTCCGCTATGAAGCCCGCCAGGGCAAAGGAGATCGGCACCAGCCCCATCGAGGCGAGCATCACCAGCGACATCACCCGGCCCTGCATGGCGGGCTCGGTCCGCCGCTGCAGCCAGCTGACCCCAAAGGTGTTAACCGCGCCGGCAGAGATGCCCGCGATTCCAATTGCGATCGCTGCGGGAACCAGAAAGGGGATGACGCCGACCGCACCGATGCAAACGCCCAACCAGGCGCAGACCCCGACCAGCCACCAGCCCATCCGTTCGGGCCGCTTGATCATGCCCCCGGCGAGAGCGCCGGCCGTGGCCCCCACTCCCCACGACCCCAGGAGGATCCCAAAGCCGGCAGCGCCGGCACCGAAACGCCCGTGGGCGAGGGTGGGCAGGCCAACATCGAGCGCCCCGCCCGCAGCGAAGTCGATGGCGGCGATGATGAACAGCGCCGAGCGGATGCCAACGTCGGCCCAGGCATATCGCAGCCCCGCCTTGATCTGACCACCCAGACCCGGCGAACCGGTCTCCGCCACTCGGTCAAGACGTGGCAGCCACAGGATGAAGAGGAACCCGATGGCAAAGCAGGCCGCGTCGGTGGCGAACGCCCAACCCGTCCCGAACACTGCCACCACCACGCCGGCAAGGGCCGGGCCAAGGATGACCGCGGCCTGGTTGGTCACGTTGACCACCGCATTCCCTGCCTCGAGCTGCTCATCAGCAACGATGCGCGGCAGGATGGAGCGCTGGGCCGGCATGAAGAAGGCATCGACGATGCCGAACACGGCGGCGGCGATGTACACCTCCCAGAGCTGAATCTGCCCCGCCAGCACCAACCCGGCCAGCGACCCGACAACCAAGACTCGCGCCCCCATCGAGGCGAGCATTGCGAGGCGGGCTGAGAGGCGATCGACCAGCGCGCCGCCAACCAGCATGAGGAGAGCGCGTGGCACGGCCTGGACCAGGAGAACAGTGCCGAGGGCAAGGCTCGAGCCGGTCAGCTGGAGGACGAGCCAGGCCATCGCGATGTAGCTGAAGAGGTCGCCGAAGAGCGAGAGGGTGAGCGCAACCCACAGCTTGCGAAAGGCCGCCGACCCAAAAACAGTCCATGGGCCGGGCGTCAATCCTCCCCGCTTGCCAGGGAGGGGGTCGGAAGGGTCGGCCGGGGCGGCCGGGGCGTCCAATTCAGTTAGACGCCCCGTATCGCCTACTCGCAAAAGATCCGGATCTTGACGTCGTCGTGTTCGTGGTCGATGTCGATCGAGAGGTCCTGGAGCTGGTCGATGAGCTCGTTGATGTTCTCGGGCTTGATCTGGCTCACATCGAAATCCATCCCGTTCTTCCGAAGCTCCTCGTTGACCTTCTCCTGGGCCTTGGGCGGGATGAGGCTGGCCAGCCGGACCCCGGCGCGAAGCAGCATGATCGGCACCCGCACGTTTATGTGGACGGGCTTCCCGTCCTTCCCGTCCTTCCCGTCAACCATCACGCGGATGAACTTGGGCAGCGGCTTGGTCTGAACCGCTGTCGCTGTTGCGGTGGCGGACGACGAGGACCCACCCAACGCACCGAGGAGACGATCCGCCTCGTCCGCGTTGATCTTGCCAGCGGCCAGCATCTCGAGAATCTGCCTGCGCTCTTCCGTCATTTCAATTCCTCCAGTAGGCGAATGGCGACGTCGGCCGTGATCTCGCCGCGGCGCAGCCGCTCGAGGATCTCCATGCGCGACGGCGCGGGATTGGTGTCAACAAAGTCCAGTTGCTCGCCGATGCGATTCAGACGGGCCTTGATGGTCGGGTAGCTAACCCCGAACACCCTCTCCATCTCCTTGATGGAGCCGTGGGACCGCACGAACGCGATCACGAACACCTGATCCTCGGCGGTGAGGCGAGCGAGCTGGGGCAGCTCCCAAGCCCCTTCGACGGCAGCCCCACTCTCGCCCAGGCGAACCCTCTCCACGACCACAGGCCGAGCCTGGGTGATCTTGGTAAGTTCTTGCCATTCTTGAGTTTTTGCCAGCACTATCTTGTGATTATTAAGGATAGCCTAGCCATTTGTCAAGTTTCTTAATCCCTACGCCAACTGCCTCGATGGACGAGGTGTCCGAACGTCCGCCGCGGAATGGTGACGCTCGAGCCCTCCATCCGGTCGCCCGGAGCCTTGTAGCCGAACCCAAGAACGCCGATCGGGCGGAGGCCGGCGGGAACGCCGAGGGTCTCAACCACCTCGTCCTCGCCCTGGGTGATGCCAAAGAACCACGCCCCCACACCCTCGTCGACAGCCTTGAGCAGGATCACCATGCACGCCATGGCGGCATCGATATCCCAGTAGGGAACCGGCCACCCACTCTCCACGGCCAGGGGACCATCCGGTCCGCCTTTGTCGGGCCGCGAGTAGCGTTCCAGGTAAGCGCGCTTATCGGGGATGGGCAGGACGATCACGGGTGGCGGTTCGCCGAACGCCTTGCCGCCGGTGATTTCCCAGAACCAGGCCACCTGGGCCGGATCGTCGAGCACAATCAAAGCAAGGCCCTGGCTGAAGCCCCCGGACGGGGCATGGAGAGCTGACTCAAGGATTCGGTCGAGGACATCGCTCGGCAAGGGACGCGATTCGAAGTGGTGCACCATCCGCCGGCATCTCAGAAGGTCGCTGAATTCCATGCGAGCAAATGTAAGCGGCGCCACGCAAGCGCCACCTTCCAACACGTGACAATTGGGTGCATGCCCTACTCCATCGACCTCAAAGCGATCCAGGCTCCATTAAAGGAGAGCTACAAAGCCGACCCGAAGACCGCCCTCGTCACCACCTCAGCGCGAAGCGTTCCCTCCGACATGTCCGACCCGCGCCATTGCGCCGTAGCCCCCGTCGAGCACACGAGTGTGGTTATCAGGTCTGGCCTCCACCCCGCCGCCGGCGGCGCCGGCGACACGCCCTGCTCAGGCGACATCCTGGCCGCGGCCCTGGCGATCTGCGAAGAGAGCACTTTGAGGTCGGTGGCGGCCAATATGGGCATCGAGCTGGAGGGGGTCGACGTGCAGGTGGACATCGACTGGGATTTCAGGGGCACCATGGCCACAGATCGTGATATTCCGGTAGGCGCAACAGGGATCCGGGTGCGCACCAGAGTGAAGCTGAAAGAGGGGCTGGACGAAGAGCGAGCGCGGCGTATGCTGGGAAGTGCGGAGCGATATTGCTCAACGCTGCAGACGCTGCGCAACGGCGTCAACGTGACGACCGACTTCGCCATCGCCGAGCCTTAAACACCTTTAATCGGGAAGTTTGTTTGGTAGGGGCTAGCGGCAACGGCAACCACGGCGATTCAAGGAGGCGAGATATGGCAGAAGCCAAAACAGCAGTAGCCCACAAGCCGGTATGGACGGACCTTGCGGCCACAGATACCAAAGCGGCCGCGAAGTTCTACTCGGCAGTCTTCGGCTGGAAGGTCGAGGTCAGCCCCGACCCGGCGTACGGCGGGTACGCGACGGCGCAGTCCGGCGGCAAGGACGTCGCTGGAATCGCGCCCAAGCAGATGGAGCAGCAGCCCTCAGCGTGGACGGTATACATCGGTACTCCCAACGCAGCGGAGACGGCCAAGAAGGCTGAGGCGGCCGGCGCCAAGATCATCGCGCCGGTTATGGAAGTCGGCGAGCAGGGCCACATGGCCATCATCCAGGACCCGAGCGGCGCATACCTGGGTCTATGGCAGGCCGGGAAGATGCACGGGACGCAGTCCACGGGCGCGAACGCGATGGGTTGGGCCGAGCTCAACGCACGCGGGTTCGACAAGGCCGAGCCGTTCTACAAGAATTTGTTCGGCTGGGGCGAGAAGAAGACCCCCGCGTCTGCCGAAAACCCGACCGAGTACACGGAGTTCCAGGCAGGTGGCGAGAGCATCGCAGGGGGCATGGAGATGAACGACATGGTGCCCGCCCAGGTGCCGAGCTACTGGATGGTCTACTTCAACGTCGACAACGTCGACAAGGCGTTCGACAAGGTGATCGCGGAAGGCGGCAAGGAAATGATGTCCCCAATGGACATGCCAGGCGGCCGCTTCGCAATCGTGAGCGACCCCGAAGGCGCAGCGTTCGGCCTTCTCAAGATGGAAGAGCCGACCAGGTAACCAGTAACTAAGCGGCGGGGCCGGCTACTTCGGCCGGCCCATTTTTTATTCAGCCAGCCGCGCACGTGCAATGGTCGCGGCACCGACATGACCGGGTCGGCGCCCATTGCAGCCGATGGTAGGCATCCGCCACGGGCGCCGGGTCTAGCGCGGTCCAAACGGAGCGGCGAGGTAGCCCGCGATCTGCGTGTACACACCGAGGACAAGGAGAATTCCGAGCGCGATGAGGAGCACGCCGGCGATCCGGCTGGTCACTGACGCAGTGCGCTGAAGCGGTCGCATCCACGACGGAAAGCTCGCCAGCACGAGGCTCGCGACGACGAACGGAAGGCCGAGGCCCAGCGTGTACGCGGTCAGCAGGGCGCCGCCATCGATAGCGTGGTGGGTGTTGGCGGCGAGGACGAGGATGCTGGCCAGCACCGGGCCAACGCACGGGGTCCACGCGGTGCCGAAAACCACGCCCAGGACGACCGGCGCTGCGACGCCGAATGACTTTCCCGGCCGAGCCAGGCTGATCGGGTTGAACGTCCGCTGGCTGATTCGCGCCGGCAGCAGATCGGCGAGCGCCAGGCCCATGACGATCACCACCAATCCGCCCACGCGCTGCAGGATCGCCTCCTCGGCTTTGAGTCCCTGGCCGACGAAGCCCGCCAGGACGCCCAGGCTGACGAAGACGAGTCCGAAACCGAGCACATAAAGGAGGCCGCCCCTGACCACGCGACCCTGAAACGACGCAGGGTCGGCTCGGATCTCTGAAAGCCCGGCCCCGGTCAGGTAGCTCACATAGGCAGGGAGCAGCGGGACGATGCACGGCGCGAAGAACGACAGGGAGCCCGCCGCGAACGCCACGATGAAGTCGCTGGGGATATCAGCTCCCGAAGGTGAACGTGTACAGCTGAAAGCCGGCGCGCTGCGGGCTGATGCGGAGCGTGTGGCGCCCGAAGTCTTTGATTGCAACCAGCGAGTAGAGGTCGTCGTGGTCGACCACCACATATGAGCGCCCCGAGCCATCGAAATGGACGGCGTTTCCTGCCTGGCTCGGCGTCAGGTCACGGCCGTCGAGCATGACCCACACGGTCACGGGATCGAGGGAGGGAGACGCCACCATGTAAACGCGCATCGCCTGGTAGGCGATCTCCGCGTAGTCCGGGCCTGGCCGCGTCGTGGCGGTCAGCTCGGCGAATTCCGGACGCGAGGCCCACACGCCGGAGAACCGTATTCTGCCATCACCCCGCGCCGAGCCGGCGTAAGTCTCCGGCGTTTGCGGACCGGAGTCGGTTGTGATGCCCGGAAGCGCAGATACGACCGTCTTTGACACCGGCCTGCCACCCTCGGACAGAAGCGCCTGGATCGCTCTCTCGGTGACGTCGTACTCGCCCTCGCCGAAGTGGGCGCGCCGGATCTGTCCAGACTTGTCGATGAGGTATTCGGCCGGCCAGTAATTGTTGCGGTAAGCACTCCACGTCGCCATGTTCGAGTCGACCGCGATCGGCCAGGTCACGCCGTAGTCCTTTGCCGCGCGCCTTACGTTGTCGACATTTTTCTCGAAGTCGAATTCCGGGCTGTGAACACCGACGATGACGAAGCCGTCGCCCTTGTACTTGTCCCACCACTGACGCAGAAACGGGATGGTGCGCTGGCAGTTGATGCAGGAATACGTCCAGAAGTCGACCAGAACGACCTTGCCGCGCAGCGACGAAAGTGTCAGCGGCGCCGAGTTCTCCCAAGCGACGATGCCGGTGAATTCAGGGGCAGCTGGGCCGGTGGCCGGTAGTTGAGCTTGAGTGGCGCTGCTGGGCAAAGACAGTCCGGCACCTCCACCGCGCACGACTGGATAGATGGCGATCGCGAGCGCGAACACCAGCAGCAGCGCTGCGGCGGCCGCCACCCAACGAATCGAAATCCTCATGCCGAGATTGTTGTGGACTCGGTGTTACCAGACGGTTACGCATGTCGCCCGCGGAATGTGACCGGCTCGTTACGGATGCGATTCAGGCTTACTCAAGGACTGCAGCCCGCCTCATCTGAGATCCATATGGAGGAGCCAATGCGTCTAGCCGATCGGACTCGGCGACGATTCATTCCCGGCGCCTGCCCAGCCGCCTCCAAAAGGTTTCCAACGCATACAAAATCGAGCCTTAGGGACGGGTTGGAGCCCACGCCCGGATTCGAACCGGGGACCTTCGCCTTACCAAGGCGATGCTCTACCACCTGAGCTACGTGGGCGTGGGCGGCCTCAAAGTTTATCTGCTCCATCTCGCTCTCCTGGACAACGGCTCCAGGACCCATTCATACTCGCCGCCAAGACATGTCGCCAGCCATCGACGAAATCCTCGAGCGGGCCCGTTGTCGGCTCCACAGAGTCGAGCCTATGCAGGCGGTCGAGGAGCAGGCTCGCGGCGCGTTGCTGGTTGATACGCGCACGGCGCAGCAGCGGGCGAACCAGGGCGAGATTCCGGGCGCTATAGTCATCGACCGGACCGTTCTGGAGTGGCGGCTCGACCCAACATCGCCTGACCGGATCCCTCAGGCAACCGACCATGCCGTTCGGATCATCGTGGTCTGCGCGGAGGGTTTCTCATCCAGCCTCGCCGCTGCATCCCTGCAAGACATCGGCCTGGTCAACGCCACTGATATGATCGGCGGCTTTCAGGCCTGGAAGGCGGCTGGATTACCAGTGGAGCGTTAGCCTCCGGACTCCACCTTTCCCACGTCCGTCAGGATCTCCGCTTTGCCCCTGATCTTGATCGCCGCCGTGAGCTCCGTGAACTGGGCCACAAGCACCTCGCCCTCGTCCAGCCGCTCCGAGTGATGCGACCTCGTGTCCTTGCCCCTCGTCAGGCCCATTATCACCACCCCGTCCTCCAGCGCCTTCACGACCACGTAGCGGCCCCGCGCACTCGGCTCCTCTTCGCTCATCTCAACCTCTTCTATTGCTTCCAACTCGGCCTGCCTCGCCCGTTGCCATTGCCGTTGGCCTGCGCCTTCGGCCTCAGGGTCTCCAA
>JBDUAO010000120.1:0-7904 GCA_040004595.1 Candidatus Dormiibacterota bacterium | reverse complement strand
GGGATCTGCCAGAGCCACGCTGACGAGAACTTTCCCGTCGACCACCTTGGGCTCGATGCTCGCGGGGCTGGTGGTCAGGACGGTGGCGCTGTCGACGCCTGGCACGGACCTTGCCGAGGCGACAATGGCGCTCGAGGCGGCGGCCTCGCCGATGATGACCGCCGGGCTGCCCGTCCCAGCAGGGAAGTGCTGGTCCGCGATCTTCTGACCGACGACCGAATCCACAGTAACCGTGTACTGGTCGCTCGACGCTATGCCCGTGGGATTGAGCTGAGTGATGCCGAGCGCAAGTACGGAAAGGGCGAGTCCGCTGACCACCCACGCCAGTCGGGAGCGGCGGCCGACGAACGAGGCGATCCTCGACCAGAGCCCGATCTTCGACTGCTCCGCTGAGCCGAACCGGGGAGCGAACGGCCAGAAAAGCCTGCCGCCCGTGAGCAGAAGCAGCGCTGGCAGGAAGGTGAGCATCGTCACCATCGCGCAGGCGATGCCGATCGCCGCGGTCGGCCCGAGGCTCTTGTTCGAACCGAGATCGGAGAGCAGCAGGCATAGTAGGGCAAGGATCACGGTCGCGCCCGAAGCGGCGATCGCCGGTGCCGCGCCCTTGAGCGCCGCGCGGATCGCAGCCTGGGCGGTCGGTTGGCGGCGGAGCTCTTCGCGATAACGGCTGATCATGAGCAGGGCATAGTCCGTGCCTGCGCCGAACACGAGCACGGTGAGCAATCCCTGGCTCTGGCCGTTCGACGTCAGCCCGGTGACGCGCACGGTCAGGTAGACCAGGGCCTGGGCAAGCACCAGCGCAAGGCCCACTCCCACGAGCGGCACGAGCCACAGGATCGGGCTCCGGTAAACGAGCAGGAGGATCACCACGACGACGAAGGTCGTGCCCGCAAGCAGCTTCACGTCGAGCGCCTTGAATGCCGAACCGAAGTCGGCGGCCAACCCGGCGGGGCCGGTGACGTGGACGGAGAAACCGCCCGAGGTGTGGAACGCGTTCCTCAGCGAGCTCACTCCATCGCCTGTCCCGCCGATGCTGGAACCGTCCACGTTGACGACCAGCTCGAGCGCTTTGCCATCGGCCGAGGGGATCGGCTGGGACGCATCGCCTACGACGCCCTTCAGGCCTGTGACACTCGCAGCCATCACCGCCACGCTTGCGCGATCGGCGTCGGTGATTCCACTCGAGCGCTCGAACACGACCACGGCGGGGACCACCGTCGCGTTCTGAAAGCCGCCTTCGAGCTTGAGCACGCGGGTGGCTTCAGCGCTCCTCGGAAGGAAGTCGGCCAGGTCGTTCTTCTGAAGGGAAATGAGCTTGCCGGCGAAGGGGCCCGACACGCCTGCGACCAAAAGCCAGCCGAGGATCACGAACGCAGCGACGACGAGGGGTCTTCGCGAGTGCGTGCCTTGGGTGGTGTGATGAACTCTCAGCGTCCCGGTCTTCCGATCGGTTTTCATGGTGATTGACGACTCCTTGGTGTCTTGATGTGAGAGGTTGGGGTGGCCCGGCCTCCTTCGAGACCGGGCCTCGCCCACGGAGCCCGCTAAGGGAGCAGGACCGCGTGGATCGCACGGTGATGGTTCTTCTGAATGCGGTGATTGCCGGCGCAGGGACTAGTTGTCGTTCTCCTGATCGCCTTCCCGGTCGCTGTTCGCGCCAGGGATGAGCACGCTGTCGATGACGTGGATCACGCCATTGGACGCTCGAATGTTGGTCGCGACGATCTTGCTCGTGCTGCCGCTCGACGTGGTGATCACGCCTGCTCTGTTGACCTCGAATGACTGGTCCTCGAGCAGGGTGCGGAGCTCCCTGGTCTCACCGGCCTCGCGAGGCAGGACTCTCTTGGCGAGACGCGTGCCCGCGGTGACGTGGTAGAGAAGGATGTTCTTGAGGGTTGCCCGGGGAAGCGCGCTGCAGACGTTGGATGCGTTGAGGCCGAGCTTGGCAAAGGCCTCGTTGGTTGGCGCGAACACCGTGTATTTCGCCGTGCCGTTCAACGCGGGGACGAGCCCCGTGCAGCTGACAGCTGCGACAAGGGTAGAGAAGTCGGGGTTGCTTACCGCGATCCCGACTATGGTCTGAGAGCTCCCCGAGGCAGCCACGGGAACGGCGCCAGAGCCGAGAGCTGCGGCGATCAGCCCGGCAAACAGTCCGACGAATATACGACGCATAGTTACCTCCTACGTTCTTGTCTGGATTTGGCGGTCGACGAACCGCCGGACAGGAGCAGTAACCCACGCGCCTGGCCGGTCCAGTCCCGCCCGCGCCGGCGTACCTGGACAAATGCTTAGACAGAAAGTCGGCGCTGAACCTAGGGTGAAGGGCTTTGCGTCGCTGGTGCGGCCCGGCTTGCTTCGCCTGGGCGACCGGCACCTGCCTCGCCGGCCGCCGGCCACAGCTCCGATCCCGATTGCGTCAGGTCGTGGCCGCTGCAGGCGATCAGCCACCGGTCGCCTTCTCGCAGGAGCCGGCAATCGAACGTGTACAACCCCTGGACGCGGGGTGTCCTGAGGTTGAGCTCCCAGGCCGGGTGCTCGCGCATCGGACGCCTGTAGACCTGAACCGCCTTGACGCGGTCGTGGGGGTCGACCAGGTCGACGAACCTGGTCCCCTGGACCTGGCTTCGGAACTGGCCGGTGATCCGTACGACCGCCACATTGCAGTCGACGATGCGACCACGCCCGTCGAGAATCAGGATCAGGTTGGGCGACAGGTCGGCCACCGAACGCCACAGCGTAGCGGCCTGGATTGCGGCGGGATGATCCGGCGGAGGCGCCGCCGGCAGGTCGACCGGGAGCTCGCCTCTGGCTTCTTCAAGGGCCAGCCTGATCGAACGGCCTCCGGCCCGGCTCAGCTGTTTGACCCGCAGCAGGAACTCCACATCTTCGCGGGAGTAACGTCGCTGCCGCGCTCGGGTGCGTGCCGGCTTGAGCGCGCCATAGCGGCGCTCCCAGGCGCGAAGAGTGTGAGTGGACAGGCCGGTCATGGAGGCGACCTCGCCGACCGTGTACTCGGAAGGCTGTATCACCCGGCGACCAGACGACGCGCCAGGGTGAGCGCCATGCGGGCGTCGGCGCCGTGAGCGTCGGCGCCAACCTGCTCGCCAAGGCTTGGCGTGCGATTGAACGCCGGGCCTCCGACCATGACCGGGATGCCGCGCTCCTTGACCAGCCGAATCGCGCGCTTGATCGGCTCGGGGTCCGGGAGATAGGCGGCAGAAAGGCCGACGAGCTGCGGTCGCGCGCGGTCGATCACGGCCATGACGTCCTGGACCGACGCCGGGTTCTCCATAACTTCGACCTCCCAGCCGTCGTCCGCCATCGCGGCGGCCAGCAGCCGCAGCCCGATGACATGCCTCTCGGCGCCGATCGAGGCGAGCAAGCACCGAACGCTGAGCAGTGGCCTCTCTGTCGGAGTCGGCGACATCCGGTCGACGATTGTCTCCACGAGGGCGGTCGCGCGGTGTTCGTCAGCCACGCCGATCAATCCCCGGTACCACATGTCGCCGATCTCGTACTGGGCGGGATGGATCAAGTCCGCGAAGACGGCGGCACGCGAGCCGACCTCGGCGAGCTCCTGCTCAACCAGGCGCGCCGCCGAGGCGGGATCGTTCTGGAGGAGTGCGTTCAAGAAGGAGCGCGACCGGGAGCGCACAGACCTGCGGCCGCGCCCGATTCCACCCCCGCCGCGGGCGGATTTCCCCCGTGTCTCGCTCATGTCTAAGTCCCCGTCTAAGAGTAGCCCTGAGACCATCCGGCCGGGCTTTCTGGTCCTCGACCACGTGACGGAGCCCGGTCCGACCGGGCTCCGCCCCAAGGGGTACGAGTCTTACGGAAGGAGGACGGCGTCGATGACGTGGATGACGCCGTTGCTGGCCGGGATGTCCGTCTTCACGACCTTCGCCTGGTTGCCCTTGGCGTCAGTGATCAGGACTGATCCGTTCTCCATGGACACGGTGAGCTTGGCGCCGTTGGCGGTGACGACATCGCCTGTTCTGACGTCCTTCGCGTAGATCAAGCCCGGGACCACGTGGTAGGTGAGGATGCCGGCCAGGGCTGCCTTGTTCTCTGGCTTCAGCAGCCCTTCGACCGTTCCCGCCGGGAGAGCCGAGAACGCGTGGTTCATGGGGGCGAACACGGTGAACGGGCCGGCGCTGGACAGGGTCTCGGCCAGGCCGGCAGCCTTGACCGCGGCCACGAGGGTCGAGAATTCGGAGTCGCCTGCGGCGACCTGGACGATGGTCTGTGTAACGGCCGGCGACTGGTTTGCGATGCTCACGATGGTTCTCCTTGTGAATGCCGATGGTCTGGAGGGGGCGGCCTCTCGAGCGCCTTTCGATACTGGAACCGGCGCACAACGACATCGCTGCGGCCCGCGATGGTGGCACTTCGACAAATCCATAGACATGTGATTCGGTTGCGTGCGTGAGGTCCGCCGGCGGAGCGCATAGTGAATCTCGTGGCCGCCACCTTTCCGGACCTGACCGCCTCCAACCTGGGCGGTCGCGCAATGCATTTGCCGGCCGACTTCGAAGGGCTGCTAAACCTGGTGATGATCGCCTTCCAGCGGGACCAGCAAGGTGACGTCGACACCTGGCTTGAGCCAGGTCGTAGACTCGCGGCGGAATTCCCGACGCTTGCTTGCTATGAGCTCCCGGTCATCGGCAAGATGAACCCGCTCTTCCGGAGGTTCATCGCCAACGGGATGCGTTCCGGAATCCCCGACCCCAAGGCTCGAGCCGCGACCATCACGCTGCACCTTGACAAGCCGGCGTTCCGCCGGTCGCTCCAGCTGCCCGGCGAAGACAGTGTGTACGCGCTGCTCGTGGACCGGAAAGGCGCGGTTCACTGGCGGGCCGAAGGCCGCTGCAGCGAGGCCGCCGCCAAAGCGCTCCGCGAACGGATCGCGACCACCAGGTAGGCAAACCCGACCGGCACGAGCTTAAGGCGGTCCGGCTCGAGCACTTCGAAGGCTAGGGGGAACATTAGAATCCCGACGGCGACAGCTCTGCGCAGGCCGACCGGCAGGACAAGTAGCACGAAGACAATCCATCCCACTAGCGCCGGCAACGGCGCCAGGATCGAGCCCGCACCAATGAGCGTGGCGACAGCGCGGCCTCCAAACCGGAAGCGACTCCACACCGGCCAGGCATGGCCCGCCATCGCGCCAACTGAAGCCGCTGCGGCTGCCCACCATCCGCCGATCGCGAAGCCGACGACGGCGGCGATGGCGCCCTTGGCCATGTCGAGGGCGAGGACGATCATGCCGGCGCGGGCGCCGGCCAGGCGCCATACATTGGTCGCTCCTGGATTGCGCTCGCCCACAGCGCGAGGATCGAACCCGTGCCGGCGGCTGACCATTACGGCAACCGGCACGCTGCCTATGAGGTAGCCGGCTAGCGCGCTCAGCACTGCCGCCAGGACGAGCTGCAGATCAGGCAGAGAGCAGCGTTCTCGCCAGAATGCGGGCTTTGTGCGATCTGGGCACGACGGCGCGGCGCGGCCGCGCGGCGCCAAGGCCGTCCCTCTCGATCTGCCGGAGGATCTCCTGGTACATCAAGGCCGCGACACGCACCTGGCGAGCGCCGTACGCAAGAAGGCCGATCCCGGCCTGCCCGACGCTGTACCAGCGGTCGGCCATCGCGATCTCGTATCTCAGCAATTCACTTCGATCACCGTCGACCAGGTCGACCGTGCTGGTTGCCTCCAGCGTGGCGCGCGGCACGTAGACCCGGCCGATTGCGATGTCTTCGTCCAGGTCGCGCAGGATGTTGGTGCGTTGCATCGCGATCCCGAGAGCGCGCGCATGGCGGTCCGCTTCCGGTGACTGCGTGCCGAGGATCGCCGCCATCATGCGGCCCACCGTGCCGGCAACCTGGTAGCAGTACAGATCCAGCTGCTCTTCGGTCTCGAAGGTGCGCGGCCGAAGGTCGCTTTCCTGTCCGTCGCAGAAGTCCGCGACGGCGTCCAGCGGGAGCTCGGGGTGGCGAGCGGCCAGTCCATCGAGAAGCGATTCCTCTCTGCCGGCGATGCTCCCGCCGCGCGCCCAGCGGCGCACCTCGTGGATCCTCCGGCTCGCCTGCGGGTCGCCACCGTCGACCAGGTCGTCAAGGCGGCGGCAAACCAAGTACAGGAGGTAGACGTCATCGCGGACCCTGGGCGGAAGAAGGCGGGTCGCGAGCGAGAAGGTCCGCGACATGCGATGCGTCACGTCGATCGCCTCCTGCAGGTCGACGCTTTTCGCCGCGACCGCCATCACGCGACCTCCTCGAGCAGCAACCGGCTTGTGACCTCGGCTCCGAGCAGTACGCCTGGGATACCTGCGCCGGGATGAGTTCCGGCGCCCACGTGGTAGAGACCCTTGATCCGCTTGTCGCGGTTCGGCTGGCGGAAGTACGCCGACTGCGTGAGCACGGGCGTCGGGCCGAAGGCGTTGCCGTCCAGCGCGCCGAGACGATCCTGGAAATCGAGCGGTGTCCAGCGGCGCTCGAACACGATGGAGTCGCGAAGGCCGGCCAGACCCAGGCCGTCGGCCGATTCGAGGGTGTCGAGCACGCGCTCACGCAGCGCGTCGCCTGCTTCCGGCCAGCCCGCGCCTCCCAGCAGGTTCGGCACGGGTACCAGCACGCTGATCGATTCGCCACCGGCGACCGCCATCGACGGTTCGGTGCGCGAGGGCGCGTGAACGTACAGGCAGAGCTCGTCCGGGAGCACGCGGCGCTCGGTCACCCCTTCGATGAACCCGTGGTAGTCGCGGCCGACCAGTAGCGTGTGGTGCTCCAGAGCCGGGAATCGCCTGGAGGTCCCGAGATAGAGAAGAAAGCAACTCATGGTCAGTCGCGACCGCGACCGGCCGATACCGCTCATGCGACGGGTCGATTCGACATCCGCGTTGCTGACCACGAACTCGGCGGGGATCTCTGCTCCAGAAGCGAGTCGCACACCGCGTACACGGCCGTTGTGGAGGATCGATTCCACCTTCTCGCCGGTGATCACGGAGCCTCCGCGACGCACCTGTCGCTCGAACGCGTCCACGACCGCACGGACCCCGCCATCCGCGTACCAGACGCCCCCCGCCACCTGCAGGTAAGCGAGAGCCGTGTACACCGCGGGAACGCGGTATGGGTTGCCCCCGATGAACAGCGGGTGGAAGGCGAACGCCTCGCGGACGTGATGATCTTCGAAGTAGTCGTGCACGAAGCCGTCGACCGACCCGAGCGCTCCCAGGCTAACCATGCGCGGCACGAGCGCGATGAAGTCGGAGAGATGCATGAAATCGCGCCGCCCGGCGTAGAGCACGGCGTCTTCGTGGATCCGCCGCGATGCTTCCAGGAATGCGTCCAGGCGCTGCGCGTCTCCCACGTTGAACGATGCAACCTGCCGCCGCAGCTCGTCCCGGTTGCTGGTGAACATGAACGAGCGCTCTTCACCCGCCCAGTCGATTCGGTAGGCCGGGTTGAGGGCGCGCAGCCGCAGCTCACGCTTGGAGCTCGTGCCCGCGACATGAAATACGTCGTCTATGAGCTCGGGCATCGTGATCAGCGATGGCCCGACGTCGAAGGTGAATCCTTCGCCGCGAATCTGACCGGCGCGCCCGCCGACGGTCGGCTCCTGCTCCACCACCGTCACCTCAAGCCCCGCGGCCAGCAGCCGGATCGCCGTCGCCAGGCCGCCCAGCCCGGAGCCGATCACCACCGCGCGCTTCTTCATGCCACCTCTCCGCGGAGCGCGCGTCCCCGCCAGACCGGACGCCGGCCCGCCAGGCCGTCGGCGATGCTTGCCCCCTGGAACGCGAGTGAGGCGGCAAACGTCAGCGGATGCCACAGAACGGTGGCCAGCGGCTGCCGTTCGGCTTCCGCTAGCAAGAGCCGGACCGCTACCAGCCCCAAGGTCCCGATCACTGC
>JBDUAO010000119.1:0-7988 GCA_040004595.1 Candidatus Dormiibacterota bacterium | reverse complement strand
GCATCAAAGAAGCGCTTCACAATCGCGGACGCATAGGCGGGCGTGATGGTCATTGGAGCGTCGCGCATCACAGTCCCGTAGAACTGACCGAACCGATCGACCACGGCCTGCGTCGGCACTGGCGCGCCGGCTTGCAGGAAGCCGGCTCGCTCCATCGCCTTGCGAAAGCTTTCGCCGTCGCCATCGATGACCATGTAACGGACGCCGTCGATGAGCGGCGCCAGGTCCTCGTCGGTGAATCGCTTGGTCAATCCGAAATCGAGGAAGCTCACCCGCCCGCGGCCGTGAAACAGATAGTTCCCGGGGTGTGGATCGCCGTTGAAAGCGTGCAGGCGGTAGAGACTGCGGAATACGAATCGATAAATGGTCTCCGACGCCATGTCACGCTCTCGCTGATCCCAACCCTGCAGCTCATCGAATCGCGAGCCGGCCACCAGCTCGCTCGTGAGAACCCTCGCGGTGCTCAGCTCCTTCACAACGTTGGGAACGTGGATGAACGGATGTCCGTTGAAGTA
Organism: Candidatus Dormiibacterota bacterium; assembly: GCA_040004595.1. Taxonomy (GTDB): domain Bacteria; phylum Chloroflexota; class Dormibacteria; order Dormibacterales; family Dormibacteraceae; genus Palsa-872. Next base: position 7,473 of record JBDUAO010000119.1, on the reverse strand, counting down.
GCGCGCGAACATTTCCTGGTTGTCGGCCTCGAGCGTGTAGTCGACCTCCTCCTTCAGCCTCTCCCCCAGCTCTTCCACCAGCGAGCGTGTGTCCAGGCCAGGAAAAGCCGCCGCGGCGATGCGCCGCAGAAGGCCGACATTGCGCAGGTCGGACGTCATGCTGCGCGCGATGCCAGGGTATTGAACCTTGACGGCGACGGCGCGACCCTGTCGCGTGATGGCACGGTGCACCTGCCCGATCGAAGCAGCGGCGAACGGAACAGGATCCCAGCGCACGAAGATGCGCTCCGGCTCGTCGCCCAGCTCCTCGCGGATCACGGACGACGCAAGGCCTTCGCTCATCGGTGGCGCTTTGTGTTGGAGCCGCGCCATGGCGGCTCGGAATGTCAGGGGCATGTCTTCATCGACATAGCTGGCCATCTGCCCGAGCTTCATCAGAACTCCCTTCATGGAGCCGAGCTCTTCGGCGACATCGTCCGCGGTCCGAAGGGCAAGGTCGTGCCGCAGCTCACTGCGACGGTCGACGGACGCGAAGATCAACCGAGGCGACCGAGCCAAATAACGCCCGCCGACCCGCAGCGCGAGCCGTCCGAGGGCGCCGGCTCGACCGAGGCGCGACTGAAGCATCGCTGTGCCCTGCGCCGGTTTCCTCAACCGCGGCTGCGGAGCTCAATGCGCTCCCTGGCCTCGAGCACGCCGGGCAGAGACTCAAACATCATGTCAACGGCACCTATGAGCTGTCTTACCGGTTCTCGCTCCATCGATTCCGCAGGCGGTGCGACGAACCCATACATCTCGCGCGCCCAGCCAGGCAATGTGCCAATGGCAACCTGGCCGAGGTCGTGCCACAGATCTCGAAGGTCGGGAGCGAGATCAGGCGGGTCGAGGACGATGCCGATGGCTTCACTCGCAGCGGGCGTGACCTGGCGCAGCTCCACCGACTCGAGGTACGAGCGCAGAGCGCCGACGCTCGCGGGAATGATCTCGGCCGGCACGCCGAGGATGACCGCGAAGGGCACCATCTCCGCCACATAGCGATCAGCCTCGGTGGCATCGAGGCCGCGCCCGTAGCGCTGTACGACGTGGACTATCGAATCCACCATTCCCGCGTGAACCCAGAGCAGCAGCTCGGGATTCTCGGCGCTGTAAGCGAGCCCTGTCACTGGATCGGTGCCTCGAACGTGCATGTGCACCCCGCGCACCCGCGCCGCTGCGGCTTTCGCGGCGGCGGTATCTCCATAGGTGACCGTCAGCACGTAGCCACTGGTGGCCGCGAGGCGGCCGAACGGGTCACGTTGCCAGTCGCTGTGCTGGGCAACGCCCGCCATCGCGAGCGGATGCAGAGCCTGGACCATGAGCGAGCGCATGCCGGCGAGTGGGAATGCGCGATCGCGATTCACTCGCCAGACAAGGCTTCGCGGGCCGAAAAGGCCATCGTCGGTGGGATGCTCCGGCACCGAGCGCGCGTAGGCCCGTGCCAGCGGAGCCATCATCTCCAATCGAGACTCGCCGTCCAACGGAGGGCTCATTCGCTCGGAACTCACGGTGCCCACGATACCGTGCCCGTTTGGCAGGGTCTAAAAGACGAAGGGCCGGCCCGCTGCCGGCCCTTCGATTCGAAACCTGGTTAGGGGGTGATCAGGCTGATCCTGGTGTCCCAGTTGGCAAGCGCGGTACGGGTGTTGCCGCACCTGAACCTGGTCGCCTCAAACGTAGCGAGTGTGCAGCTCTGCCCGATGTACTCGGACGCGAGCCAGACCTGGTTCCCAACGACCGCGGCAGCGCCGTAGTCGCCCCAGCGCGGCCGAGCCGGGTTCGGGAAGTTCTCGATGAGGTAGCCGCTGAAGCCGTCGGCCGGACCGGCGCCCTCGCGGGCAACGTGAACGGTACCCGTGCCGGAGGTGGTGATCAGGGCGTAACCGGCGCTGGGGAAGCGGTTGCCGCCGACGACGGTGAACGCCATAACCCCATGTCCCGCGGCTGTGACGCCGATGGCGGGGTAGATCAGGTTGTCGTCGGGAAGCCCGAGAAGGCCGCTATTGCTCAGCGAGGCGGTAAGTGCGCCGCTGTTGGAGACGGCCGGCGTAACGACGAACCACGCAATTCCCGCCCTCTTGGAGCTCGCGTGCGGAAGCGAGGTATCGAGCGCGCCCCACAGGTGGCCCTGGGCGAAGGTGGTCTGCATCATGCGGGTGTCGTTGCTGTCTAGGTTGTATTCCTTCTCATTGAAGGGGTCGGGAGCGCCGTTCAGAGCCGTCGAGCATGCCCTGTTGTTGAGGCAGTCGCGGAGGGGGGTTGGCCCCGACTTCTGTTTTGAAGGCGAGGGGAATGCATACGTACCGACACCAACGGCTGTGTGAAGCAGCGTTAGGGCGGGTGTGCCATCGAGCGACGCGGTGTTGGTCAAAGCCCAGACCACGATCTGGTTCGAGCTGCGCGGTCCGATCGCGGTGCCGTTTCCGTGCGCCTCGTCGGCCGCGTTGCTGCTGAGGAAGTACTCGGCGCCGCCGGCATTCGTCACCTGCGAGCCGCCCGGAGGGGCCTGCGCAGGCGCGAGTGTGAAACCGGAGTTGCCGTTGTCCATGCCGTGGGTGTCGATCTGGGTCACGGCCACGGACGCGTCGCCATTGGCCAGCGCCTGCTTGGAGAACGCATACAGCTGGGCGCCGTGGAAGTCGTTGCCGAAGAAGGAGTACTCGTTGGTGGTGATGTAAAACCCGTTGGCGTCAGCCCCGATGTGCGGGTAGTCGCCGATGCATGCGTTGTTGGGGGTCCCGTCGTACCAGGTGCCGGTGCAGCCGTGGTTTGGGGTCCCGGCCGTGCCGTCGTCCTGCACGGGGATGGTATAGATGTTCCAGCCACCGGTCGGGTCAGCAGTCTTGGAGACCGCCAGGTCGAGGTGGTTGGTGCCGACGAACCTGCCGTTGCTCGGCACGACATCCAGCGTCAGGATGACGTGGAACCAGCGCTGAGTTGCGCTGTCGAATAGGCAGGATGGGTCGGTCGCGAAGGGGCCGCGCACCCCAGTCGTGCGATTGACCGCGAACGGATAGTTGTAGAAGGCGTTCAGCGCCTCGGGACCTGATGCGACGCTGCCGTCAGGTCGGTAAACCGCGAGAACGTCGTTGATGGTTTCGAGGACGAAGGTGCCGCTCGCGCACAAACCCTGGTCTGGCGGCTCGAGGCTGAACTGGTTGCCGCCGCTGACGCCGAAACGGTTGATGAAGTGGTTGAGACCGTCGAAGCTGGTGACCAGCTCGGGGTTAGACCCAGCAAGAGTGCCGTTACCATCACCGACCGCAAGCCCGGTGACCGAGCCGGTGGTCGACGTGTGGCTTCGATTGGGGCCGTTGTTGTCGCCCGCGGCGGCGGCGTCGCCACCTACCGCGCCTGGAAATTCAGGGTTCTGGACGCCCGACGTGCTTGGCGCGGAGCCTCCCCCTGCGATTGTTGCGGTCCCCGATGTCGAGATGAGCCGCGTGGTGTTTGCCGAAACGGCGACCGGCGAGCTCGCAATGCCTACGGCCAGGACGGGCAATATTGCGGCGCCTGTCAGCAACGCGCGAATACGCGACCTGAGTCGGAGCTGAGTCATAGACCAATTTCCCCCTTCGGAATGGACGCCGGATTGCCGCGGTCCCACGTCGCGACCCCGTCAGGCTAACAAGGCCGGGGTCGTTACGCAATTACTTAAGGGAAGAAGCAGCCTCGGCCAGCCGGCGGTACATCTCGGGACGCCTGGTCGTGAGAAACGGAAAGAGATTCAGCCAGTCGCGACGTTGATCCAGGTCCAGGTCGGCGACCAGCACCGCGGGCCGGTTGCGGGGAGCCCGGACGAGGACGCGGCCGTATGGGTCAGAGATGAACGATGAGCCGTAGAAGCGCAGCGGAGGCTCAACGCCGATTCGGTTGACAACCACCATGAAGGTGCCGTTGGCGATCCCATTCGCAACTATCACCTTCTCCCAGAGCGGCCTGGTGTCGAACTTCGGGACGTCAGGCTCCGACCCGATCGCTGTCGGATAGACGATCACGTCGGCGCCGGCCAGAGCGTAGATTCGCGCCAGCTCCGGAAACCATTGGTCCCAACAGGTTGGAACCGCTAGCCTCGCTTGGGCAACGTCCACCACCGGATAAGGCTCTGAGTCATCACTGGGCCGGAAATAGCTGTCTTCGTGGTACCCGTCCGACGCGGGGATGTGGACCTTGCGAACACGCGCGACCACGCCGCCATCGGGCCCGACCACGACGGCTGTGTTGTAACCAAGGCCGCCGTCCCCGGCACGCTCGTGCAGGGACGCTTGGACGTGTACTCCGAACTCGCGTGCAGCTCGTCGCGCGAAATCGGTGGTTGGCCCGTCAGGAATCATTTCCAGGCGAGTCAGCGCGAACTCCTGCGCATCGGAGCGCACTGCGAAATAGGGCGACATGGTCAGCTCCTGGAGGCAGACCAGCTGCGCGCGCTCGCGGGCGGCCAGCTCGATGCCGGTCCACAGCGACGCCTCGTGCTCTGCCGGGTCTTTGTGCCAGCGCTCCTGCACGGCTCCGACTCGGAACATGCCTCGAACCGGCGGCGACAGGCGCGCCGCAGACTCCGGCGCAGTCACGGCCTTGATGACGATGGGCGCTCGTTTTCGCACGCACCCAATCTATACGGGTGCAACAGGTGAACGCCCCTCTGCCAGGGGGAGAGGGTGCTGGCGCCCAAACGAGAGGCTAATGGCCTTTCGCTCGCCTTCGCCGCTCCCTGGAGCGATTCCCGCATGTTCGCCAGGGTCTCCTTCATGTCCATCCCCTGGCCTTCGGCCGCCTTCGCAATGTCTTCCATCGTTATGTCTGAAGGCTTGTGCCGCTCGCCGTATTCACCGCAGCCGCAGTTCATGCACATTCTTCACCCGACTCGACGATATCCTGCTCGCCGATCGTGATCGTCGTATGTGGTGAAGCGTTGATCGACATGATCTCAAATGGGGACGGCACGCATCTGGCAGCCCCGGGCGGAGGACCCTTCAACACTGCGCGCGCGCTGGCGCGCCTGGGGGTGCCGACAGCCTTCTTGGGCCGCCTTTCGGATGACGCATTCGGGCGGCGGCTGGCAGAAATGCTTGTCTCTGACGGAGTGAGCCTCGAGCTGGCAAGCACTGGGCCCGAACCGAGCACCATCGCCGTTGCGAACCTGAACAGCGAGGGCGCTGCCGAGTATCGGTTCCTCGTCCAGGGAACCTCGGCTCCCAATCTCACCCCCAAGATGATCCCTGAGCAATTCGGTCCGGAGGTCAAGGCGATTCATGTCGGCACCCTCGGCGTTGTGCTCGAGCCAATGGCGTCCACGCTAGCCGACGTGCTCCGTCGCGAACATGGCAGGCGTCTCGTCATGCTCGACCCCAACATTCGGGTGGGGCTTGCGCCGGATCCCGAGTACCGCGAACACCTGAGGACAGCGATCTCACACAGCACAATCGTCAAGGGAAGCGCCGCCGATCTGGCATGGCTGTATCCGGGTCTCGGCTACAAGGATTCCGCAGAGCGCATCCTCAACGAGGGAGTTAGCCTCGTCGTCGTGACGCTTGGCGCCGTCGGGGCGTTTGGCGCCCACCGCGATGCGCGGATTCACGTGGTTGCGCGACAGGTCGAGGTCGTTGACACGATCGGCGCAGGCGACGCCTTTGGGGCAGCGTTGCTGGCATGGCTGCACGACCACGACGCCGTCCGGCCCGATCTCTCCCTTGAGCTCCAGGAACTCGGTGACGCTCTTCATTTTGCGTGCCTGGCGGGCACGTTGACGTGCACGCGAGCGGGCGCCGAACCGCCGTGGAAATCGGAGATGCTGTCGCTCTAACCGTGAATAGCGGCCCGCTCGCGCGCGTCTACTTATATTCCCGATGGTAGAGCTACGCCGAGACCTCTGCCGTCGCGGCCGGCAGGCCCGCGTCTTCGTGGGTGACCTCGGGCTCGATTGAGGGTTGATCGGCGGTAGCCACCCGCAGTCGCTGGCTGAGCATGCTGCGCATCGCCTCCAGGCGCATTGAGTAGCCTTAAAGCGATGGGCAGCGAAGAACCTGGTTCACAGGATGGGGATTTTCATCTGGGGGCGGCCGTCTATTCGAGCGACAGCACGGAGATCGGCAAGCTATCCAGGTTGATCGTTGGCAAGGATGACCTGACGCTCAGGGCCTTTGTTGTCAAAGAGAGCCGTCGATTCTCTGGTCACCTGATCTCCCCTGGATCGTGGCTGCTCGCCGACGAGGTGACCGTGCCACGAAGCGAGGTCGGCTCGGTGTCGCGCGACCGGATCGACCTGAAGCTCACGGCAGCGGACGTTCGCAGGCTCCCACCGTACCTCAGCTATCGATACGGCGACGAAACCGCTGCCGAAGGTTTTACCCAGGAGGCGATCACCGCATTGACGTCCTCGCCGGCCATTCCTGGATCTCTCGAACAGGTCGCCCACAAAGGCGACGACGAGCTGGAGATCGAGGGCGGGGAGAACGTCATGTTGGGCGACACAGGGAAGAGGCTCGGCACAGTCAAAGACGTGCTGTTCGACAGCGCCCAGCTGGTTGGTGTGGTGGTGAAGCCGGATGGGCTCTTGAAAGAAGAGGTCATCTTGCCGCGCCGGTTCCTGCAGCGAAGCGATGACCTCGCGCTCTTCGCGGCATTGAGCCCGGACGACTTAGATCATCTGAAGCCGTTCGTGCCCGCCGACTGAGAGCGCGCCACTCACAGCGCTCCGGCGATCACCTCAGTTCTCAGCTGTGTCTCGACCATGGATAGGAATGTATTACAGCTGGGGCAATCGACCTGCCGTCGCCACACAAGTCGTGTTTCGTGGGCCGATCGCTTGAGCGCCAACGTTCCGCGAATTCGCAGCGTACGTGTCGCCTGGCAGCGCGGGCAAAAACCGACCTCCGTGTCGGTGCTCACGATGCGGGGACTGAGGCGGGGCTGCGCTCGACGATGAGGTCGATCAGGCCCCATTCCTTGGCCTGCTCCGGGGTCATGAAGAAGTCGCGCTCCATGTTTCGCTCCACGACCTCGAGGGGGCGCCCGCAGTGCTTGGCGTAGAGCGTCGCTAGCTGCTGCCGCTGCCTCAGGATCTCCTGGGCGTGAATCTGAATATCGGACGCCTGTCCCTGGATGCCTTGGGTGAACGGCTGGTGGATGAGGATCTGGGCATGGGGCAGTGACATTCGCATCCCAGGATCCCCACCTGCAAGCAGGATCGAGGCCCCGCTGGCCGCCAATCCCGTGCACAACGTGCCCACCTTGTTCGCGACGTATTGCATCGCGTCGTAGATCGACAGTGATGCGGTCAGCGAGCCCCCAGGGCTGTTGATGTAAATCTGGATGTCACGCTCGGGCGCTTCGTTCTCGAGGAACAGGAGCTGAGCCGTGACGGTGCTGGCGAGGTCGTCATCGATGGGTCCGCGCACAAAGACGACTCCATCTTTCAGGAGCCGCGAGTAGATGTCA
>JBDUAO010000118.1:0-8111 GCA_040004595.1 Candidatus Dormiibacterota bacterium | reverse complement strand
CATGTTCTGGTCAAAAACTACTCGGTGGTCGGCCTGCATTGGGGCCTTTACCGGTCGCGGAGGCCGGAGCTCATCACGCCCGCCGCCGCCGCCCTCTCCGATCTCTACCAGGCCGGGAAGATCAAACCGTTCATCTCCGTTTGCATGCCTTTGGCCGAAGCGCCCGCTGCGCTTGCATCGGTGGCTGGGGGCAAGAGCACCGGGAAAGTGATCCTCACGACTTGAGAGGCCTTCGAATCGCGCTCGCGGCGGCCCTGGCCGTGCTGGTGGTGATCACTGTGCTGGTTGGCGTCGTCATCCTCGCCCCCTTTGGCGGTGGTCCCGCGCCGGATGTCCTTGCGACCGACCAGACTCTCAGCTTTCCGATGGCGCAGGACGTTGCGGACCTCGACCCGGCGCAAATCTCGAACCCAGCCGACGTCGACGTCTTTCGTAACGTGTTCTCGGGCCTCTACAAATTCGACCAGAAGCTTCAGGAGGTGCCTGACATCGCAAAAGCGGCGCCGGTGATCTCCGCGAACGGCCTCACGTACACGTTCGAGATCCGCAAAGACGCCAAGTTCTCGAACGGCGACCCGATCACCGCCGACGACTTCCTGTACAGCTGGAACCGGGCCGCAGGCAAGCAGGGCGATTACGCGAGCCTGTTTCAGCCCATCTCGGGTTATCAGGCTGTCGCGGACGGCCGCGCGACCAAGATGAGCGGCCTGGTCAAGCTCGATGACTATTCGTTCACGACCACATTGACCAGGCCGACTGGCTACTGGATGGCCTCCGTCGGGCTGTGGCCGTTCTGGGTCGTCGACCAGAAGGTCATAGCAACCGCCGGCGACCTCGTGTGGTTCACGAATCCACAAACCCTCATCGGCAGCGGGCCGTTCAGGATGACCGCGCGCTCTGCCGGGCAGGCGCTCGACTTCGAGTCGGTAGCGCACTGGTACGGCGGGTCGACTGGCGCCATCACGCACGTGCACATCGACGTCATCGCCGATCAATCTGTGCAGGTCGCGCGGTATGAGTCGGGCCTCTACAGCCTCATCGGCTACGCACACCAGGGCCTTCCCCCCACAGCTGCGGTTCGGTACACATCCAACGCGCTGCTGAAGAGCCAGCTCCAGCTGATACCCGCCGGCCTCACTTTCTGGGCGGGCTTCAACATCGGCACCGGGCCGTTTGCCGGTGTCGGCAACGGGCTGGCTGGGCGCCAGGCCTTCTCCAGGGCGATCGATCGCGCGGCACTCGCCGCCGCGGTGTGCAATGTGGGCACCGCATGCGTGCCCGCCACCGGTGGGCTGATCAGCCGGGGGCTCGTTGGATACCTCGGAGACGGCGCGGACGGGAACACGAAGTTCGACGCTGCGGGTGCGAAGGCCCAGTACGAGAAGTGGGATCCGAAACGCGGTAAGGTGCGCGGCCTCACCTACACGTATGACACCGATCCCTTCAACAAGGCCGTGTGCACGAACCTGGTGGCGCAGTGGCTCAAGAACCTCGGCGTCGTGGTCAAGTGCGTCGAGGTGGATCGCAAGACTTTTTTCGACAAGCGCAATGGCAAATGCGCTTACTCACTGTTCAGACAGAGCTGGAGAGCGGACTACGACCATCCTCAGGATTGGTTCGACTACCTGTTCTTGGCGAGCGCGAACTCGGGGGGTTCTTGCTACTTGAATCCTGCATTCGAAAGTTCTGTCAAGGCGGCGGACGGAAAGCCGATCGCTACCGCGTTGCCTGAGTACAAAGCCGCGGGACAGACACTGATTGGCCACGTCGCATTCGGCGCGCTCGTCTACGGCGTGCAGCAGTACCTTGCGCATCCGTGGGTGAAGGGGGTCGGCGGGAACGCGTTGTACGACTTCACCTGGACCGATGCGAGGATCGTCAAGCACTAAGTCCGTACGATGATCACGTCGTGAGTGTTGTTGGGATAGGTCATCGGCGGCTCGAGGGGGCTGAGAAGGTCTCCGGGGCGACACGCTTCACTGCAGACGTCGACCTGCCCGGCCTGCTTCACGTGCAGCTCGTGCTCAGCCACCAGGCGAGTGCGAACATTCGCAGCATCGACACCACGGCTGCGCGCTCTGCGCCTGGCGTCATCGACATCGTCACCGGTGCTGACCTTCCAAGCACCAACGTGCCCAGCCCCGAGAAACCCCTCGCGATCGGTCGCGTTTTTTACGTCGGCCAGCCTGTCGTCGCAGTCATCGCCGAAAGCGAGACCGCAGCAGCCGATGCGGCCGCGCTCGTCGACGTCGACTACGAATCACTGGACGTGACGGTCGACCCCGCCGCTGCGATGCGCGATGGCGCGGGCAGAGTTCTCGACGCGGAAGAGGAGGCTGATGCGGCGGACGCATCGATGCACGGTGCCGGAACCGACGCCGAGGCCGGCGGCGCCGCACCGCGCAAGCCATCCAACGTCAGCAGCGTGGTCAGCCTCACACGCGGCGACACCGAGGCCGCCTTGAAGTCTGCGGATGCCGTGATCAAAGCGACCTACACCCTCGCGGGCGTTCATCACTCCCCGTTGGAGCCGCACGTGTCGATGGTCCGGCCCGAGCCTGATGGGGGAATGACCGTGTGGGCGCCGACGCAGGGCCCGTTCCACGTCCGCGATGAGGTCGCGAAGGTGCTCGGCATACCGACCTACAAGGTCCGTGTCGTCCCGATGGCGGTGGGTGGCGGTTTCGGCGGCAAGGTCACCCTTCTGGAAACGCTCCTCGTGCTCCTCGCGCGGCGAACCGGCCGCGCGCTGCGCCTCAACCTCACCCGCCAGCAGGTGTTTGCGGTCGCGCGATCCGCTCCCGCGGCGAGCTTCGACATCGAGCTCGGCGCCAAGCGCGACGGCACGCTGGTGGCGCTGCGCGCGCGCTTCCACTACGACAACGGCGCGGCCGCGGGCTGGCACGGCGGCATCACCGGGATGTTCCTGACCGGCACCTACCAGTGCCCCAACTTCGAGATCACCGGTTATGAGGTCTCCACGAACAAGACGCCGGTCGAGGCATACCGCGCTCCCGGCGCGCCGCAAGCCTACTTTGCCCTGGAATCGGCGCTGGATGAGCTGGCGCTCGAGCTCGAGATGGACCCGATCGTGCTTCGCCTGCGCAACGCCAAGCGCGAGGGTGACCCCGGCCCGGACGGCAAGCCCCTGCCGGCGATCGCGATGGTCGAATGCCTCGAGGAGGCCCAGAAGCACCCGCTGTACAAGACGCCGACCGAGAAAGGCGAAGGCGTCGGCATCGCCCTCGGATCGTGGGGCGGCGCCCGGACGCCTTCGTCAGCGGGGTGCCGCGTCGAGCCCGACGGAACGCTGACCGTGCACGTCGGAACCGTGGACGTCAGCGGCTCCTCGACCGGACTCGCAATGATCGCTGCAGAGTCGTTCGGCGTCCCACTCGATCGGGTCCGCATCGAGACGAGCGACACCGGAACGGCACCGTATGGGCCGCTCGCGGCTGGGAGCCAGGTCACCTACAGCATGGGAGGCGCTGTGCAAGAGGCGGCCCTCGAGGCGCGCCGCCAGCTGCTCGAGATCGCCACCAACGAGCTGGAGGCAGCGCCCGAAGACCTCGAGATAGTGGACGGCCGTGTGACAGTGCGCGGCGTGCCGGAACGCTACGTCGAGGTGACGAAGCTGGTGGCCATGAGCACCGAGTTCATGGGCAAGTACCGTCCGATCCAGGCCACCGGCCGCTCAGCGGTGCAGGCGGCCTCCCCCATGTTCACAGTCCACATCGCACGCGTCCGCACCGACGCCGAGACCGGGGCCTTCCAGCTGACCGGCTACGCCGCGATCCAGGATGTTGGGCGCGCCATCAACCCGCCCGAGGCCATGGGCCAGATCCACGGCGGCGTGGTCCAGGGCTTGGGCCGCGCGCTCGGCGAGCAGCTCGTGTACAGCGTCGACGGCCAGCTCCGCACCTCGAGCTTCCTCGACTACGAGCTCCCCACCGCCGACCAGCTGCCCGACATCGACGTAAGGCTGATTGAGGTGGCTTCGGCGGTCGGGCCACTTGGCGCCAAGGGCGTCGGCGAGCCACCTGCGGTGCCCGGTCCAGCAGCGATCTCGAACGCGCTCGCTCGCGCCACCGGCATCAGGGTGCGCGACCTCCCGCTCGATCGCGCTGCGTTCGTCCGATAGCAAACGACGATAGTAGCGGCGTGAGCATCGCCGAAGAGGTGCCCGTTTCGGTTGAGAGGGGGAGTCCCGGCTCCGCCATGCGGGCCTATGTCAAGCGAACGCTTCCCGACGTCTCCCCCATCCTGGTCTGCAACCGTGCTCCGTCAGAACCGAGGCCCGAAGGCGGCTTCAGGCGCGGGGCAGGTGGGGTGATCACCGCTCTGCTCACCCTGGCCGAGGCGACGGAGGCCGATTGGGTCGCCTGCACCCGCACCGACGAAGAAAGAGAAATCGCCGCGACCCAAGGGACAGCGATCAAAGTCCCCCTCCTCAACTCCACCGGCAGCCTTCACTACGCGACACCGACCAAAGAGCAATACGAGATGTACTACGGCGTTTTCGCGAACCCGGTGCTCTGGTTCATCCAACACTACCTGTGGGACCTTGGCAACGAGCCGGTGATCGACGACCGCATCCATCAGGCCTGGGAGGAGGGCTACGTCGAGGTCAACCGGCTGATGGCCGAGAAGGTGATCGAAGTCGCGCGTGCCGCGCCGAGCCGGCCGCTTGTGATGGTTCACGACTACCAGCTCTACCTCGTGCCGCGGCTGGTCCGCACGGCGCTGCCGGGCGCCATGATCCAGCACTTCGTGCATGTGCCCTGGCCGACGCCTCAGTACTGGAAGGTGCTGCCGAAGCAGATGCGCGATGCCATCCTCGAGGGGCTGCTCGGATGCGACGTCGTCGGCTTTCAATCCAGCCTCGACGTGCGCAACTTCCTCCTGACGTGCGAGGAGAACGCCGGCCTGCAGGTGGATGAACGCGAGCGAGCGGTTTTCTATGGCGGGCGCGTCGTCTACGCGCGGCATTACCCGATATCGATCGACGTCTCAACCACAGCGCGCCTTGCCGGATCCCGGGGGGTCAAGCGTCAGGAACGCGACTTGCAGTCATGGCGGCCACCGAAATTGATCGCCCGCATCGATCGGACGGATCCATCCAAGAACATCGTGCGCGGGTTCATCGCTTACGACAAGCTCCTGCGCTATCACCCCGAGCTGCGCGGCCAGGTGCAGTTCTGGGCTTTCCTGCAGCCATCGCGCCAGGACGTCGCCGTTTACAGCCGCTACCTGCGACAGATCCGGCAGGCAGTCGGCCGCATCAACAGCGAGTTCGGCACCGACACCTGGCAACCTGTGCGCCTGGAGATCGGCGAGAGCGAGCGCAAGGCGGTCGCCTCGCTGAAGAACTACGACGTGCTGCTCGTCAACCCCGTGTATGACGGTCTGAACCTCGTGGTCAAGGAGGGCGCGCTTGTCAACACGACCAACGGCGTCATCGTGCTCTCAGAGAATGCGGGCGCTCACGAAGAGCTTCACGACCATGTCCTGTCGGTCAACCCATTCGACGTGGAGGCCACCGCGGCGGCACTGTACGTTGGGTTGATGATGGGCCCGGCGGAAAAGCGGCGCTTGAACGAGGGTGCGCGAGAGGTCGTGCGCGCGAACGACATCACTCGGTGGATCAGCCGGCAGGTCCAGGACCTTCGAGACCTGGTGATCAGCCCGACTAAGGCTTAGCGCCTCTCGCGATCGTCGCCCACTCTGCCACGTTACGGAGAAAGGCTGACGCTTCCGCAGGACCGTCAAGCACGAGGTCGCAGTGGTCGAACAGGTCGGGCGGCACCTCGGCGGAGCCCACTCCGACGCAGAGATGAGGGATCAGCTGCCCGCTCGCCACCCTGAACATCGACCTGTCATTCTCGTCATCGCCCAGCACCAAAATGCCGCCCGGAGCAAGGCGCTTGAGCAACGCCTCGAGCGCGTTGCCCTTGCCCAGGTACGGCGAATGCACCTCGATCACCTTTCGCCCGAGGCCGCCGTTCAGGCCCGTCTGGTGAAGCAGCGGCCGAAGAATGTCGAGCACCTTTTGGCCGCTGATCGGGGCATTGCGAAAGTGGACGGCGCTGCTGGCGGGCTTGATCTCGATCCACGCTCCGTGAACGGCGCCCAGGAGCTGCGCCGCCTGGGCATTGAACTGCTGCAGCGCTTGCATTTCCTCTGGCGTCGGAGGCGGTAGACCGCTGTCCCCGATCAGCAAAGCGCCGGGGATGGGCACAAGGTCCGCGAGCTCCCTGGGGGTGCGGCTGCTGAGAATCACCACGTTCTTGAGCACCGAGACCAGGCGCCGGAGGGCGTGCAGCGAATCCGGCAGAGCGGTGGCCATCGTCGGCTCCGAAACGATGGCCGCGAGGGTGCCGTCGAAATCGGAGACCAGCAGGAGCTCCTGCGGCGAGATATCCGAGAGCGGCGAACTTCGCCAGACCGCCGTGATATCGCTGGATTGGACGCTCACGTACCCCAATCTACGCAGGCGGGCGGTGGCGCTGCACGATCGAAGCTAGTTCGAGCCCCTGCGGCAGGGTCCCAAACGAGTGGCCCCAGTCGCCGCCCAGGCGTGTTGCGCAGAACGCATCGGCCACAGCGGCGTCGCCGAAGCGGACCAGAAGGGAGCCCTGGAGGGTGACCGCCAGGCGCTCAACCACCCGCCGCGCGCTCGATTCCACCGGTGCCCCGTTCGAGAGCGCTTTTTTCAGCTCGACGATGGACCGATCCAGCCGTGGGTCGGAGCCTCTTGCCTGGTCGAGCTCAGCCATAAAGGCGGTCACTGTTTCCGGCTCGCGGCCCATCGCCCTCAGAACGTCGAGGGCGTTGACGTTGCCGGACCCCTCCCAGATGGAGCTCAGCGGCGCTTCGCGATAGAGGCGCGGCATGATCGATTCCTCGACGTAGCCGTTGCCCCCGAGACACTCGAGGGCTTCGGCCGCAACGGGTATCGCGCGCTTGCAGGTCCAGTACTTGCTGACTGCGAGTGCCAGCCGGCGGAACTTGGCCTCCGCGGCGTCGGCAGCGCGGTCGAGCGCGCCGGCGAGACGCATCATCAGGATGGTCGTCGCTTCCGATTCGATCGCGAGGTCAGCCAGGACGTTGACCATCAACGGCTGATCGATGAGGAGCCGCCCGAAGGCGCTGCGATGCGCGGCGTGGTGGATCGCCTGCGCAACCGCCTGTCGCATCAACGAGGCGGAACCGATGATGCAGTCCAGCCGTGTGTGGTTGACCATCTCGATGATCGTTCTGACCCCGTTGCCCTCTTCACCGACAAGCCACGCGGTCGCGCCATCAAGCTCGACCTCGCTCGATGCGTTGGAGCGATTGCCGAGCTTGTCCTTGATGCGCTGGATGTGGAAAGCGTTACGACTCCCGTCGGGGAGAACACGAGGGAGCAGGAAGCACGAGAGGCCGCCAGGCGCCTGGGCAAGCACCAAAAAGGCGTCGCACATCGGCGCCGAGCAGAACCATTTGTGGCCGGTCAGCTGCCACTCGCCGCTGCCGGTGGGCGTGGCGCGAGTGGTGTTGGCGCGAACATCGGAGCCGCCCTGCTTCTCGGTCATCGCCATGCCGAAGAGGACGCCGCGCTTGGTTGCATGCGGGCGCAGGCCGGGGTCGTAATCGAGGGTGGTGATCAGTGGTTCCCATTCCGCCGCGAGGTCCGGCTGCTTGCGCAATGCGGGAACCGCCGCGTAAGTCATCGAGACCGGGCAGCCATGGCCACCTTCCACCTGCGACCACACGTAGAAGCCGGCGGCACGGGCGGCGTGCGCGCCGGGTCGCGGTTCGCGCCATGGCAGGGCGTGGAGGCCGTGCCCCACAGCCACCTCCATCAAGCGATGCCATGCAGGATGGAACTCGACCTCGTCGATCCGGTTGCCAAACCGATCGTGGGTGCGTAGCTGAGGCGGATTTTCGTTGGCCTGGAAGCCCCAGGCGATGGCCTCCTCGGTGCCGGCCAGCTGCCCGAGCTCGCTGACCCAGTCGTGAGCCCACCCCGCGCCCTCACGCTCGAGCGCCTCGCGTAAAGGGGCGTCAGCCTCGAAGAGGTTGTAGTCGACGAGGGGCGGGGGTTGATTCATGGTGTCGCTTGCCGTCAC